>NZ_JAVDVK010000001.1:0-315677 GCF_031456835.1 Leifsonia shinshuensis
TGCTACATATCCACGGTTGGGCTGCTTCCGGCCCCCCTTATTTACCCCCCCCCGCCCGCCCCCCAGCTTTTTCAATTAAATGTGCACGTTTCGGCGGCGTGTCGCGTGCACTTTTCGTGTACTCGACGGGGGCTGGTCAGGCGCGGGCGGCCTCGGCGACGGAGCGGGCGGCGGCGAGGCCGGCGGACAGGTCGGCCTTCAGGTCGTCGACGTTCTCGAGGCCCACGGAGAGGCGCACGAGACCGGGGGTGACACCCGCGGTGAGCTGCTGCTCCGGGGTCAGCTGCGAGTGCGTGGTCGACGCCGGGTGGATGACGAGGCTGCGGACATCGCCGATGTTGGCCAGGTGGCTGAACAGTGACAGGTTGTCGACGAGCGCTGCGCCCGCATCCACCCCGCCCTTGAGCTCGAAGGACAGCACCGCACCGACGCCCTTGGGGGCGTACTTGTTGGCGGCCGCGTACCAGGGGCTCGTCGGCAGGCCCGAGTAGTTCACCGAGGCGACGTCCGGGTGCGACTCGAGGAACTCCGCGATCTCCTGCGCGTTCTGCGTGTGGCGCTCGACGCGGAGCGAGAGGGTCTCGATGCCCTGGATGAGCTGCCATGCGCTCGCCGGGGCGATCGCCGCGCCGAGGTCGCGGAGCAGCTGCACGCGCGCCTTGATGATGTAGGCGAGCGCGTCGCCGACCGCGGCCGTGTAGCTCGCGCCGTGGTACGACGGGTCGGGCTCGGTCAGGCCCGGGAACTTCTCGACGTTCTTGGACCACTCGAACTTGCCGCCGTCGACGATCACGCCGCCGATGACGGTGCCGTGGCCGCCGAGGAACTTGGTGGCCGAGTGCACGACGATGTCCGCGCCGGACTCGAACGGGCGGATCAGGTACGGGGTCGCGATCGTGTTGTCGACGATCAGCGGAACGCCGGCCTCGTGCGCGACGCCCGCGACGAGCTCGATGTCGAGGATGTTGATCTTCGGGTTGCCGATGGTCTCCGCGAAGAACAGCTTCGTGTTCGGGCGGACCGCGCGGCGCCACTCCTCGGCGTCGTCCTGGTTCTCGACGAACGTGGTCTCGATGCCGAGCTTCGCGAGCGTGTACTTGAAGAGGTTGTAGGTGCCGCCGTAGATCGAGCTGGAGGAGACGATGTGGTCGCCCGCCTGCGCGATGTTCAGCACGGCGAACGTCTCGGCCGCCTGGCCGGAAGCGACGAGCAGGGCGCCGGTGCCGCCCTCGAGCGCGGCGACGCGCTCCTCGACGACGGCCTGGGTCGGGTTCTGGATGCGCGTGTAGATGTTGCCGAACTCGGCCAGCGCGAACAGGTTCTTGGCGTGCTCCGCGTTGTTGAACACGTAGGAGGTGGTCTGGTAGATCGGCGTGGCGCGCGCGTTGGTCACGGGGTCGGGCGCGGCTCCGGCGTGGATCTGCTTGGTTTCGAACTGCCAGTCGGCGGCGTCGGTCATGGCGTCTCTCCTTCGGGTCTGGGGGCGCATGGAGCGCAGGGTCTGCGAGCGGTCGGCCACCGCCGTTGTCAGCAGGCTAGACGCGCCGGGGGAGGCGGGCAACGTATCCGAAACACGCCGTAACCCGTAACAATGAGGGCATGAGCAGACGTGTGGTCGTGACGGGAGCGAGTTCGGGTATCGGTGCGGCGACGGTCCGCGCCTTCCGCGCCGAGGGCTGGGACGTGGTCGCCGTGGCCCGCCGCGAGGACCGGCTGCGCGCGCTCGCCGAGGAGACCGGCGCGGCCTACGTCGTCGCCGACCTGACGAAGCAGGACGACGTGGATGCACTGCGCGACCACCTGGCGTCGACCGGCCCGCTGCACGCCCTGGTCAACAACGCGGGCGGCGCGCACGGCCTCGACTCGGTCGAGGCGTCGAGCGTCGACGACTGGGTGTGGATGTACGAGATCAACGTCATCGGCACCAAGCGGGTGATCTCCGCCTTGCTCCCGCTGCTGCGGCAGGGAGCGGCGGAGTCCGGCCACGCCGACATCGCGGTGGTCACCTCCATCGCGGGGCTCACCGCCTACGTGGGCGGCGGCGGGTACAACGCCGCGAAGTTCGCCGAGCACGCGCTCACCGAGGTGCTGCGGCTGGAGCTGAACGGCGAGCCCATCCGCGTGGTCGAGGTGGCGCCCGGGATGGTGGCGACGGAGGAGTTCTCGCTGGTGCGGTTCGGCGGCGACAAGGCGCGCCGCGACGCTGTGTACGAGGATGTGCCGGAGCCGCTGTCGGCCGAGGATGTGGCGGAGACCATCGTGCACGCGCTCACGCTGCCCCGGCACGTGGACCTTGACCTGATCGTGGTGAAGCCGGTCGCCCAGGCGGCGCCGTATCGGCTGCACAAGGGCGAGCTCACGGTCCGCGGCTAGGGGGATGCGATGAGGATCCCCGACGACGCGAAGCGCGAGCGCTGGGAGCGGGCGACCGCCTGGCCGGCGCTGGTGGCGTCGGCCGCGTTCCTCGTCGCGTACTCGTGGAGCGTCCTCGACGAGCACCCGCCGCAGGCGCTGCGCATCGGCCTCCTGGTGGTGCTGCTGGCGGTGTGGGCCTTCTTCGTGCTCGACTACGCGGTGCGTCTGGTGCTCGCCGAGCACAAGGGCGACTTCGTCCGCCATTCGCTGATCGACCTGTTGAGCGTCTTCCTCCCGCTGGCGCGGCCGTTCCGGCTCCTGACCGGGCTGCGGCACGTCCGGGCGCTGCGGGGCAACACCGCCTCGCACCTGCGCCGCCGCGTGGTGATCATCGCCGGCACCGCGGTGATCATGTTCATCTACGTCATCGCGCTCGCCGAGTTCCGGGTCGAGCGGTACGCCCCGGGCTCCAACATCAAGAGCTTCGGCGACTCGGTCTGGTGGGCGTGCGTGACCATGGCGACCGTCGGCTACGGCGACTACTACCCGGTGACGATCCCCGGCCGCATCCTCGCCGTGATCCTCATGATCGGCGGCATCGCCATCGTCGGAACCTCGAGCGCGACCATCGTGAGCTACCTGAACGACCGGACGCAGCACCTGCGGCACCACGAGCAGCACGACCGGGACATGCGCGACGCCCGCGAGGTGCGTGAGGCGCGCGAGGGCCAGCGGGTGCACGAGGCTCCCGACGAGCGGACCGCGGACCGCGGCGAGGAGACCGGCGCCGCCGGCTGATCCGTCCCGCGGTCAGCTCTCCGCCACGGCGACGCACTTGCGCAGCAGCGTGAGCGCCTCCCGGCCGTCGGCGGCGGTGAACTCCTGCCGCTCGCCCGCGCGGTCGCGGACCACCCGCTCCAGCAGCTCGGCGTGCTCGGGCCAGCGCTCGGCGGCGAAGGCGGCCGCGGCCGTCTTCGACAGCACGTCGCCGGTCTCGATGGTCGCCACGAGCCGGATCGGGCCGAGGGCCACCCAGCGCACGGTCTCGGCGCGTATGGGCCCGTCGTCCGGACGGTCGGCGAGCTCGCGTTCGGCGCTGTCGCCGATGCGCTGCCAGTAGTCGAGCAGGTTGTCGCGCGAGAACGCGACGACGCCCTCCGCCGCCCGCGGGTGGCGGTCCGCGGTGGGCGACCAGATCACGTCCCCGCCGTCGACGACCCCCTGCACGCCGGACTCCAGCTCCCGCCAGGTGATCCAGCTCAGCTGGGCGCCCGGCAGCTCCGACACCAGGACGCCCTCCACGACCTGCGGCGCGGTCGTGACCACGTCCGGGCCGCGGGAGAGCTCGGACTCGGTCAGGTACACGCCGTCGATGTGCGGCTCGGAGGCGGCGTGCAGCTCGGCGAGGGCCGGCAGGTCGTCGACCGGGTCGCGGGTGACGACGAACACCACGTCGATGTCGCTCACGCCGGCATGCCAGTCCCCGGCGACGGCGGAGCCGGTGACGATCGCGCGGCTGACCAGCCCGGGCGCCACCCGGCGCTGCTCCAGGAGGAACCGGGTGAGGGCCTCGGCGACGGCGGGTGGGAGCTGGTCGGACATGGCTACTCCAAGGAGGGTTCGGCGTCGGCGAAGGCGAGGCGCGGGACGAAGAAGAGGAGGACGGCGGCGACGAGCGCGCCCAGGCCGCAGATGGTCCAGACGAGCATGTAACCGAACAGGCTCGCGGCGGTGGCGGTCACCGTCGCGGCGCCCGTCAGCAGCACCACGCCGAACACCGCGGAGGCGAACGATCCGCCGATGGTCTTCGTAGTGTTCGTCAGCGCCGTGGCGACGCCGGTCTGCCCGCGCGGGGCGGCGGCGGCCGCGGCGGCGGGGAGCGCGCCGACGAGGGCGCCCGAGCCGAGGCCCGCGATCGCCATGTTGACGAACACCTCCCCGGTCTGCTGGTGGAACGGCAGGAACAGGAGGTACCCGATCGCGACGAGGAAGGAGGCGCCGATCAGCGTCACGCGCGGCGTCAGCCACGACGACACCAGCGGGAACAGCAGCGCGCCGACGATCATCGAGATGAGGTAGGCGCCGATCAGGATGCTGCGCTGGCCGGCCGAGAGGCCGAGACCGTAGCCGTTTGCCGGGTCGGTGCCCGCGTACGTGCTGAGCGGCGCCTGCGCGCCGAGCAGGCTGATCCCGATGAGGCCCGCGGTCAGCTGGACCGGCCACATCGCGGGCTGGCGCAGCACCCGCAGGTCGATCGCGGGATCGCCCTGCCGCAGCTCCCACCGGCCGAACGGGATGAACGTCAGCACCCCGAGCAGGATGAGCGCCCAGACCCACCAGGTTCCGACGCCGTTGAGGCGCAGGAACGTGAGGCCCGAGGTGATGAGCAGCAGCCCGAGGGCGAGGAGGGTGAAGCCCACGCCGTCGAGCGTCCGCCCCTCCACCGGCTCCGATTCGGGGACGCCGAACAGGATGGCGAAGAAGACGAGCGTCACGGCGACCGCCGGCACCATCAGCGTGAGGGCGACGTTGCCGCCGAGCGCCTCGAACAGCAGGCCGGCGCCGACCGCTCCGAGGATCGCCCCGGCCTCCAGCGCGACGACGAGCAGCCCTGCTGCGCGCCGGGTGCGGGACGCCGCCGTCCCGCTGCGCCGTCCGCGGTCGAAGATCAGCGCCACCTCCAGCGGCAGCCACACCACGTAGAACCCCTGCAGCGCGAAGGCGAGCAGGTAGCTCACGAAGTCGCCCGAGAACGCCAGCGCCCAGGTGGCCAGCGCGGTGAGGGCGGTGGCCACCAGCAGGATGCGCTTGTGCCCGAACATGTCGCCGAGCTTGGCGAGCACGGGGACGACCAGCGCGGAGACCAGGAGCTGGGCCGCTTCGAACCAGTTGTAGTCGGCGTCGTGGATGCCGAGGTGGCGGACGATGTCGGAGATCAGCGGCACGTAGTACCCCTGCAGGATGCCGCTCGTCAGCTCGACCAGAGCCAGCCATCCGATGAGGGCTGCCGTGGTGCCGATCGCGACGGTCGCCCGGCCCTGGGTCGACGTCTTCTCCGAGGTCATGCGCGGATGCTAACACCCGCGCGGCCCCGGTACGGTAGAGCAATGGCCAGCGAACTCGACGATTCCGGAGCAGACGTCCTCGAAGAGACGGAACGGGAGGTCCTCGGCTGGCTGGAGTTCGGCGAGGCGGCCCGTCACCTGGCCGGCGAGGTGGTCGAGTCCGGGTACGAGCCGGACATGGTGGTCGCCATCGCCCGCGGCGGCCTGCTGCTCGCCGGAGCGATCTCCTACGCGCTCGGCATCAAGGCCTGCGGAGCGCTCAACGTCGAGTTCTACACCGGAGTGGACACGCGCCTCCCGGAGCCGGTCGTCCTCCCGCCGATGCTCGACGCCGCCGCCCTGGAGTCGAAGCGGGTGCTGCTCGTGGACGACGTATCCGACTCGGGACGCACGCTGGCCATGGTCGTCGACCTGATGGCCGCCTCGGGCGCCGAAGTGCGCACCGTCTGCCTCTACTCGAAGCCTCGCACCGTGCTGGAGCCCGACTTCGTCTGGCGCCGCACCGACCGCTGGATCACCTTCCCGTGGTCGGCCCTCCCGCCGGTGACCGCCGCGACCCACTGACCCGGCCGTGGCGAAGACGCTGACCGAGCTCGCCGCCGACGGCTCGATCGATCCCGGCTGGGCCCGGGCGCTGGAACCGGTGGCCGACCGCATCGCCGACATGGGCGACTTCCTGCGCGGAGAGGTGAACGCCGGGCGGCACTATCTGCCGGCGGGCGACGCCGTGCTGCGGGCGTTCCGCGCGCCGCTGGCGGACGTCCGGGTGCTGATCGTCGGCCAGGACCCGTATCCGACCCCCGGGCATCCCATCGGGCTGTCGTTCGCGGTTGAGCGCCACGTGCGCCCACTCCCGAAGAGCCTGCAGAACATCTACCGCGAGCTGCGCGACGACCTCGGCGTGACGCCACCGCCGCACGGCGACCTCAGCGCGTGGGCCGACAACGGGGTGATGCTGCTCAACCGCGTGCTCACCGTGCGCCCCGGCGAGCCGGCCTCGCACCGGGGGAAGGGCTGGGAGCCGGTGACCGAGCACGCCATCCGCTCGCTCGTCGCGCGCGGCCGGCCCTTCGTGTCCATCCTCTGGGGACGGGACGCCGCCACCCTGAAGCCGCTGCTCGACGGCAACCCGGTGATCGAGTCGCCGCACCCGAGCCCGCTCTCCGCGTCGCGCGGGTTCTTCGGCTCCCGGCCGTTCTCGCGCGCGAACGCCCTGTTGGAGCAGGTCGGCGAGAAGCCCGTGGACTGGACGCTGCAGCCGTGACGCTGCAATCGTGAGGGCGCATTCGTAACGTCGTGGCAACACGGGCGACGTACCCTTGATGCTGTGCTGGAAGAGGAATACCAAGAGCGACGCGTGCTCCCGCGCCACCTCCGCAAGACGGAGCCGCCGGAGGCCCCCTTCGAGTACTCGATCCGCGAGGCGCGGCCGGAGGACCTGCCGTACGTGCGCGAGATCTACAACCACTACGTCGCCAACAGCACCGTGACCTTCGACGAGGATGCGATGACGCTGCGCGAGTGGAAGAGCAAGTTCGCGTACCTCACGAAGCTCGGGATGCCGTTCATCGTCGCCGAGTCGCCGAGCGGGCAGATCCTCGGCTACGCGCTCGTCCAGCCGTGGAAGCAGAAGCGGGCCTACCGGTTCACGGTGGAGAACTCGATCTACCTCGGGGCGGCGTCCACCGGCAAGGGCCTCGGGCCGGTGCTGATGCAGGAGCTGATCGACCGGTCGAAGGCCGCGGGGCTCAAGGAGATCATCGCGGTCATCGCCGACAAGGGGGCCGAGGCGTCCATCCGGATGCACGAGAACTTCGGCTTCACCGAGATCGGCCGCATGGGTCGCGTCGGCTACAAGTTCGACCGCTGGCTGGGCACCGTGCTGATGCAGAAGTCCCTCAAATAACGCTTCGGCAACGGCGGCACGACGCGGGTTCGCGATGCGTTAGCGTCCTCCTGAGCGTCCGATTCGTGACGCATACCGAGGGGGGAATATGAAGAGCATCCGGGCCGGCGCCATCGCCGCGCTGACCGTCGTCGCCGCGTTGCTGACGGGGTGCGCCGCGCCGTCACCGGCCTGGACCGCACCGTCGACTCGCACCGCGTCGCCGACGCCGACTCCCACCGCCGCCGCCGCAACTGCTCCGACCGCCCGGGTGCCGCTGACGTGCGACCAGCTCGTGCCGCCGGCCGTCGTGGCCGCCGCGTTCCGGGTCCCTGCTAACCGGGTCACGACCGAGACGCCGCGCAACCCGGCGTCCTACGCGGACGAGCGGGCGGGTGCTCTGATGTGCATGTGGGGCGAGGGCGACCCGTCCCAGCCGGTCTCGGAGAAGCAGCTCTACGGCTGGGTGACCGTCGTTCCCGGCGTCACCCGCGAAGGGTTCGAGGACTTCCGGGCGGGCATCGACGTCGGTGGGTTCGATGAGCCGCTCGGCTCCGAACCGGACACATACTCCATGTGCCCGCAGAACGCCTTCCAGTTCTGCGGTTTCTTCGCGCTGACCCGCGATTACGGGGTCAAGGCCGGCGTCTGGGACTACGGCGCGGCGACGTACGACACGCAGTCGGCGTGGGTCGAGGCGGTCTCCGCCGCGGCGCTGCCCGCGGTGCGCGCCCTCCCCGCCCGGCGCCGCTCTGGCAGCCCGCGGGACGCACACTGCGCGGGGCGCAGGACTGCGACGGCCTGATCACCGCGGCCGACCTCGGCGGCGTGATCGGGACGGAGGTGTCCGAGGTCCGCGCCGACGGGGGTGAGGATGCGCTGTCGACCCTGGGGATCAACAGTGTCGTCCATTCGTACTGGTGCGCCTGGACGACGCAGGATTCCTCCGGACTCTCCGTCGCGGTCCTCCCGGGCGGAGCGGTCTACGCGCAGAAGACGCGACCCGCCGGTGCGGTCGACGTGACGGGCGTCGGCGACTCGGCCTACCGCTCCGGGACCACGCTGGATGTGATCGCGGCGGGCGGCTGGGTTCAGGTGGAGGGCGACGGCGCGAACGACGAGGAGCAGGTGACGATCGCGAAACGGGTGCTCGCGAACGTCGGCTTCACCGGCTGACGGGCGCTAGGCTCGCCGCGTGAGCACCGTGAACCCCGGGACCGCGGCGGGCCGCGTCGCCGCCGCGCCGGCCACTCCTGCCAATTTGCCGCTGCGCAAGCGGCCGGTCGACATCTTCTTCATCGTCATGTTCTCGCTGTTCATCGTGACGTGCATCATCAGCGACGCCATCCCGACGCTCGGCATCCCGCAGACGGCCACGACGACGAACATCCTGGCGCAGTGGAACTACACGTACTCATCCCAGTACGACCCGCTGTACATGCACGAGCCGCTCTGGCTGCGCTTCATCACCGGGACGAGCGCGTTCGTCTACCTGCCGTTCTACGTGCTGCTGATCGTCTGCCTGGTGAAGGGCTACAACTGGATCCAGCTGTTCGCCGTGATCTACGCCACGATGATCATCAGCCTCACCGCCATCCCGATCTTCGGGGTGGAGTTCTTCGGCCCGGTCGGCGATCGCACGCCCAACCCGGTCGTGTTCCTGCTGTACAACGGGCCGTACGTGCTCGTCCCGCTCCTGCTGCTCATCCGGATGCGGAAGCCGTTGCCGTTCACGAGGAGGTTCTGATGCCGCTGCTGGAAGACCTGACCGTCTACGAGGACGGCGACCGCTACGACGTGTACGACCACTCGTACCCGGACGAGGATGCGGAGCTCGGCCGCGGCCGCCTGCTTGGCGCGGTCACGGTGACCACCGAGGGGGAGTACGTGCCGACGGGTGACGGGGCGGTGTACGAGTACATCGCGCCGGCGCGCACGCTGGACGAGGCGCTCGCCGCGTTCGTCGGATCCGCCTAGGCCGTGTGCTTGGCGCCCAGCTCGAGCAGCCCGACGCCGCCGATCACCAGGACGAGGCCGGCGATCTGCACCCAGGTGAGCGACTCCTTGAAGAACACCCAGGAGATGATCGCGATCGCCGCGACGCCGACGGCGGACCAGATCGCGTAGGCGATCCCGAGCGGCACGCCGCGCCCCAGGGCGAGCGACAGCGCGAAGAACGACGCCACGTAGCCCACGACGACGATGACGAACGCCCACCACTTGGCGTTCTCGCCCGCGGTGAACTTGAGGAACGTGGTCGCGACGACCTCGGTCGCGATGGCGACCGCAAGAAAGACATAGCCCAGCACCTGACACACGCTAGCGGTCCGCTATGAGTTCACCGGGCGTTCCGTTCCGGGAGGCCGGAGCGTCGTAGCGTGAGGGCACCGACATCGTCGAACGGAGCGGGCACCGCTCCGGGCGAGTGAGGCCGATGGCATCAAACCGTGGCCGGGGGCGCACAGCTCCCGGCCACGTCCATGCCCAGGTGCTCATCGACATCTCCGAAGCTGGCCACCGCCTCGGATAGCCTGAGCGCATGGCCGACCTCCACGAGCTGACCGCCCTCGAACTCTGGCAGGAACTCCAGACGGGACGCGTGTCGCCCCGCGAGCTCGCCTCCCACTACCTGGACCGCGTCGAACGCCTGAACCCGCAGCTGGGCGCCTTCATCACGGTCACGCGCGACGCGGCGCTGCGGCGCGCGGACGAGGTGGCCGAGCGCGTGCCGCGGACCGCTCCGCTGTGGGGGCTGCCCTCGGGCGACAAGGACCTGTGGATGCGCGCGGGCGTGCCCACCGGGTTCGGGTCGCGGGCCATGGCCGACTTCGTGCCGGAGACCAGCGACGAGATCGTCGAGACGCTGGATGCGGCGGGCGCCGTCAGCCTCGGCAAGACCAACGCTCCGGAGTTCGGGCTGCCGGCGTACACGGAGTCGCTCGCGGCGCCGCCCGCGCGCAACCCCTGGAACCCGGAACTCGGCGCCGGAGGCTCCAGCGGGGGAGCGGCGGCCGCCGTCGCGTCCGGCATGCTCCCGTTCGCCCCCGGGTCCGACGGCGGCGGTTCCGTCCGCATCCCGGCCGCCGCGTGCGGTCTGGTCGGGCTGAAGCCGTCGCGCGGGCTGGTGCCCGCCGGGAGCGGCATCGCCTCGCTGGCCGGCCTCGTGGTCGACGGTCCGATCGCGCGGACGACGACGGACGCCGCCCTGCTGCTCGACGGGATGATCGCGAAACGGTCCGACGGCGCCATCGACCACCACTACACGCTCCGCGCGCCGTACGACGACGACGGGCCGTTCCTCGGCACGGCCGTGCGCGGCGAGGGCCGGTTCCAGCTGGGCGTGATGACGTCCTCCGCCTGGGACGGCGCCTACGACATCACGATCGCGCCCGAGGCGATGGATGCGCTGGTCACGGCGGCCGAGGCGTTCGACTCGATGGGTCACGGGCTGGAGGACGCGGAGCTCGAGCCGGACGACACCTACGCCCCGGCGTTCCGCACGATCTGGCAGGCGGGCGCCGCGCGCATCCCGGCAGAGGGCGAGGTGCTCGACCTGCTCGAACCGCTGACCGCGTGGCTGGTCGAACGCGGCCGCGCCCTCAGCGCCCGGGAGCTCAGCGAGGCGCTGGCGGCGCTGACCGCCTACGAGCGCTCGTTCATCCGGCAGTTGTCGTCGTTCGACGCCGTGCTGACGCCCGCGATGGCGATGACCCCGCGGCCGGTCGGCTGGTACGACCAGGAGGACGGCGAGCGCAATTTCGCCCAGCAGGTGCAGTACACCCCCTTCACGTCGATGTTGAACGTGACCGGGCTGCCCGCCGTCGTGCTGCCGATCTCGCAGACGGCGGAGGGTCTGCCGATGGGCGTGCAGCTGATCGGACGGCCGGGCGGCGAGCGGACGCTGCTGTCGCTGGCGACCCAGCTGGAGCACCGGGTTCGGTGGCAGGAACGCCGTCCGCCGGTCTGGTGAATCCCGCATCCACCATCGCGCAGTGCGCCGCTAGCATGCCCGTGTGAGCGATCCGGCGACGTTCGGTCCCGCGCTCGACGAGGCCGTCGCGCTCGCCGGGCGGTGGCTCGGCGGCACCCGCGACGAGCGCATCCCGCCGACCGCCGACATCGATGCGGTGAAGGATGCGCTGGGGCGCGAGCTGCCCGACCGCGGCCCCTTGGCGCCGGAGGTGCTGCAGCGCATGGCCGAGGCGATCGAGCCGGGGCTGATGCGGATCGGGTCGCCGCGCTTCCACGGCTGGGTGATGGGCGGCGCGCAGCCCGTGTCGCTCGGGGCCGACTGGCTCGTCTCCGCGTGGGACCAGAACACCGGGCTCCGCACCGTGACCCCGGGGGTCGTCGCCGCGGAGGAACTGGCCGCGGCCTGGCTCACGGACCTGCTCGGGCTGCCACCCTCCGCGGAGGTCGGCTTCGTGACGGGCGCCACCGTCGCCAGCCTGGTCGGGCTGGTGGCGGCGAGGGATGAGGTGCTGCGGCGTGCGGGCTGGGACGCCGCCGAACGCGGCCTCGCCGGCGGTCCCCGCATCCGGTTCTTCGTCGGCGCGGAGCGGCACGGCTCCGTCGACAGCTCGGGGCTGGTCGCCGGCCTCGGCCGAGGGCAGGTCGTGGAGGCGGACGACCAGGGCAGGATGCGCGCGGACGCCCTGCGCGCGGCGCTCGCCGAGGGCAGCGGCCCGGCGATCGTCTGCCTGCAGGCGGGGAACATCCACTCGGGCGCCTTCGACCCGCTCGGCGAGCTCACCGACATCGCGCACGAGGCGGGCGCGTGGGTGCATGTCGACGGCGCCTTCGGGCTGTGGGCCGAGGCCGCGCCGGGCCTGCGCCATCTGACCGCCGGGCTCGAGCGCGCCGACTCGTGGGCGACGGATGCGCACAAGACGCTGAACGTGCCGTACGACTGCGGGATCGCAGCGGTGGCCGACCCGGAGGCGCTGCACCGCGCGGTTGCGCAGCACGCCGCGTACCTGGCGTCATCGGACGACGTCGCCGACCCGGCGGACCGCGTGCTGGAGCTCTCCCGCCGCGCGCGCGGTGTGCCGGTTTATGCCACGCTCGCCCAGCTCGGGCGCGACGGCGTGGCGGGCCTCGTGCAGCAGCTGGCCGACTCGGCGCAGGTGATCGCCGAGGGCATCCCCGGGATCCCGGGGGCCGAGGTGCTCAACGACGTCGTATACACGCAGGTCTGCGCGGCGTTCGGGGCCGACGAGCGCACCCGGGCGGTCGGCGCCGCGCTGCTCGCCGACGGCCAGGCGCTGGCCTCGCCGTCGGTGTGGCACGGACGGGCCGTCCTGCGGTTCTCGGTGAGCAACTGGCTGACCGACGCGGAGGAGGCGGGCCGGACCGTCGCCGCCGTCCGCCGCGCGGTCGACGCCGCCGGCTGACCGGGGCGGATCAGCGACCTGCCGCGTACCCCTGCATCCCCCGCGGGTTCGCCGCGGCCGAGAGCAGGCCGGTCTCCGGGTCGCGTCCGACCGAGCTCAGCCGCCCCAGGGTCCAGTCGCCGGCGCGCGTGACGCGGTGGCCACGTGCCTCCAGCCCCGCGATCACCTCGTCGCCGAGGCGGCCCTCCACGACCGCTCCCGCGGGCTCCCAGGTGCGCGGCCAGAACGACTCGGCGATCGAGGTCGTGTGCAGCGCCGGCGCGTCGATCGCCTGCTGCGGTGTGTAGCCGCCGACCAGCGTGCGCAGCAGGTAGAGCAGCTGCCACTGGTCCTGCTGGTCGCCGCCCGGCGAGCCGAGCGCGGTCACGGGGATGCCGTCGCGCAGCACCAGCGTGGGCGTGAGCGTCGTGCGCGGCCGCTTACCGGGCTCGAGCGTGGCGGCGGAGCCCTCCTCGAGCCAGGTCATCTGCAGGCGCGTGCCCAGGCAGAAGCCGAGCTCCGGGATGGTCGGCGAGGACTGCAGCCAGCCTCCGGACGGCGTGGCCGAGACGATGTTGCCCCACCGGTCCACCACGTCGATGTGGCAGGTGTCGCCGCGCGTCTCGCCGGAGCGCGAGACCGTCGGCTCGCCGACGCCCTCGCTCGCGACGCCGCTCGGAGGCGTGTACTCGGTGCGCAGCGGCGGCCGGAACGGCTCGACGCCCGGGACACGACCGGGCCGGAACTCGGCCGACGCTGTCTCGCCGATCAGCGCGCGTCGCTCGCCGGCGTAGCCGGGGGAGAGCAGCGTCTCGACCGGCACCCGGTCGTCGCCGAAGTAGGCGTCGCGATCCGCGTAGGCGAGCTTCTGGGCTTCCAGGATGGTGTGCGCGCCGAGCTCCGTGGACGGGTCGAGCCGCTCGTCGTCGAAGCCGTCCAGGATGGCCAGCGTCGCCAGCAGCGCCGGCCCCTGACCCCAGGCGCCCGTCTTGGCGATGGTCGCGCCGCGGAAGTCGAGCGTGACCGCGTCCTCGTAGTGCGCCCGGTACGCGGCGAAGTCCGGCTCGGCGATGACGCCGGCGTGGTCGGCCCCGTCGGAGTGCCGGTGCGGCGTCCGGGCGAAGGCGGCCGCCGCCCGGGCGACGGTCCCGGTCGCCCACTCGGTGCGCGCCGCCTCGATGCGGTCCTCGCGGCTGCCGTCCGCGGAGCCCGCGGCGATCAGCCCGCGCAGCACCCGCGCGTACGCCGGGTCGACGACCAGCTCGCCGGGCTCCGGGATGCGGCCGCCCGGCATCCACCGCTCGGCGGAGGTCGGCCAGTGCTCGGTGAACAGCGGGGCGACGGCCCGGATGGTCGCGCACACGCGCTCCAGCACCGGATGGCCCTGCTCGGCGTACTCGATGGCGAACGCCAGCACGTCCGCCAGCTCCCACGTGCCGTGGTCCTTCAGCAGCAGCAGCCACGCATCCACCGCGCCGGGCACCGCCGCCGCGAGGGCGCCGGACCCGGGGACCAGCTCCAGGCCCTCGGCCAGGTAATGCTCGCGTGTGGCGCCCGCGGGCGCCGGTCCCTGGCCGGAGAGCACGACCGGCGTCGGGTCGTCCGCCGTGGCGAACAGCGCGACCAGGTCGCCGCCCGGGCCGTTGAGGTGCGGTTCGACGACGTGCAGCACGAACGCGCCGGCCGTCGCCGCGTCGAACGCGTTCCCGCCGCGCTCCAGCACCGCCTGGGCGGCCGCGGTCGCCAGCCAATGCGTCGAGGCGGACATCCCGAACCGGCCCTGCAGGGTGGGGCGCGTGGTGAAGGCGGGAGGCGCGGTGAAGGCCATGGTCAGCCGACGGGACCCGTGTACTTCTCGCCCGGGCCCTTGCCGATCTCGTCGGGGATCGCGGACGCCTCGCGGAAGGCCAGCTGGAGCGACCGCAGGCCGTCGCGCAGGCTGCGCGCGTGCTGGTCGCCGACGTGCTGCGCGCTCGCGGTGACGAGGCCGGCGAGGGCGTCGATCAGCTTGCGCGCCTCATCCAGATCGGTCTGGTGCTCCGGGTCGTCGGCCAGGCCGCACTTCACGGCGGCCGCGCTCATCAGGTGCACGGCGGTGGTGGTGATCACCTCGACGGCGGGCACCTCCGCGATGTCGCGGGTGGCCTCGGCGACGTCGTCCTGGTCGCTGCCGGACTCGTCGAAGGTGAAGGATGTGTCGCTCACTGCTTTCCTCTGTTAGAATCGTTCGGGCTCCGGGACATCTGTCCCGGTACGAAAGTGGAGATTCCTCCCACCCGCGCTTGACCGTTTTACAGGTTACCGGGTCGTTGCACTCCGCCATCGCGTGTGAACGCGGGGGTAGTCAGGGTGCTGTACCAGTCTGCGATGCGATCTCACGAGATCCGGATCGCGGGCGTGCTGGTGCGTGGAACCTCCTCTTTCGCCGGACCGTCACCGACGGGCCGTGGCCGAGAACCATCGCTTGATCAGAGGAGACAGACATCAGCGATCCCCGTACGAATGACCGTATCCGCGTCCCCGAAGTTCGACTCGTCGGCCCCAGCGGAGAGCAGGTCGGTGTCGTCAAGATCGAGGTCGCGCTGCGACTCGCGCAGGAGGCCGACCTCGACCTGGTCGAAGTCGCGCCCAACTCCAAGCCGCCGGTCGCCAAGATCATGGACTACGGCAAGTTCAAGTACGAGGCTGCGCAGAAGGCCAAGGAGGCCCGGCGCAACCAGGCGAACACGATCCTCAAAGAGGTGCGGTTCCGCCTCAAGATCGACAAGCACGACTACGAGACCAAGCGCAAGCGCGCCGAGGGCTTCCTGAAGTCCGGCGACAAGGTGAAGGCGATGATCCTCTTCCGCGGCCGCGAGCAGTCGCGTCCGGAGCAGGGCGTCCGCCTCCTCCAGCGCTTCGCGAAAGACGTCGCCGAGCTCGGGACCGTGGAGTCGAACCCCACGATCGACGGGCGCAACATGGTGATGATCATCAGCCCGCTGAAGAACAAGTCCGAGGCCAAGGCCGAGGCAAACGCACAACGTGCCGCAACGAAGGCCCGCGCCCAGGGGCGCGACCAGGATGCGGTTGCTGACGCAGCCGATGCTGCTCAGTCCGATGAGAGTTCGCCCGCCCAGGCGACGAACGAGGAGAAGTAATGCCCAAGCAGAAGACCCACTCCGGCGCCAAGAAGCGCTTCAAGATCACCGGCAGCGGCAAGGTCATGAAGCAGCAGTCCGGCATGCGCCACAACCTGGAGCTCAAGTCCAGCCGTCGCACCCGCCGGCTGAACCAGGACCAGGTCGTCCCCGAGGTGGACGCCAAGGTCATCCGCCGGATGCTCGGCAAGTAACGACTCGACACGCACTTTTAAGAAGGAAATCGACTAATGGCAAGAGTGAAGAGGGCCGTCAACGCCCACAAGAAGCGTCGGGTCATCCTCGAGCGCGCCGAGGGCTACCGCGGGCAGCGGTCGCGCCTCTACCGCAAGGCTAAGGAGCAGGTCACCCACTCCCTGGTCTACTCGTACAACGACCGCCGCAAGCGCAAGGGCGACTTCCGTCGTCTGTGGATCCAGCGGATCAACGCGGCCTCCCGTGCCAACGGCCTCACCTACAACCGCTTCATCCAGGGCCTGGGCCTGGCGGGCGTCGAGGTGGACCGTCGCATCCTCGCCGACCTGGCCGTGACCGAGCCCGCGACCTTCGCGGCGCTCGTCGAGACCGCCAAGAAGGCGCTGCCGGCCGACACGTCGGCCCCGAAGGCGGACGCCGCGGCGTAACACCCGGACACACGGAACGGCCCGGTCGACAGCAGTCGACCGGGCCGTTCCGTGTGTCCGGGGCTCAGTCGTCGGAGCCGTGGCCGCCGGAGCCGTGGTCGTCGCCGATGTCGTGTGTGGCGGGGTCGTCGGCGCCGTGGTCGTCGCCGATGTCGTGTGTGGCGGGGTCGTCGGCGCCGTGGTCGTCGCCGGGGAGCGGGACCGCGCTCGGCGGGTCGCTGGGCGTCGGCCGCGCGATGCGGTCCTCCACCGTGGGACTCGGCGTCCCCGTCGGCTGCACGACCCGTACGTCGTCGCCCCCTCCGTCGCCGGTCGCCGCGACCGCCGCCGCTGTGCCGAGCCCGAGGGCGAGGGCCGCGCCGCCCGCGATCAGTGCCGCTCGTCCGAGTGTTCTCATCGTTCAGCCTCCATCCGCTTTCCCTTAACACGAGACGCAGCGCCGTTCGGATCACCGGCCCCATATGCTGGTGCCATGCTGGACAACCCGCGCTCACCGCGCGTCAGGGCCGTCGCCAAGCTCGCCAAGCGCTCCGCCCGTTCCGAGACGGGGCTGTTCCTGCTCGAAGGGCCGCAGGCCGTGTCCGAGGCGCTGACCTTCCGGCCGGATCTCATGGTCGACCTGTTCGCGACGCCGACGGCGCTGGAGCGGTACCCGGAGATCGCGCGCGCGGCCGAGGACGCCGACGTGGAGGTCGAGTTCGTCTCCGAGCACGTGCTGGACGCCATGGCCGACACCATCACGCCCCAGGGCTTCGTGGCCGTCGCGCGCCAGTTCCCGACGTCCATCCGCGACATCTTCTCCGACTCCTCCAAGCTGGTGGCCGTGCTGGAGGAGGTCAGGGACCCGGGCAACGCCGGGACCATCATCCGCGCGGCCGACTCGGCCGGTGCGGACGCCGTCGTGCTGACCGGTCGCACCGTCGACCTGTACAACCCGAAGGTGGTCCGCTCGACCAGCGGGTCGCTGTTCCACGTCCCCGTCGCGGTGGGCGCCGATCTCGCCGACGTGATCGGCCGTGCGCACTCGGCCGGGCTGCAGGTGCTCGCCGCCGACATCAAGGGGGAGGACCTCCTCGCCGCCCGCCGTGACGGCGAGCTCGCCCGGCCGACCGCCTGGGTGTTCGGCAACGAGGCGCACGGTCTGGAGGACGAGCTGCTCGCTCTCGTGGACCGCGTCGTGACCGTTCCGATCTACGGCCGCGCCGAGTCGATGAACCTGGCGACGGCGGCGTCGGTCTGCCTCTACGAGTCCGCGTTCGCGCAGCGCGCCTGACCGCATCCCTCCACAGCAGACGGCCTCAGACGGCTCATCCACCGTTCTGCACCGGTCCGGGAGGCGGTTCGAGCGCCGACTAGACTGGGTGACCGTGTCAGATACCACGGAGATCACCGAATCCGCCGTCGCGGCAGCGGTGGATGCGGCCCTCGCCGCCATCGACGCCGCCAGCGACTCGGCGGCCCTGAAGACGGTGCGCCACGACCACACGGCGGAAGGCTCGCCGCTCGCCCGCCTGAACGCGGGCATCCGCTCGCTCCCCGGCGACCAGAAGGCCGCGGCGGGCAAGCTGGTCGGCGGCGCCCGCGCGCGCGTCAACCAGGCGTTCGCCGCCAAGGAGGCCGAGATCGCCTCCGCAGAGGAGGCCGCGCAGCTCGCCGCCGAGACGGTCGACGTCACGGCGCTGCCCTCGCGCTGGACGCCCGGCGCACGCCACCCCCTGAGTCTGCTGCAGGAGCGCATCGCCGACGTCTTCGTCGGCATGGGCTGGGAGGTCGCGGAAGGCCCCGAGCTCGAGAGCGAGTGGTACAACTTCGACGCGCTCAACTTCGACGCCGACCACCCGGCGCGCGCGATGCAGGACACCTTCTTCGTCGAGCCGACGGATGCGCACCTGGTGATGCGCACGCACACCTCGCCGGTGCAGCTGCGCGCCCTGCTGGGCGACGAGCTGCCGGTGTACCGGATCGCGCCGGGCCGCGTGTTCCGCACCGACGAGTTCGACGCGACCCACCTGCCCGTGTTCCACCAGACGGAGGGCATCGCGGTCGACAAGGGCCTCACGATGGCGCACCTGCGCGGCACCCTCGACCACTTCGTGAAGTCGCTGTTCGGCGACGAGGCGCGCGTGCGCCTGCGCCCCAACTACTTCCCGTTCACCGAGCCCAGCGCCGAGCTCGACTTGTGGCATCCCTCGTTCAAGGGCGGCGCCCGGTGGATCGAGTGGGGCGGCTGCGGCATGGTCAACCCGAACGTGCTGCGCTCCGCGGGCATCGACCCCGACGTGTACTCGGGCTTCGCGTTCGGCATGGGCGTCGAGCGCGCCCTGATGTTCCGGAACGACGTCAAGGACATGCGCGACATGGCCGAGGGCGATGTCCGGTTCTCCCAGCAGTTCGGAATGGTGGTCTGATGCGCGTCCCCCTGAGTTGGCTCGGCGAGTTCGTCGACCTGGAGCCCGGAACGACCCCGGAGGAGGTGCATGCCGCCCTCGTGTCCGTCGGGCTCGAGGAGGAGGACATCCACACCTTCGAGCTCAGCGGGCCGATCGTCGTCGGCCAGGTGCTCGAGTTCGTCGAGGAGCCGCAGAGCAACGGCAAGACCATCCGCTGGTGCCAGGTCCGCGTCGCGCCCGAGGGTGAGACCGCGGCCGACGGCGGCGCCGACGTGCGCGGCATCGTCTGCGGAGCCCGCAACTTCTTCGAGGGCGACAAGGTCGTCGTGACGCTCCCGGGTGCGGTGCTGCCCGGGCCGTTCCCGATCGCCGCCCGCAAGACCTACGGTCACATCTCCGACGGCATGATCGCGTCGGCGCGCGAGCTCGGTCTGGGCGAGGAGCACGACGGCATCCTGCGGCTCGCGACGCTCGGGCTCGACCCCGAGGTCGGCACCGACGCGGTGTCGCTGCTGGGGCTCGACGACGCGGCCGTCGAGGTGAACGTCACGCCCGATCGCGGCTACGCGTTCTCCATCCGCGGCATCGCACGCGAGTACTCGCACGCGACGGGCGCGGCGTTCCGCGACCCCGCGGAGGCCGTACCGGTGAGCACGGGGGATGCGCACGCGAGCGGCTTCAGCGTGACGATCGAGGACACCGCACCGATCCGCGGCCGGGTGGGGGCGAGCGTGTTCGTCACCCGCGTCGTCCGCGACGTCGACGGCTCCCGTCGCACCCCCGCGTGGATGATCGCGCGCCTCAAGCTCGCCGGCATCCGCTCGATCTCGCTGATCGTCGACATCACCAACTACGTGATGCTCGAGCTCGGCCAGCCGATCCACGGCTACGACCTGGACAGGCTGTCGGGCGGCATCGTGGTGCGCCGGGCGACGCCCGGCGAGACCCTGGTCACGCTCGACGACCAGACGAGGAAGCTCGACCCCGAAGACCTGGTGATCGCCGACGACTCCGGCGCGATCGGCCTCGCCGGCGTCATGGGCGGAGCCTCGACGGAGATCCGCGAGGGCACGCGCAACGTGCTGATCGAGGCGGCGAACTTCGACCCGGTGTCCATCGCACGCACGGCCCGCCGTCACAAACTCCCGAGCGAGGCGTCCAAGCGGTTCGAGCGCGGCGTCGACCCGCAGGTGGCCGTCGCCGCGGCGGCCCGCGTCGTGCAGCTGCTCGAGCAGCTCGCGGGCGGCCACGCCGACGAGCTCGGCTCGCTCCTCGACGCCTCGGAGGAGGCGGACGCCATCCGGCTTCCGGAGGGCTACATCTCCTCGCTGATCGGCGTCGACTTCTCCGACGACGAGGTGCGCGGTGCGCTCGCCGAGATCGGCGGCACGGTCACCGAGACCGAGGGCGGCCTGCTCGTGGTCCCGCCCACGTGGCGTCCGGACCTGCGCGACAAGTCCGACCTGGCGGAGGAGGTCGCCCGCATCCTCGGGTACGACCGCATCCCTTCCGTCCTGCCGGTGGCTCCTCCCGGCCGTGGCCTCACGCGCGAGCAGCGGCTGCGCCGCGCCGTCGCGCAGACGCTCGCGGACAACGGCGCCACCGAGGTGCTGTCGTTCCCGTTCGTCAGCGAGGCCCAGAACGACCGCTTCGGCCTGCCCGAGGTGTCCGGCCACGTGCCCGCCGTCCGCCTGGCCAACGCCCTCGACGCGACCGCCCCGTACCTGCGCACCTCGCTCCTCCCGGGGCTGCTCGACATCGCGAAGCGGAACCTGGCCCGCGGCCTGGTCGACCTCCGCGTGTACGAGCTGGGCACGGTGTTCCGCCCCTCCGACGGCTCGATCGGCAGCGAGACGCTCCCGCCGGGCGCCGCGCTGCCCGGACCGGACATCCTCGCCGGGCTGAACGCCGGCATCCCCGCCCAGCCGCGGCACCTCGCGGGGTTGGTCGTCGGCGACGCCGTCGAGAAGCAGCCGGAGACGCCTCCGGTGCCCGCCGGCCTCGTGGATGCGCTCGACATGGTCCGCCAGACCGCTGCCGCCGTCGGCGTCACCGTCGACCTCGAGCAGTCGTCCCACCAGGCTTTGCACCCTGGGCGCACCGCCCGGCTGCTGGCACTCGGCGCGGACGGCTCGTCCACGCCGGTCGGCTACGCCGGAGAGCTCCTTCCCGCGCTCGCGCACGAGCTCGACCTGCCGCGCGTCGTCGCGGTGTTCGAGCTCGACCTCGACGCGCTGATCTCCGTCGCTCCGCCGGAGGTCGTGGCGGGCGTCATCGCCGGCTTCCCGGCGGCGACGCAGGACCTGTCGCTCGTCGTGCCGCTCGACGTCCCGGCCGGGGACGTGCTCCGCGCGGTCCGCGAGGGCGCAGGACCCCTGCTCGAGGACATCCGCCTGGTCGACGACTACCGCGGCCCCGGCCTGCCCGAGGGACGCAAGAGCCTGACGTTCGCCCTCCGCTTCCGCGCCGACGACCGCACCCTCACGGCGGCGCAGGCGAGCGAGGCGAAGCTGGCCGGCTCCGCCCGCGCGGGCGACCTCTTCGGCGCCACCATCCGCGAGTAGCCGCCCGCGGGCGGCGACTGCTGCCGTTCGGAACGTCTGCGCCTGCGCGAGCAGCCGCAGACGTTCCGAACAGGCGCAGTCCGCAACGCCCACCGAGCCCCCGCGACGCAACTGCCGCCGTCCGGAACGTCCGCGCGTGCGCGAGCAGCCGCAGACGTTCCGGGAGGCAGCAGTCGCGGCGCCGCCGCAGGGCGCGCCGGCGGCACGTGCGACCGCCAGGCGGCCCGATTTGGCGGGGGCCGGGGAGGGAGCGCTAGGGTTGTCCCATGCTTTCCGTCCGGCGCACCGCTTCGACGCGTGCGGCATTCGCCGCCCGCGCCCTGCGCCGACGCCTGCGCGACCGCCGAAGCTAGGCGGCGTTCCGGGCGGTCCTCGAGTTGTGGATCGACGTGGGCGCCGCCGTCGCCGAGACACCTGTCGTCCACTCGAAAAGGAAGAAGCATGACTTTCTCGGTCGCTGTCGCAGGCGCATCCGGATACGCGGGCGGTGAGCTGCTGCGCATCCTCGCCGGGCACCCCGACTTCGAGATCCGCACGGTCACCGCGCACCAGAACGCCGGTCACCCGCTGATCGCCCACCAGCCGCACCTGCGCTCGCTCGCGCACCTGACGCTGCTCGAGACCACGGCGGAGAACCTCGCCGGTCACGACGTCGTGTTCCTGGCGCTGCCGCACGGCGCGTCCGGCGAGATCGCCGCGCAGCTGCCCGACGACACGGTCGTCGTGGACTGCGGCGCCGACCACCGCCTCGAAGACCCGGCCGACTGGGCGGCGTTCTACAGCGGCGAGCACTTCGGCGCCTGGGCGTACGGCGTGCCCGAGCTGCCGCTCGCCACGGACGCAGCAGCAGGCAGCGTCGACGCACCCGCGGCAGGCACGCACGCCGCCAGCACCGCCTCCACCGGCAAGCAGCGCGACGCCCTCCTCGGCGTCCGCCGCATCGCGGCCCCGGGCTGCAACGCCAGCGCCGTGTCCCTCGCGCTCGCCCCCGGCATCCGCGCCGGAGTCATCGACGACGAGGACATCGTCGCGGTGCTCGCGGTCGGCCCGTCCGGCGCGGGCAAGTCGCTGAAGACGATGTACCTGGCGAGCGAGATCCTCGGGTCCGCCAACCCGTACGGCGTCGGCGGCACGCACCGCCATATCCCGGAGATCCAGCAGAACCTCCGCAAGGCCGGGGCAGGGGCTCCGACCGTCAGCTTCACCCCGGTGCTCGTCCCGATGTCGCGCGGCATCCTGGCGACCTCCACCGCGCGCGTCCGGCCGGGCGTCACCGCCGAGCAGGTGCAGGCCGTCTGGGAGGAGGCGTACGCGGACGAGCCGTTCGTGCACGTGCTCCCCGCGGGGACGCTGCCGCGCACCGCGGACGTGCTCGGCGCCAACACGGTGCTGATCGGCGTCGCGCTCGACGCGGCCGCGGGTCGCGTCGTCACCGTGCTCGCCCTCGACAACCTGTACAAGGGGACGGCCGGCGCGGCCATCCAGTCCGTCAACATCGCCCTCGGCCTCGACGAGACGACGGGCCTGACCGTGAACGGAGTCGCGCCGTGAGCGTCACCGCAGCATCCGGATTCGCCGCGGCCGGTGTCGTCGCCGGCCTGAAGTCGAGCGGTGCCCGCGACCTCGCGCTGGTGCAGAACCGCGGCCCGCTGAACGCCGCCGCCGCCGTGTTCACCACGAACCGGTGCAAGGCCAACCCGGTGCTGTGGAGCGAGCAGGTGATCCAGGACGGCGTGGTGTCCGCGATCGTCCTCAACTCCGGAGGCGCGAACTGCTACACCGGAGCGCAGGGCTTCCAGACGACGCACGCCACCGCGGAGGCCGTGGCGACGGAGCTCGGCGTCTCCGCCGGCGACGTGCTGGTCTGCTCCACCGGCCTGATCGGGGAGCAGCTGCCCCTCGACGTACTGCTCGGCGGTGTCTCGTCCGCCGCCGCAGCGCTGGCCCCGGACGCCGGTCTCGGCGCTGCGGAGGCCATCATGACGACCGACACGCGCCCCAAGCAGTCCGAGTACCGCTCGCCGGACGGCTGGACCGTCGGCGGCATGGCGAAGGGCGCCGGGATGCTCGCGCCCGGCCTCGCGACGATGCTCGTCGTGATCACCACCGACGCCGTGCTCACCTCCGAGCAGCTCGACCGGGCCCTGCGCTCGGCGACGCGCGTCACGTTCGACCGCCTGGACTCCGACGGCTGCATGTCCACCAACGACACCGTCGCGCTGCTGGGCTCCGGCGCGAGCGGCGTGGAACCCGACGAGTCCGACTTCGCGTCGGCCCTCACCGCCGTCTGCCGCGACCTGGCCGAGCAGCTGCAGGCCGACGCCGAGGGCGCCTCGCACGACATCTCCATCGAGGTGCTCAACGCTCGCTCCGAGGACGACGCGGTGGTCGTCGGACGCGCCGTCTCGCGCAGCAACCTCTTCAAGGCGGCCATCTTCGGCAACGACCCGAACTGGGGCCGCGTGCTGGCGGCGGTCGGCACGACGGACGCCGAGTTCGACCCGTACGGCATCGACGTCGCGATCAACGGCGTGCAGGTGTGCACGGCCGGCCAGCCGGACCAGCCCCGGGAGCTCGTCGACCTGACGCCGCGGAAGGTGCACGTGCTCATCGACCTGCACGCGGGCGACGAGACCGCGACCATCCTGACCAACGACCTCACGCACGACTACGTGCACGAGAACAGCGCGTACGCGAGCTGATGGCGATGGCGGAGAACGTGACGACCGAGGACGCGGAACGGGCGGCGACGGAGCACGCCGCCGCAGCGGAGAAGGCGGCGACCCTGATCGAGTCGCTGCCCTGGCTCAAGGCCTTCCACGACCGGATCATCGTCGTGAAGTTCGGCGGCAACGCCATGGTGAACGAGGAGCTCCAGCGTACGTTCGCCGAGGACATGGTCTATCTGCGCTACGCCGGGCTCCGCCCGGTGGTCGTGCACGGGGGTGGGCCGCAGATCTCCGCGATGCTCGACCGGCTCGGCATCGCCTCCGAGTTCCGCGGCGGCTACCGCGTGACCACGCCGGAGGCGATGGAGGTGGTCCGGATGGTGCTGACCGGCCGGATCAACCGCGACATCGTCGGCAACATCAACAAGCACGGGCCGCTCGCGGCCGGGCTCTCGGGCGAGGACGCCGGACTGTTCCAGGGCCGCCGGCGCGCGGCGGTGATCGACGGCGAGGAGGTCGACCTCGGCCTGGTCGGCGACGTCGTGGCCGTGGACCCGGAGGCGGTGCTCGCCCAGCTGGCGGCCGGCCGCATCCCGGTCGTGTCGTCGATCGCACCGGACATCGACGACGCGAGCCAGGCGCTCAACGTCAACGCCGACGCGGCCGCGGCCGCGCTGGCCGTGGCGCTCGGGGCGGCGAAGCTGGTGATCCTGACCGACGTCGCCGGGCTCTACAGCGACTGGCCGGACCGCGACTCGCTGCTGTCCAAGATCGCGGCGGACGAGCTGCGCGAGCTGCTGCCGTCGCTCGAGTCGGGGATGATCCCGAAGATGGCCGCCTGTCTGGATGCGGTCGACGGCGGGGTCGCGAAGGCTGCGATCATCGACGGACGGGTTCCGCACTCGATCCTGCTCGAAGTCTTCACGCAGTCCGGAATCGGGACGGAGGTGGTGCCCGCGTGAGCGAGGCACTGGAGGAGAACGTGACGATCAACACCGAAGAGTGGCGCGACGGGGCCTGGAAGGGCCCGTTCACCGACGCCATCATGCGCACACTGGCGACGCCGAAGCGGATGCTCGTCCGCGGCGAGGGCTGCCGGGTGTGGGACATCGACGGCACCGAGTACCTCGACTTCCTCGCGGGCATCGCCGTGAACGCGCTCGGGCACGCGCATCCTGCCCTGGTGGATGCGGTGAGCAGCCAGATCGGGACGCTCGCCCACGTGTCCAACTACTTCTCGACACCGCCGCAGCTCCAGCTGGCCGAGCGCCTGCGCGTCATCACCGGCGCAGGCCCGCAGGGCCGGGTGCTGTTCGGCAACTCGGGCGCCGAGGCGAACGAGGCGGCCTTCAAGCTGGCGCGCCTGAACCGCGGACCGCACGGCCGCCGCACGCGTGTGGTCGCGCTGCACAACGCCTTCCACGGGCGCACCATGGGTTCGCTCGCCCTCACTGGCAAGCCGCCGATGCGCGAGGCCTTCGAGCCGCTCCCGGGCGGGGTCGTGCACATCGACTCCACCATCGCGGCGCTGGAGGCGGCCATCGACGACCATGTCGCCGCCCTCTTCGTGGAGCCGATCAAGGGCGAGGCGGGCGTGCTCGACCTCCCGGACGGCTTCCTGCGCCGGGCGCGCGAGCTCACCGAGCAGCACGGCGTGCTGCTGATCATCGACGAGATCCAGACCGGCATCGGACGGACCGGCGAGTGGTTCGCCTACCAGCACGCCGGAATCGTCCCCGACGCCGTCACGGTGGCGAAGGGCCTCGCGGGCGGCGTGCCGATCGGCGCGCTCGTCACGTTCGGCTGGGCGTCCGATCTGTTCTCGCAGGGCCAGCACGGCTCGACGTTCGGCGGCAACCCGCTGGCGACCGCCGCCGGCAACGCGGTCCTGACCGAGATCGAGCGGTCCGACCTCGTCGGCAACGCCGCACGTCGCGGCGAGGAGCTCAAGCAGATCATCCGCGGCTTCGGCTCGCCGCTGATCGGCGACGTGCGCGGGCACGGGCTGCTGATCGGCATCGGGCTGACCGACGGCGAGGCGCACCGGCTCTCGGACGCGGCACTCTCCCAGGGGCTGATCATCAATGCGCCGAACGAGTCGAGCATCCGCCTGGCCCCTCCGCTGATCGTCGGCGACACCGAGATCGCCGACTTCCGCGAGCGGTTCGGCCGCGCCCTCGCCTCCCTCTGACCACCCCGCACCTCCCGAACCCTGACGAAAGGGCGCCAGCATGACCCGGCACTTCCTCCGCGACGACGATCTCTCGCCCGCCGAGCAGGCCGAGGTGCTGCGCCTCGCGGCCGACCTCAAGCGCGACCGCTTCTCGGCGAAGCCGCTGGCCGGGCCGCAGACGGTCGCCGTGATCTTCGACAAGACGTCGACCCGCACGCGTGTGTCGTTCGCCGTCGGCATCGCCGATCTGGGTGGCAGCCCGCTGATCATCCAGAGCGGCGAGAGCCAGCTCGGCGGCAAGGAGTCGCTCGCCGACACGGCCCGGGTGCTGGAGCGTCAGGTGGCGGCGATCGTGTGGCGCACCTTCGCGCAGGCGGGGCTGGAGGAGATGGCCGCGGGGACGCGCGTCCCGGTCGTCAACGCCCTGTCGGACGACTTCCACCCCTGCCAGATCCTGGCCGACCTGCTGACCGTGCAGGAGCACAAGGGCGAGCTCGCCGGGCTGACGATGAGCTACTTCGGCGACGGCGCCAACAACATGGCGCACTCCTACCTGCTCGGCGGCGCCACCGCGGGCATGCACGTCCGCATCGCCGCCCCGGCCGCGTACGCGCCGTCCGACGCGGTCGTCGCGGACGCCCGCGCGATCGCCGAGCGCACCGGCGGCTCCGTGACCGTGCTCACTGACCCGGCGGAGGCCGGGGCCGGCGCGGACGTCGTGGTCACCGACACCTGGGTGTCGATGGGCAAGGAGGACGAGAAGGCCGAGCGGGTCGCCGTCTTCGGCGACTACACGGTCGACTCCCGCCTGATGGAGCTGGCGGACCCCGACGCGATCTTCCTCCACTGCCTCCCGGCCTACCGCGGCTACGAGGTCAGCGCGGAGGTGCTCGACGGCCCGCAGTCGGTGATCTGGGACGAGGCCGAGAACCGTCTGCACGCCCAGAAGGCCCTGCTCGCCTGGCTGCTCGCGAAGAACACGGAGGCCGCCGCATGACCGACAGCACCGAACGGACGCCGTCGGGCGTCGGCCGCACCGGCGAGGGCTCCCTCTGGGGCGGCCGCTTCGCCGGCGGCCCCTCGCCCGAGCTGGCGGCGCTCAGCAAGTCGACCCACTTCGACTGGGAGCTGGCCGCCTACGACATCGCCGGCTCCCGGGCGCACGCCAAGGCCCTGGCGGCCGCCGGCTACCTGACGCCGGAGGAGCTCGACGGGATGCTGTCCGCCCTCGACGCCCTCGACCGCGACGTCGCCTCCGGCGCGTTCGCCGCGCTCGAGACCGACGAGGACGTGCACGGCGCCCTGGAGCGCGGCCTGATCGAGCGCGCGGGCGCCGACCTCGGCGGCAAGCTCCGGGCCGGCCGCAGCCGCAACGACCAGATCGCCACGCTCATCCGCCTCTACCTCCGCGACCACGCCGGCGTCATCGCCGAGCAGCTGATCGCCCTGGTGGACGCCATCGCATCCCAGGCGGGCGCGCATCCCACCGCCGTCATGCCGGGCCGGACGCACCTGCAGCACGCGCAGCCCGTGCTGCTCGCCCACCACCTGCTCGCGCACTGCTGGCCGCTGGTGCGCGACCTCGACCGTCTCGCCGACTGGGATGCGCGGGCGAACGTCTCGCCGTACGGCTCGGGAGCGCTGGCCGGCTCGACGCTCGGGCTCGATCCGCTGCTCGTCGCCCGCGAGCTCGGCTTCGCCCGCAGCTCCGAGAACTCCATCGACGGCACCGCGGCACGGGATGTGGTGGCCGAGTTCGCCTTCGTCGCGGCCCAGATCGGCGTGGACCTGTCGCGCTTCGCCGAGGAGATCATCCTCTGGAACACGCGCGAGTTCGGCTTCGTCACCCTCGACGACGGGTACTCGACCGGGTCGTCGATCATGCCGCAGAAGAAGAACCCCGACATCGCGGAGCTCGCCCGCGGCAAGGCGGGCCGGCTGATCGGCAACGCCACCGGCCTCCTCACCACGCTGAAGGGCCTCCCGCTCGCGTACAACCGCGACCTGCAGGAGGACAAGGAGCCGGTGTTCGACTCGGTCCGCACGCTCGAGACGGTGCTGCCCGCGTTCACCGGGATGGTCGCGACGCTGCGCTTCCACACCGATCGGATGGCGGAGCTCGCCCCGCAGGGCTTCTCGCTCGCCACGGACGTCGCCGAGTGGCTGGTGAAGCGCCACGTCCCGTTCCGCACTGCCCACGAGCTGAGCGGCAGCCTGGTGCGGGTCGCGGAGGAGAACGGGCTGGAGCTGCACGAGGTGTCCGACGAGCAGCTCGCGGCGGTCTCGCCGCTGCTGACACCGGAGGTGCGCTCGGTGCTCTCCGTCGAGGGCTCGGTGGCGAGCCGCGACGGCGTGGGAGGCACCGCGCCCGACCGGGTCGCGGAGCAGCTCGCCGCCCTCACCGAGCACGTGCGCAAGGCCGCCCTCCACCTGCACGCCTCGCGACGGGATCTCGTCTGATGGCCCGCTTCGCCCCGGAGCGCAAGCGCCCGTGGATCATCCCGGCCATCGTCGTCGTGGCGATCGTCGTGGTCGTGGTCGGCCTGATCGTGACCGTCGCCGCGGGCGGCCGGATCTTCTGACGTGACGCTGTACCGGCCCGAGCGCGACGAGTTCCTGGCGTCGTCGCTGGAGGTCGCGCCGCGGCTGCTCGGCGCCGTGCTGCGCCACGAGTCGCCGGAGGGCGCCGTCGCGATCCGCATCACCGAGGTGGAGGCGTACATCGGCGACGGACTGGACCCCGGCTCGCACGCCTTCCGCGGTCGCACGAAGCGCAACGCCGTCATGTACGGCGCGCCCGGGCACGTCTACACGTACTTCACCTACGGGATGCACGTCTGCGCCAACATCGTCTGCTCCCCGGAGGGGGAGGCCTCCGCCGTGCTGCTCCGCGCCGGCGAGGTGGTCGAGGGGGAGGACCTCGCCGAGCGCCGGCGCGTCGGGGCCAGCGGGCGCCTCATCCCGCACCGCGATCTCGCCCGGGGACCGGCGCGGCTGGTCGTCGCCGCGGGGATGAGCCTCGCGGACGACGGGGCCGACCTGTACCGGCCGCCGTTCGAGCTCCTGCTGCCGGCCGAGCAGGCCGAGTACGCGACCGGCCCCCGCACGGGAGTCTCCGGCGCGGGAGGCGGGCTGGCGTTCCCGTGGCGCTACTGGCTGCCGGGCGACCCGACCGTGTCGCCGTACAAGCGGCATCCGAAGTCGGACGACTGACGCGGTCGAGCGGAGCGGGTCAGCCCGCCACGATCCGGAACACACCGGCGCAGGCGCACGCCCAGATGACGCTCGTCAGCGTGCCGATGATGAAACGCTCCCGCGCCTCCGCCTCGTCCAGCTCGGTGAACCGGCCGACGCCCTTGATGGCGATCAGCACGGCCAGCCCCTCCGGGAAGCCCGCCATGATCGTCCCGGCGGCGGCGAGCCGCTCCAGCAGGCCGATCGTCGTGCCGCCGCGGAGGACTTCGCGGGTGGTGGTCCCGCCCTCCGCGGTCATCGCCCGCACCAGGATGCCGCCGTGCGCGCTCGGTTCGACCGAGCTCCGGGTCGCGAGAGCGAGCACCAGCTGGGATACGGGCCAGCCGCCGAGGACGGCCAGAGCGAGAGCCACGACGCCGATCAGCAGCCGCACGGCGAGCGGCGCATGCTGCGCCGGGATCAGGACCACGACGAAAGCGGCCGCGAGCAGGCCTGCCGCCGAGTACACCAACGGGCGTCGCGGCGTCCGCAGGGTGGCCGCGATGCAGCCGAGCGACGCGAGGAGCAGGAGGAGGGCGAGCACCCAGAGCGCCTGCGGCGCCGTCTGGGCGAACAACACGGGGAGCGGCGGCCAGGCCATCGTCATGCGTCCTCCTCCGGTCTCTTCGGAGCGCTCTGCGCCGCGTCGGCTCGTTCCAACAGCCTAGTGAGCGCAGGCAGCGCCGCCAGTTCGGCGCGAAGCCCCGCCGCTCGGGCCCGGTCGCTCGCCGACTGCGGCGTGATACCCAGGCGTGCACCGGCTTCCGCCTGCGTGAGGCCCGCCGAGACCAGATCGTAGAGCTCCCACCCGGCGCGGGTGCGGCCCTCGCGCAGGGTCAGCAGCAGGGTGAGGAGCGCCTCCACGTCGGCCGCGGCCTCCTCGTCCGCGACGGCCGCGGCGGCGAAGCGGGCCGGCGTCCGCTTGGCGCGGGAGACGGCGGTGCGGGCGGCGATGAACGCGTCGCCGGTCGCCTCGCGGGTGTTCTCCGGGAGGGGGAGGCGGACGGCGCCGATACCGAGTCCGACGCTCCAGACGCCCTCACGGGTGAGGTGCAGGACGAGATCGAGGGCGGCGCCGGCATCGGCCGTGAGCAGTTGCAGCTCGTCGCCGGCGTTCCGGTCAGGCGGCAGGGTCAGGCGTGCCGCGTAGCGGGCGTCGATGGTCTCGATCTCCGGCGCGACGATGTCGGCACGTCGTCTGCTGTCGACCTGGTCGGCGGTGATTACGAACATCCCGTCTCCTTCATCAGGGCTGCTGGCCTGATGCCGAGTGTATCAGGCCCAGAGGCCCGATGTATAGGAGATCAGGTCTGATTCCCTGATCTGCCGATGGACCCCCCCGCTTTCCGCCCCCGGGCCCGCTGCTAGCCTGGACGGGTGTCCGAAACCGCCCTCTCCGGCCTGACCGCCCAGTCCAACGACGCGTCCTTCGACGACGTCTGGGATGAGCTCGTCTGGCGCGGGCTCATCCACGTGTCGACGGATGAGGCCGCGCTGAAAGAGCTCCTGTCCGGGGAGCCGATCACCTATTACTGCGGTTTCGACCCGACGGCCCCGAGCCTCCACCTCGGGAACCTGGTGCAGCTGCTCACCATGCGCCGCCTGCAGCTGGCCGGCCACCGCCCGCTGGGCCTCGTCGGCGGCTCCACCGGCCTCATCGGCGACCCCCGGCCGACGGCCGAGCGCACGCTGAACACCAAGGAGACCGTCGCGGAGTGGGTGGGCTACCTGCAGGCGCAGGTCACGCGCTTCCTCTCCGACGAGGGCGACAGCGCCGTGCGGCTGGTGAACAACCTCGACTGGACGGCGCCGATGTCGGCGATCGACTTCCTGCGCGAGATCGGCAAGCACTTCCGCGTCGGCACCATGCTGAAGAAGGATGCGGTCGCCGCGCGTCTCAACTCCGACGAGGGCATCTCGTACACCGAGTTCAGCTACCAGATCCTTCAGGGGATGGACTTCCTGGAGCTGTACCGCCAGTACGGCTGCGTGCTGCAGACCGGCGGCAGCGACCAGTGGGGCAACCTGACCAGCGGAACCGAGCTCATCCGCAAGGTCGAGGGCGTCCACGTGCACGCCATCGGTACGCCGCTGATCACGAACAGCGACGGCACCAAGTTCGGCAAGAGCGAGGGCAATGCGGTCTGGCTCGACCCGGCGCTGACGTCCCCGTACGCGATGTACCAGTTCTGGCTCAACACCGACGACGCCGACGTGATCGACCGTCTCAAGGTGTTCACCTTCCTGACGCGCGCCGAGATCGACGAGCTGGCGCAGAAGGTCGCCGACGAGCCGTTCAAGCGCGAGGCGCAGCGCCGCCTGGCGTTCGAGGTGACCGCGCTGGTGCACGGCGTCGAGGCGACCGAGGCGGCCATCGCGGCCTCGCAGGCGCTGTTCGGGCAGGGCGAGCTGACCGACCTCGACACGGTGACGCTCGAGGCCGCCCTTCGCGAGCTGCCCAACACCACGACGACCGAGCCCTCGGCCACGGTGGCGCAGACGCTGGTCGACACCGGGCTGACGTCGAGCCTCAGCGAGGCCCGCCGGGCGGTCGCGCAGGGCGGCGTGTACGTCAACAACACGAAGGTCGAGGATGCGGACCAGCCCATCGGCGGCGACGTGCTCCCGGGCGACATGGTCGTGCTGCGACGCGGGAAGAAGACGCTCGCGGGTGTCTTCGTCGCGTGACGGGCTGACGTACGGTGGGGTCATGACGGACGAACCGCACGGCGACGACGAGGACGGCCTCGTCGACCGCCTGGAGGTGATCGAAGGCCAGCCGCTGGATGCGCGCGCGGACGCCTACGCCCAGCTGCACGAGCAGCTCCGCCGCACGCTGGAGGGCGACGACGGCCATGGCCGCTGAGCGCCGCCTCGACGTGGCGCTCGCGGAACGCGGTCTGGCGCGCTCGCGCTCGCATGCGGCGGCGGTCATCGCCGAGGGCCTGGTGACGGTGGATGGACGTCCCGCCGTGCGGCCGGCGCTCAAGGTCGGTGACGACCAGCGCATCGAGGTCGCCGGTGCGGACCACTACGTGAGCCGCGGGGCCCACAAGCTGATCGCCGCTCTCGACGCCTTCGGCATCGACCCGGCCGGCCGCGTCGCGCTCGACGCGGGAGCGTCCACCGGCGGCTTCAGCCAGGTGCTCCTGGAGCGCGGCGCCGCCCGGGTGATCGCGGTGGATGTGGGGCACGGCCAGCTCTCGCCGGTCCTCGCCGGCGAGGACCGGCTGCGGTCGTACGAGGGCGTGAACGTCCGGTCGCTCACCGCCGACGCGCTCGCATCCCTCACCGGCGACGACGCCCGTCCGGACCTGGTCGTGGCCGACCTGTCGTTCATCTCGCTCACCCAGGTGCTTCCCGCGCTCGTGGCGACGGCCGCGCGCGGCGCGGACTTCGTCGTGCTGATCAAGCCGCAGTTCGAGGTGGGCAGGCAGGGCATCCGCGAGGGCGTCGTGAAGGACGCCGGCTTGCGGGCGGACGCGGTGTCCGACGTGCTCTGGGCGGCCCACGACGCGGGCCTCGGGACGGCCGGGCTCATCGCCTCGCCGATCGCCGGAGGGCACGGGAACAGGGAGTTCCTGGCCTGGCTGCGCAGCGGCGCCCCCGACCCGTCGGAACGCCGCGAGGAGATCGCAAGACTTTCGCGCTAGGTGAACGTTCTCCACAAACCCGGCCTGCGGCCTCGTCCTCGGCGAGAAAACAGACAGAATGGGAGGACGGCTTTCGAGAGGAGGGGACGTGACACTGATGGGTGCAGCGACGCGGTACATCCTCGTCGTCGCGCACACCGGTCGTCAGGACTCCCTCGAGGCGGGTGTCCGGGTGTCCCGGCAGCTGCTCGACGCGGGCGTCGTCCCGGTGCTGAGCGCGGACGAGCGCAGGGACATCCTGGAGGCGGACCCGTCGCTCGATGCGGTGCTCGTGCTGGGTGACGACGTTCCGGCCAGCGAGCTCGAACTGGTGATCGTGCTGGGCGGAGACGGCACCATCCTGCGCGCGGCCGAACTGGTGCGGGGATGCTCGGCGCCGCTTCTCGGCGTGAACCTCGGCCATGTCGGCTTCCTGGCCGAGAGTGAGCGCGACGACCTGGAGACCGCGGTGGCCCGCGGGCTCGCGAAGGACTACGAGGTGGAGGAGCGCATGACGCTCTCCGCCCGGGTCAAGGTGGACCGCGAGGTCGTCTACGAGAGCTGGGCCCTCAACGAGGCGACGGTCGAGAAGGCCAGCCGCGAGCGGATGCTCGAGGTCGTGATCGAGGTCGACGGCCGGCCGATGTCGAGCTTCGGCTGCGACGGCGTCGTGATGTCGACGCCCACCGGCTCGACCGCCTACTCCTTCTCCGCAGGCGGCCCGGTCGTGTGGCCGGGCGTCGCCGCGCTGCTGCTGGTGCCGCTGAGCGCGCACGCCCTGTTCTCGCGTCCACTCGTCGTGGATGCCGACTCGTCCCTCGCCGTCGAACTGCTCGACCGCGCCGGGGGAGCGGGCATCCTCTGGTGCGACGGGCGTCGTCCCTTCGATCTGCCCCGCGGGGCGCGCGTCGTGGTGCGGCGCTCGCCCATCCCGGTGCGGCTCGCCCGGCTGCACCCCGGTCCGTTCACCGACCGGCTGGTGCACAAGTTCGACCTCCCCGTTACCGGTTGGAGGGGGCCGGCGGGCCGTGACTGACGCGCGCGGAGGAATCGAGGAGATCTCGATCAAAGACCTGGGCGTCATCGCCGACGCCTCCCTTCCGCTGGGGTCCGGTTTCACCGCGATCACCGGCGAGACCGGCGCGGGCAAGACCATGGTGGTGTCCGCCCTGGGCCTGCTGCTGGGCGAGCGCGCCGACTCGGGCGCCGTCCGCCTCGGCAGCCCGCAGGCGTGGGTGGAGGGCCGCTGGCGCGTGCCGTCGTCGGGCGACGTGGTCGAGCGCGTGCGCGACGCAGGGGGAGACGTGGATGCGATCGACGCCGCGGAGGCCGAGCTGGTGCTCAGCCGGTCGGTCTCGGCCGAGGGCCGGTCCCGGGCGGTCGTCGGCGGCCGCAGCGCGCCGGTCGCCGTGCTGACCGAGCTCGGCGAGCAGCTGGTGGTGGTGCACGGGCAGTCCGACCAGATCCGGCTGCGGTCCGCCGTCGCGCAACGGGCCGCGCTCGACCGGTTCGCCGGCCCGGCGTTCGCCGAGGCGCTCGCCGCCTACGAGCAGGTCTGGAACCGCTGGCGCGACAACCGCGCGGAGCTCGACGAGCTGATCGCCGACCAGGACCGCCGCGCCCGCGAGGCCGACGACCTGCGCGCCGCGATGGCCGAGATCGAGTCCGTCGCCCCGCAGCCCGGTGAGGACGACGAGCTGGCCGACCGCGCCGAGCGACTGACCAACCTGGAGGAGCTGCGGCTCGCCGCCTCCGCCGCCCGCGAGCTGCTGAGCGCCGAGGAGTCGGAGGGGATGGATGCGCTGGGCCTGCTCGACAACGCGCGTCGCCAGCTCGAGCGCGTCGCGCCGCACGACAGCGCCCTGCAGCCGCTGGCGGAGTCCGTGGCCGAGGCGAACTACCTGATCTCGGACATCGCCGCCCAGCTGTCCACCTACCTGGCCGCGCTCGACGCGGACGGCGCGCAGGAGCTCGACGTCGTGCAGGCGCGCCGCTCCGAGCTCGCCGGCCTGGTGCGCAGGTACGGCCCGACGCTCGACGACGTGATCCGCACGCTCGAGACCGGCAGCCTCCGCCTGCTCGAGCTCGACGGCGACGCCGACCGGATCGGTGAGCTGACCCGCGAGGTCGAGGACGACGCCGCCCTGGTGGCGGAGCTGGCGGCTGATCTGAGCGCTCAGCGGACGGCGGCCGCGGTCCGGCTCTCCGAGGCGGTCAGCGACGAGCTGTCGGCCCTCGCGATGCCGGATGCGCGCATCGTCGTGGAGGTGTCGCAGCGCGACCCGGAGGACCTCGGCACGTACAGCGCGACGGGACGCGACCAGGTCGCCATCCTGCTGCAGCCGCATCCGGGGGCCGAGCCGCGTGCGCTCGGCAAGGGCGCCTCCGGCGGCGAGCTGTCGCGGGTGATGCTCGCGATCGAGGTCGTGATCGCCGGCAGCGACCCGGTGCCGACGTTCATCTTCGACGAGGTGGATGCGGGCGTCGGCGGCGCCTCCGCCATCGAGATCGGGCGGCGGCTCGCCCGGCTCGCCGAGTCGGCGCAGGTGATCGTCGTGACGCACCTCGCCCAGGTCGCCGCCTTCGCGAACAACCACCTCACGGTCGTCAAGGGCAGCGACGGCGCGGTCACCGCCTCCAGCGTCCGCCGTCTGGACGGCGACGAGCGGATCGCCGAGATGGCGCGGCTGCTCTCCGGCCTCCCCGACTCCGAGAGCGGGCTCGCCCACGCCCGCGAACTGGTCGAGATGGCGTCCGCCGCGCGACGCTGACCGGCCGTGGCGCGCGGGACGCGCATCCACAGGTGATAAGCTGAGAGCCCGTGGTGGATTATTCAGACGCGGGCCCTTCAAACGGCAAAAGTTCAACTAACGGCACTACCAAGCACATCTTCGTGACGGGTGGTGTCGTTTCTTCGTTGGGGAAGGGTCTCACAGCCGCCTCCCTCGGCAACCTCCTGACGGCCCGCGGTCTGCGGGTGGTCATGCAGAAGCTCGACCCCTACCTCAATGTGGACCCGGGGACGATGAACCCGTTCCAGCACGGCGAGGTCTTCGTGACCGACGACGGCGCCGAGACCGACCTCGACATCGGCCACTACGAGCGCTTCCTCGACATCAACCTCGGCCAGTCCGCCAACGTCACCACCGGCCAGATCTACTCGAACGTCATCGCCAAGGAGCGCCGCGGCGAGTACCTGGGCGACACCGTGCAGGTCATCCCGCACATCACCGACGAGATCAAGCGCCGGATGCGGCTGCAGGCGCAGCCCGGCCCGGACGGCGAGCCCGCACCCGACGTGATCATCACCGAGATCGGCGGCACGGTCGGCGACATCGAGTCGCAGCCGTTCATCGAGTCGGCGCGCCAGGTGCGCCACGAGCTGGGGCGCAAGAACTGCTTCTTCGTGCACGTCTCGCTCGTGCCGTTCATGAACGCCTCGGGCGAGCAGAAGACCAAGCCGACGCAGCACTCGGTCGCCGCGCTCCGCTCCATCGGCATCCAGCCGGACGCGCTGGTGCTGCGCAGCGACCGACCGGTCTCCGAGGGCAACAAGCGCAAGATCGCGCTGATGTGCGACGTGGACGAGCAGGCCGTCGTGAACGCGGTCGACGTCCCGAGCATCTACGACATCCCGACCATGCTGCACGAGCAGGGCCTCGACGCCTACATCATCGACCAGCTCGGCCTCGACAAGGCGAACGACGTCGACTGGGACGGCTGGGCGCGGCTCCTCGAGTCGGTGCACGACCCCAAGCACGAGGTGACGATCGGCCTGGTCGGCAAGTACATCGACCTGCCCGACGCGTACCTCTCCGTCACGGAGGCGCTGCGCGCGGGAGGCTTCGCGCACCGCACGAAGGTGAAGCTCAAGTGGATCCCGTCGGACGAGTGCCAGACGCCGGAAGGCGCCGCCGCGCAGCTGTCCGACGTCGACGCGATCTGCGTCCCGGGCGGATTCGGCGTGCGCGGCATCGAGGGCAAGGTGGGCGCCCTCCGCTTCGCCCGTGAGAACGGCATCCCCGCGCTCGGCCTGTGCCTGGGCCTGCAGTGCATGGTCATCGAGTACGCGCGGCACGAGGCCGGCCTCGCCGGCGCGTCGTCGTCGGAGTTCGACCCGGAGACCGAGTTCCCGGTGATCGCGACCATGGCGGAGCAGGTGGACATCATCGCGGGCGGCGACCTGGGCGGCACCATGCGCCTCGGGCTCTACCCCGCGACCCTCGCCGAGGGCTCGCTGGTCGCGGAACTGTACGGCGCGGACGAGGCGTCCGAGCGCCACCGCCACCGCTACGAGGTGAACAACAACTACCGCGAGCAGATCGCCGACGCCGGCCTCTGGTTCTCGGGCACCTCGCCCGACGGCCACCTGGTCGAGTACGTGGAGCTGCCGCGCGACGTGCACCCGTTCTACGTGGGCACCCAGGCGCACCCGGAGCTGCGCTCGCGCCCGAACCGCGCGCACCCGCTGTTCGCGGGCCTGGTCGGCGCGGCGCTCGACCGCCAGAAGGCGAGCCTGCTGTTCGAGGTCGCCGAGGCGGACGCCGAGATGGTGGCGGAGGCCTGATGGCCGACGCGCCCGGCGCCGACCTGAACGACCAGCCGTTCCGTCCCGAGATCGTGCGGTCGGAGACCGCCTTCGAGGGCAAGATCTGGAACGTGCGGCGCGACGTCTTCCGCTACAACGGCGAGGAGATCACGCGCGAGTACGTCGACCACACCGGCGCCGTCGGCATCCTCGCGATGGGCGACGACGGTCAGGTGCTGCTCATCCGGCAGTACCGGCACCCGGTGCGCCACCGCGACTGGGAGATCCCGGCCGGGCTGCTCGACCAGCACGCCGAGGACCCGCTGACGGCGGCCCAGCGCGAGCTGAGCGAGGAGGCCGACCTCGAGGCCGACGAGTGGAACGTGCTCGCCGACGTCTTCACCAGCCCGGGCGGCAACGACGAGGCCATCCGGATCTACCTCGCCCGCGGCATCCGCTCGACCGGCTCCGCGTTCGCCCGCGAGGCGGAGGAGGCCGACATCGAGGTGCGCTGGGTCCCGCTCGACGAGGCGGTCGAGGCCGTGCTGCAGCGGCGCGTGCACAACGCGCCGCTCATCATCGCGCTGCTCGCGGCGCGCACCGCGCGGGAGCAGGACTGGAGCACGCTCGGCGCCGCCACCGAGCCCTGGCCGAGCCATCCCAAGCTGAGCAGATGACCGTCGCGGCCGATGTCGACGGGTTCCTCCGGCACGTCGCCATCGAGCGCGGGCTCTCGGCGAACACCGTCGCCGCCTACCGCCGCGACCTCGCGGTGTACGCGGCGTGGCTGGACCAGGAGGGCATCGGCGACGTGCGGCAGGTGACGCCCGCCACCCTGTCCGCTTTCGCCGTGCACCTCGGGACGCGCGAGGAGTCGCCGCTCACCGCATCCTCTCTGGCCCGGATGCTGTCGACGGTGCGGGGCTTCCACCGGTTCCTGCTCGACGAGGGCCGGGTCGAGGTGGATGCGTCCCGCGACCTCCGCCCGCCGAAGCTCCCCAGCCGGCTGCCCAAGGCGATCTCGGTGGAGCAGGTCTCGGCGCTGCTGGCGGCGACGGACGGCGACGATGTCGCCGCGCTGCGCGACAAGGCGCTGCTCGAGCTGATGTACGCCACCGGCGCTCGCGTCAGCGAGGCCGTGAACCTCAACGTGGACGACGTGATCGACTCCGACATCGTTCGCCTCACCGGCAAGGGCAGCAAGCAGCGGATCGTGCCGCTCGGCAGCTACGCGCAGGAGGCCGTGTCCGCCTACCTCGTGCGAGCACGGCCGGTGCTGTCGGCGAAGGGGAAGGCCACACCCGCCCTCTTCCTCGGGATGCGCGGGGCGCGGCTCTCGCGCCAGAACGTCTGGCTCATCATCCGCGCAGCCGCCGAGCGGGCGAAGCTCGACGTCGAGATCTCGCCGCACACGCTGCGGCACTCCTTCGCCACGCATCTGCTGGCCGGCGGGGCAGACGTGCGCGTGGTGCAGGAGCTGCTGGGCCACTCGTCGGTCGCGACGACGCAGATCTACACGCTGGTCACCGCCGACACCCTGCGCGACGTCTACGCGACCTCCCACCCCCGCGCCCGGTGAGTCTGCTGCCGTTCGTCACGTCTGCGGCTGCGCGAACACCCGCAGACGTGACGGAACGCGGCAGTCAGTCGCTCGGCAGCGCGCGGTGGGTGCGCCGCGGTGCGCGGCGGCGCAGCCAGACGTAGACCGAGCGCGCGTCTCCGCCGGCGCGGCGTGTGGCGGTGAAGCCGAGCTTCCGCAGCACGCCGAACGACGGGGCGTTCCAGGTTGCCACGGTCGCCCAGAGGATCGGGAAGCCGGCGTCGAACGCCGCATCCACCACCGCCGACGCCGCCTCGGTCGCGTAGCCGCCGCCGACGTGCGCGCGGAGCAGCTCGTAGGCCAGCTCGGGCTGGGCGGCGCTGGCCCGGCCGACGACCAGCCCGCAGTAGCCGACGGCCTCGCCGGTCTCCTGGAGCTCGATCGTGTAGAGCCCGAAGCCCTGTTCGTCGAAGCGGCGGCGCTGAGCATCCAGCCGCTCCCGCTCCTCCTCGAGCGATCCCGGCGCGCGGCCGAGGGGATGCTCGGCGAGCAGCGCGAGGTTCCATTCGGCGTCGCGCCCCTCGCGCGGGCGCAGACGCAGGCGCGGGGTCTCGAGGGCGGACGGCATCGGCTGCACGCGGCCAGCGTACCGAACCGCCGGGCGCACGCCCCGCAAGCGGGGCACGGCGCGGATAGACTGTCCCCTTGAAAGACCGCCCACGAGAGGGACGAGGAACACCCAGGTGACGCGCAACGACGAGGTCGAGACCCAGCTTCCGGGCATGGATGCCGCATCCATCGCCGTGAAGCCCGGCCCCACCGGTCGCCCCCAGCGCGCGTTCCCGGTGCCCGCCCCGCTGGCGCAGCACGGACCGGCGAAGATCATCGCCCTCTGCAACCAGAAGGGCGGCGTCGGCAAGACGACGACGAGCATCAACCTCGGCGCGTCGCTCGCCGAGTACGGCCGCCGCGTCCTCGCGGTCGACTTCGACCCGCAGGGCGCCCTCTCCGCCGGGCTCGGCGCGCGCACGCACGACGCCACGACGATCTACGACCTGCTGCTGAACCGCCACGCGGACGTGCAGGAGGCCATCCAGTCCACGTCGACGCCCGGCCTCGACATCATCCCGGCCAACATCGACCTCTCCGCGGCCGAGGTGCACCTTGTCAACGAGGTCGCGCGCGAGCAGATCCTCGCCGGCGTGCTGCGCAAGGTCGCGAACGACTACGACGTCATCCTGGTCGACTGCCAGCCGTCGCTGGGCATCCTGACCGTCAACGCGCTGACCGCGAGCCACGGCGTCCTCATCCCGCTGGAGTGCGAGTACTTCGCACTGCGCGGCGTCGCCCTGCTGATCGAGACCATCGACAAGGTGCGCGAGCGCCTCAACCCGGCGATCGAGCTGGATGGCATCCTGGCCACCATGTACGACTCCCGCACGCTGCACTCGCGCGAGGTGCTGGAGCGCGTCGTCGACGCCTTCGGCGACCGCGTGCTCGAGACCGTTATCTCGCGCACGGTGAAGTTCCCGGACGCGTCGGTCGCGGCCACCCCGATCACGCAGTTCGCGCCCGAGCACCAGGCGGCGGAGGCGTACCGCCAGCTGGCGCGGGAACTGGTGTTCCGTGGCGCCGTCGCCTGATACGACAGAACCGGGCACGACCGAACCGGGCACGCCCGGCTCCGGCACGACCGAGCCGGAGTCCGCGGGCTTCCGCGTCTCGCTCGGCGAGTTCGAGGGCCCGTTCGACCTGCTCCTGTCGCTGATCACGAAGCACGAGCTCGACATCACCGAGATCTCGTTGAGCCGGGTGACCGACGAGTTCATCGCCTACCTGCGCGCGCTCGATACGGAGGAGAGCCTGGACGAGGCCAGCGAGTTCCTCCTCGTGGCCGCGACCCTGCTCGACCTCAAGGTGGCCGGACTGCTGCCGCAGGGCGAGCTGGTGGATGCGGAGGATGTCGCACTGCTGGAGGCCCGCGACCTCCTGTTCGCCCGGCTGCTGCAGTATCGGGCCTTCAAGGAGGCGTCGTCGTGGTTCGCGGAGCGGCTCGAAGCGGAGGGCGCACGGCACGCGCGGCTCGTGCGGCTGGAGGACAAGTTCCGCCAGCGCACGCCGGAGCTGGTGTGGACGCTGAGCCTCGACGACTTCGCGGCGCTGGCCACTCTCGCGATGACCCCGCGCGAGGTGCCCGTCGTCGGGCTCGACCACCTGCACGCGCCGCTGGTCAGCATCCGGGAGCAGGCGGCGATCGTGGTCGGGATGCTGCGTCACGGCGAGCCGATGAGCTTCCGCCAGCTGGTAGCCGGCGCCGAGCAGAAGGGCGTCGTCGTCGCGCGGTTCCTCGCCGTGCTGGAGCTGTACCGCCGCGCCGCGCTCGCGTTCGAGCAACTGGAGCCGCTCGGCGAGCTGACGCTGCGGTGGACGGCGGAGCACTGGTCCGAGGAGAACCTGTCGAATCTGGGAGCCGACTATGACGGTTGAGAACACGGCCGAGATCGCGGAGGGCACGGAGGTGACGGACACCACCGAGGTGCCCGCGCCCGTCGACGACGCGCAGATCGAACGCGCGCTGGAGGCCATCCTCATGGTGGCGGACGAGCCGATGAGCGTCGTCACGCTCGCCACCGCGGTCGGAGCGCCGGTCAAGCGCGTGCGCGCCGCCATCGCGGCGCTGGTCGCCGACTTCGACGGCGAGGCGGGAGGCGTCCGGCGCGGCTTCGAGCTGCGCGAGGTGGGTGGCGGCTGGCGCATCTACGTGCGCGAGGAGTACGACGCGGTCGTCTCCGGGTACGTGCTGCAGCAGAATCCGACCAAGCTGTCCCAGGCGGCGCTCGAGACGCTGGCCGTGATCGCGTACAAGCAGCCGATCAGCCGCGGCGCGATCGCGTCCATCCGTGCCGTCAACGTGGATTCGGTGGTGCGCACGCTGCTCGGCCGTGGCCTCATCACCGAGCTCTTCACCGACAGCGAGACCGGCGCCATCAACTATGGAACGACCGACCTGCTGCTCAGCCAGCTGGGCATCAACTCGGTCGACGAGCTGCCGAAGATCTCCCCGCTCCTGGCGGACGGCGCAGACGGGTTCGAGGGCGATGTCCGCTGAGGGCACGGGGCAGGGCGAGCGCCTGCAGAAGGTGATGGCGGCCGCCGGCGTCGCGTCGCGCCGCGTCTCCGAGGAGATGATCGTCGCCGGGCGGGTGACCGTGAACGGCACGGTCGTGCAGGAGCTCGGGACGCGCGTCGACCCGCTCACGGACAAGGTCGCCGTCGACGGCACCGCCGTGCAGCTCGACACCACCCGCCGCTACGTCATGCTCAACAAGCCGGTCGGCGTCGTGAGCTCGATGCGCGACGAGCAGGGGCGTCCGGACCTCTCGCGCTTCACCGCCGGGTACCCGGAGCGCCTGTTCAACGTCGGGCGATTGGATGCGGAGACCTCGGGCCTGCTCATCCTCACCAACGACGGCGAGCTCGCGCACGTGCTGGCGCACCCCAGCTTCGGCGTCACCAAGACGTACATCGCGCGCGTGCGCGGCGTCGTCACGCCGCAGACCATCGGGCGGCTGACTAAGGGCGTCGAACTCGACGACGGCCCGATCGCGGCCGACCGCGCCAAGCTGCTGCAGGCGAACCCGCGCGGCGACGACTCGCTGGTCGAGATCACGCTGCACTCCGGCCGCAACCGGATCGTGCGGCGGATGCTCGCGGAGGTCGGGCATCCCGTGCTGGAACTCGTACGGCGGCAGTTCGGCCCGCTCCACCTCGGGACGCTGAAGGCGGGCCAGCTGCGCGACCTGACGAAGGCCGAGCTCGGCCAGCTCCTGACCATCTCGCGCCAGGGCTGACGCGCTTTCTCCGTGATCGAGGGGTCGCAACGCGCCGCTATCCGACATGGATAACGGCGTGTCGCGTCCCCTCGATGCCGTCGGCCGACGGACGTCCGGGGCAGCCTCTAAGGTGGACGGGTGACTGACTCCACCGCCCGCCTCGCCGGTCCCGTCCGCGTCGTCGGCGCGGGGCTGCTCGGCGCCTCCGTCGGACTCGGGCTGCGCGCCCGGGGTGTTGACGTGCTGCTCGCCGACGCCTCGCCCGCCCACCTGCGGCTGGCGGCGGACTACGGCGCGGGCCGAATCGACGACGGGGGAGTGGAGCCCGCCCTGATCGTCGTCGCGGTCCCGCCCGACCTCACCGGCCGGGTGATCGCGGAGGAGCTGGCGAAGCATCCCGAGGCGATCGTCACGGATGTGGCCAGCGTGAAGGTCGCGCCGCTCGCCGAGCTGGAGGCGTCCGGCCTCGACCTCGCGCGCTACGTCGGCGGCCACCCGCTCGCCGGACGCGAGCGCGGCGGCCCCTCGGCCGGCCGCGCCGACCTGTTCATCGGCCGGCCGTGGGTCGTGGCTGCGCGCCCCGAGAACCCGCGTTCGGCGGTGAGCCTCGTGGAGGCGCTCATCCTCGACCTCGGCGCGACCCCCATCGAGATGGATGCGGACCAGCACGACGCCGCCGTCGCGCTCGTCTCGCACGCGCCCCAGATCGTCTCGTCGCTCATGGCGAAGCGGCTGGCCGACTCGCCGGACGCCGCCCTCGCGCTCGCCGGTCAGGGCGTCCGCGACGTCACCCGCATCGCCGCGAGCGAGCCCGAGCTGTGGGTGCAGATCCTCGGCGCCAACGCGCCCGCGATCGTCGAGATCCTGCGCGCCTACCGCGACGACCTCGACCGCGTGCTCGTCGCCCTCGGCGACGTCGACGCCTCCGGGGCGCGGCGGACGATCGCCGAGGAGATCGCCGGCGGCAACATCGGCGTCTCGCGCCTGCCGGGCAAGCACGGCCAGGACCGGAGATATTCGCGCTTCGTCGTGATGGTGGAGGACCGGCCCGGTGAGCTCGCGCGGCTGCTGCACGAGCTCGGCGAGCTCGGCGTGAACATGGAGGACCTGCGGCTGGAGCACTCGCCCGGCGCACCGTTCGGCCTCGCCGACATCGCGGTGCTGCCCGAGGTGGCGCACCGCACGGTCTCCGACCTGACCGAACGAGGATGGAGGATCACCGGATGACCGACACGATCGTCGTCGCCGTCGACGGACCGGCCGGGAGCGGCAAGTCGAGCGTGAGCAAGGCGGCCGCCGGCCGTCTCGGCTGGGCGTACCTCGACACCGGCGCGGCGTACCGCGCCCTCAGCTGGTACGTCGTGGAGCGCGGGATCGACGCGACCGACGCCGCCGCGGTGATCGACGCCCTTCCCGACTTCGACTACCGGATCGGTACCGACCCGGCGAGTTATCACGTGTTCGTGGGCGACCACGACGTCACGGAGGCCATCCGTACGCCCGAGGTGACGTCGGTGGTGAGCGCTATCGCGCGCGTCCCCGAGGTGCGGACGTTCCTGACGGAGCTTTTCCGGGACATCATCCGTGGCACCGATCGCGACGGCATAGTGGTGGAGGGGCGCGACATCACGACCGTGGTCTGCCCGGATGCGCCCGTGCGCATCCTGCTCACCGCCGACGAAGCCGTTAGAATGGCCAGGCGTTCCGCGGAGCTGGCCGACCATTCCGCCGCCCACGTCGGCGAGGCACTGCGGAGGCGCGACGCGGCCGATGCCCGCGTCGTCGACTTCATGAACGCCGCGGACGGTGTGACCACCGTCGACTCCACCGACCTCGACTTCGACCAGACCGTCCACGCGGTCATCCAGGTCGTACAGAAAGCAGCCCATGTCTGACATCGAAAACGAGCCCGTCGGCGACGACGACCTCGTCGCCCGGCTCTCCACGCTCGACGAGGACCTCGCGGTCCAGCGCGCGAACGCGCTCCGCAGCGGCCTCGAGGAGTACGAGCTCGACGAGAGCGACCTCGACCTGCTCGACATCGCCGGCGAGGACGTCGAGGGCATCACCTACCTGCCCGCGCTTCCCGTCCTGGCGATCGTCGGACGCCCGAACGTCGGCAAGTCTGCGCTCGTCAACCGCATCCTGGGCCGCCGCGAGGCCGTCGTGGAGGACACGCCCGGCGTGACCCGCGACCGCGTCTCGTACCAGGCGGAATGGAACGGCCGCCGGTTCACGATCGTCGACACCGGCGGCTGGGAGCCCGACGCGCGCGGCATCGACGCCAGCGTGGCCGCGCAGGCCGAGGTCGCGATCGACCTCGCCGACGCCGTGCTGTTCGTGGTGGATGCGACGGTCGGCGCGACCGCCACCGACGAGCGCGTGGTCCGCCTGCTCCGCAAGACCGACAAGCCGGTCTTCCTCGCCGCCAACAAAGTGGACGACGCCCGCCAGGAGCCGTTCGCGACCGAGCTGTGGTCGCTCGGACTCGGCGAGCCGCATCCGGTGTCGGCACTGCACGGCCGTGGCGTGGCCGACCTGCTGGACGAGGTGCTGAAGGTGCTCCCCGAGGAGTCCGCCTTCGCCAAGCGCGAGATCGGCGGCCCGCGCCGCGTCGCGATCATCGGGCGCCCCAACGTCGGCAAGTCGTCCCTGCTCAACAAGACCGCGGGGGAGGAGCGCGTCGTCGTCAACGACCTCGCCGGCACCACGCGCGACCCGGTGGACGAGCAGGTCGAGCTGGGCGGGCGGGTCTGGCGCTTCGTCGACACTGCGGGCATCCGCCGTCGCGTGCATCTGCAGCAGGGCGCCGACTTCTACGCCTCGCTCCGCACCTCCACCGCGCTGGAGAAGGCCGAGGTGGCCGTCGTCGTCCTCGACGTCAGCGAGCCGATCAGCGAGCAGGACGTGCGCATCATCGACCTGGTCCTCGAATCCGGTCGCGCCCTGGTGCTCGCGTTCAACAAGTGGGACCTCCTCGACGACGAGCGCCGCCGCTACCTGGAGCGCGAGATCGAGCAGGACCTCGCGCACGTCTCGTGGGCGCCGCGCGTCAACATCTCGGCCCGCACCGGCCGGCACCTGGAGAAGCTGGTTCCCGCGCTGGAGCTGGCGCTCGAGTCGTGGGACACGCGCATCCCGACCGGCAAGTTCAACGCGTTCCTCGCCGAGCTGACCGCGGCGCACCCGCACCCGGTCCGCGGCGGCAAGCAGCCGCGCATCCTGTTCGGGACGCAGGCGTCGAGCCGTCCGCCGACATTCGTGGTGTTCACGACCGGGTTCCTCGACCCGGGCTACCGGCGGTACATCATCCGCCGGCTGCGCGAGGTGTACGGCTTCGAGGGCACGCCCATCGTGCTCAACATGCGGGTGCGCGAGAAGCGCAAGCGCTGACCGGCGTGGCGCCGGCACCCCCGCTCAGCGCTGGCGGGCGACGTCGAGGATGGGGGCGAACGCGTCCGGCGGGTGGATGACCACCACGGTCGTCGTGCCCTCGGGGAACAGCCGCGCCACGTCGGCCGGGTCGGCGCGGTCGTCGAGGGTCACATCCACCGTCTCCTGCCAGCGCCCGTCGGTCAGCCGCTGCACCGTCGCCTCCCAGGTGATGCCGGGCGTCGCGCGGGCCTGCAGCCGGAGGTGGATGCCCACGGCGCGCTGCCGCGCCAGCAGCGACAGCAGTCCCCGGTAGACCGCGGTCCGTCCCGCGACGATCAGCCACGGGTCGAGTTCGCGCACGAGCAGGTCGGCGTTCCACAGGATCGTCGTGGCGAACCCGCTGCGCGACTGGTACACATCCACGGCCACCACACCGGGCAGGCGCCGGACCGTGCGCTTGAGCGTGCCGCGGGTGATGCCCTCCTCGACCGTGCTGTGCAGGTAGAGCGGCACCGACGGCCGCGGCGGCAGCCCGCCCGCACGCGCCGTGGCGTGGTCGTGGATGCGCTGCGCTCCCGTGAAGAACGCCGCGGCCACGTCCGCCAGGAGCGCGCGCACCCGCTCGTCGGGCGGATCCGCCTCGACGGCGGCCGCCGTGTCCGCGTAGGCCGTCGACTGGTGCAGCTCGCCGATCCGGAACCCGTGCGACAGCGGCGGGCGTCCCTTCACGGTCAGGAACGGCGCGCCCGCGGCCTCCCTGAGCGGGTTCTCGCGACCTTCGATCCGCGGCACCGGGTCGAGCACGTGCTCCAGCGCCAGCACGCTCACCGTATCCGGCACCGGGATGCGGCCGAGCGGCGACCCCGCGACCAGCAGATGAGTGACGGTGAAGCCGGCCGCGGTGGCCGTCGTCGCCAGCTGGGCGGCGACCATCCCGCCGAGGCTGAAGCCCGCGAGCAGCACCGGTTCGCCCGGCAGGATGCCCGCCTCCCGCATCGTGTCGAGCGCCGCCCGGGTGACGGTCGGCTCCTCGCCGCCGCCGATGAGCAGGTCGGCGGTCAGGTCGTTCGGCGCCGCGCCCGCGCGGGGGTGCCACGACTTCGTGCTCGCGAACTGCACCATCCACCGCCGTGAGCCCGGCGCTCCGACCTCGATGATCCGCACGAGTCCCACATCCGCCCGGTCGTCGAGGTCCGGGTCGCAGAGGTCGTCGATCTCGCGCTGGCTGAGCAGCACTTCGCGCAGCGATCGCACCGAGCGACGGCGCATCGCGCCCGCGGCGATCCCGGGCTGACCGAGCGGGTCGGGGGAGGGGCCGAGCGGCAGCCCGAGCAGTCCGGCGGGGATGTCGGGGAGACCGGGCGTCGGCACGTAGTCGTCGCCGCGCGACGGGTCGTTCCACCAGTCGAGCACGTCACGGATCTGCGGGAACGCGCGCGCCAGGAAGTCGTCGTAGCTGAGCAGCAGCGCATCCTGGCCGTCACGCAGCAGGCCGCGCCGCCGGCCCAGGCGGACGACCTTGCGCAGGATGGCGGGCAGCGTGAACACCGCGACGTACGGCCGCGCGCGCCACTTCGGCCGGAACACGCCGACGAGCGAGGCCAGCAACGCGAGCGGCGCGAACAGCACGCCCGAGACCCGCGCTGTGCCGCCGATGGTCCGCGGGACCAGCGACAGATACAGCGCGCTGAGCGCAATACGCCGGGCGCGGCGGCTCGACGGCGGGGGAGTCGCGAACGGGTACGGGGTGCGCGCCCGCCGCTGCAGTGCGAACCAGACCCAGGCGGCCGCCGCGCCGATCAGCCAGCCGACGACCGCGAGCACGGCCCCGACGACTCCGAGGGCCGCGAGCACGAGGCCCAGTGCGATCGCGACCGGGACGCCGACGACCAGTCCGAGCACGAGCGCGGCGCGGCCCAGCGCAGTCCGGCCCCGCCACAGTTCCGGGCGCCACAGTTCCGGCGGCCACAGCTGCGGGGACGGCTGCGACGGCATGCCGCCAGCCTAGCCCCGGGCCTCCGACACTCCCCGGGTCCCGCGCGGCTCGATGCGTATGTATGTATGGAAACGTCGCCATGCAAGAGCGACACACCAGCGCGGCGTGTGCAACTTCGCGGGAAGGCACCCCCAAAGAAGGGGCGACCACAAGAGGGGTATTTGTACCCCGGTTTGTCCTCACTAGTGTGGACAACCAGGAGCCACCCGACCGTGCCCACCCGAGGGCCGGGCTCCTGACTTCAAGGACGCATACCCGATCATGAGTTCTCACACCTCCTACACCCCTGCCCGAAAGCGCCAGCTCGGCTCCGAGAAGCGCACCGAACCGCTCCCGACGGCCCACCCGAAGCCCTCCGACCGGAAGATCACCTGGAGCCGCGTCGCCATCGTGCTGACCGTCCTCTTCTGGGCGATCTACGTGGTCACCACGATCATCCGTCAGTTCATCGACAGCGGCAGCCAGAACTTCCGCTTCACGATGGAGGCCATCGGCTACACGGTCGTCGTCACCTTCCTCACCTTCTCGGCGCTGATGTACCTGGTCGCCCGGCAGGGCGCCTTGCAGCGGTTCCAGAAGCACGTGCGCGTGCCGCGGGCCGAGCTCGACCGCCACTTCGCCGAGAACCAGCCCAGCATCACCGTGCTGGTGCCGTCGTACGCGGAGGAGCCGGCCGTCGTGCGGATGACCCTGCTCTCCGCCGCGCTGCAGGAGTTCCCCTCGAAGCGCGTCGTCCTCCTCCTCGACGACAACCCGAACCCCACCGATCCCGCGGTCCGCGAGCGCCTCGACGCCACCCGCGACCTGGCGCACGACATCAGCGCCATGCTCGCCGAGCCGCGCTTCCGCTTCTCCGACGCGCTCATGCGCTACGAGCTCGGCGACGCCGGGGTCTACGCCACCGACGACGCCGCGCTCGAGCTGGCCGACCACTACCGCTGGGCGGCCCAGTGGCTCTACGAGCAGGCGGACGCGCACAGCATCGACGACCACGTCGACGTCTTCTTCGCCGACCAGGTCCTCCGCGCCCTCGGCGACGACCTCGCCCTCACCGGCGAGGCGGTCGCCGCCGCCATCGCCGAGGGTGCGACCCTCACCGCCAAGCGCGTCGCGCAGCTCTACCGCCGCCTCGCCTGGACGTTCGACGCCGACCTCGCCGTGTTCGAGCGCAAGCAGTGGGCGTCCCTCTCGCACGAAGCCAACAAGGCGATGAACCTGAACGCCTACATCGGCCTGATGGGCGGCACGTACCGGGTCGAGGAGACGCCGGAGGGTCACATCCTCACCCCGGTCCCCGCCGGCCAGCGCCGCCCGGGCGACATCGAGATCCCGGACAGCGACTTCCTCCTCACCCTGGATGCCGACTCCATCCTGCTGCGCGAGTACTGCCTCCGGCTCACCTACTTCCTGCAGCAGCCGGACAACGCGCGCGTCGCCGTGACCCAGACGCCGTACTCGTCGTTCCGCGGTGCGGGCACCCGCATCGAGCGCCTGGCCGGGGCGACCACCGACATCCAGCACATCCTGCACCAGGGCAAGTCGTACTACGGCGCCACGTTCTGGGTGGGCGCGAACGCGGTCATCCGCAAGCGCGCGCTGGACGACATCGTCGAGACCGAGTTCGTCGGCGGTTTCGAGGTGCGCCGCTACATCCAGGACCGCACGGTCATCGAGGACACCGAGTCGAGCATCGACCTGGGCACGCACGGCTGGACGCTGTCCAACTACCCGGAGCGCCTCAGCTACTCGGCCACCCCGCCGGACTTCGGCTCGCTGATCGTCCAGCGGCGCCGCTGGGCGAACGGCGGACTGCTCATCCTGCCGAAGCTGTGGCGTCAGGTGAAGGAGCGCAAGCGCCGGGGTGAGACCGTGTCCCGCATCGAGCTGCTGCTGCGCGTCAACTACATGGCGTCGATCAGCTGGGCCAGCTTCGGCCTGATCTTCCTGCTGGCGTACCCGTACGACGGCCGGCTGCTCAGCCCGATGGTGCTGCTCGCCGCGCTGCCGTACTTCATCAGCCAGGCGGCGGACCTCCGCTACAGCGGGTACAAGGCCACCGACATCTTCCGGATCTACGGCTTCAACCTCATCCTGCTGCCCGTGAACCTGGCCGGCGTGCTCAAGTCGATCCAGCAGTCGCTGACCGGCAAGAAGATCCCGTTCGCCCGCACGCCGAAGGTGAAGAACCGCACCGCGTCGCCGCTGCTCTTCGTGATCGCGCCGCTCGCGATCGTCGCGTTCTCGCTCTTCACCCTGTGGCGCGACGTCAACGCGCACAACTGGGGCAACGCCGCGTTCGCCGCGTTCAACGCCACCCTCGCCATCTGGGCGATCGTCGCCTACATCGGCATCGGCAACACGATCGTCGACATCTGGCTCGGGATGACGAAGCCGCTCTACGTGGACAAGTCGCGCAAGCGGGTGGCCGAGGAGGCCGCTCCCGCCACGGCGTCGCTCAACTGGCGCTCGGTGCTCTACCACGGTCACGCGGGCGGGGAGGTTCCGCACCTGGCCGGTGTCGGCGCCGTTGTCGCCGAGAGCGACGTGGCCGACGCGGTCGCCGAGTCGGGCTCCACGCCCGAGGCAGCGTCGTCGTCTTCGTCGTCCTCGTCCGTCTCCGGTGAGAAGCAGGCCGCCTGATGGCCCGGCAGAAGAAGGCGTCGCCGGACGCCGCATCCACCGCCCCGTCCTCCGCGGACGCCGTCGAGCGCGCACAGGCCCCCGAATCCTCGGGCGGTCGGCGCCTCTCGCCCTGGCGCGTGATCGGCGCGGCCCTCGTCGCCATCGTCGTGGTGTCGGTCGGAGCCGTCGGCTTCCAGTGGTGGAGCGCCCGCGCCGCCGTCGACGCGAAGCCGTGGTTCGCCTCCTACGTGGACGTGACCGCGACCCCGCGGTTCGCGTTCGAGAACCTGGGTGGCACCTCCACCAAGGATGCTGTGCTCTCGTTCGTCGTGTCGTCGAAGACGGACCCGTGCGCACCCAGCTGGGGCGCCGCCTACTCGCTCGACGAGGCCCGCGGTTCGCTCGACCTGGACCGCCGCATCGCCCGGCTGCAGCAGCAGGGCGGCACGGTCGCGGTCTCGTTCGGCGGCCTGCTGAACGATGAGCTCGCGGTCGGCTGCGACGACCCGTCGGCGCTGACGGAGGCGTACGCGTCGGTCGTCGACCGCTACAAGATCGGGACGATCGACCTCGACCTGGAGGGCGCCGGCCTCACCGACCGGGATGCGTCCGAGCGCCGCGCCGAGGCCATCGCCGCCCTGCAGCAGGAGCGCCGTGCCGCAGGGAAGGGCCTCGCCGTGTGGCTGACGCTGCCCGTCGCACCGTCCGGCATGACCTCGGATGGGACGGACGCCATCGCCGCCATGCTCAAGGCGAAGGTCGACATCGCGGGCGTCAACGTGATGACCATGGACTTCGGCGACGCCAAGGACGCGAAGACGTCGATGGCGAAGGCGGCCGAGTCCGCCGTCTCCGCCGCCCAGCGCCAGCTCGGCGTTCTGTACGACCGGGCGAAGCTGCACCAGAGCGACCCCAGCCTGTGGGCGAAGCTCGGCGCCACCCCGATGATCGGCCAGAACGACACGCCGGGCGAGGTCTTCTCGCTCGCCGACGCCGCATCCTTCAACAGCTGGGCCGTGTCGAACGGTCTCGGCCGGATGTCGATGTGGTCGGCGAACCGCGACAAGACGTGCGGTTCCAACTACGTCGACCTGACCGCGGTGTCGGATGCGTGCAGCGGCGTCTCGCAGGGCAAGAAGACGTTCGCGGGCGTGCTGGCGAAGGGCTTCGACGGCCACATCTCGCTGGGGGAGTCGGCGGTCACCACCGCCGAGCCGACCTCGACCGCGGCCGCGGACGACCCGGCGACCTCGCCCTACCCGATCTGGGCCACCAAGAACTCGTACCTGAAGGGCGCGAAGGTGGTCTGGCACCACAACGTGTACCAGGCGAAGTGGTGGACTAAGGGCGACGTTCCGGACAACCCCGTGCTGAACGCGTGGGAGACGCCGTGGGAGCTGGTGGGCCCGGTGCTGCCGGATGAGACGCCCATCCCGCAGCCGACGCTGCCCGCCGGGACGTACCCGACGTGGAGCGGGACGGCGGCGTACGACAAGGGCCAGCGCATCCTCTTCGACGGCGTGCCCTTCGAGGCCAAGTGGTGGACGCAGGGCGACAGCCCCGAGGCCGCCAGCGCCGACCCCGACTCGTCGCCGTGGGCTCCGCTCACGCAGGACGAGATCGACCAGATCATCGGCGGCTCCGGCCGCTGAACCAGGATCGGCGGCGGGACGCTGACTCCCCCCATCGTGTCCCGTCGCCGACTCGACCTGGACTCCCGCTGCGGGGCGGGAGCACCCAGGCGCCCGCGCGCGCCCTCGGCGTGCCCGGCGCAGTGCCGGCGGGGATGCGCGTGCCTTCGGGTGGTGCGCGTCGTCCCTGCCGGCACGCTAGAGCCCGCGTTATCGCTTCGTGACCCCGGGGCGGCGACACCGACTCTAAGCTGACGCTGCTGCGGGGAGCAGCACAACAGAACACTGGGGGAACATGAATCGATCGTCGAAGGCCGCCCTCGTCGGGGCGACCGCCATCGTGTCGGTGCTCGCACTGGCGGGTTGTGCCGCCGGTACCGGCGCCGCAGCCGCGCCGACGCCGACCGTGACCGTCACGTCGACCGTGACGGCGACGCCCGCGCCGGCGTCCGCCTCGCCGGACGACCCGATGGATGCGCTGACCGCCTGGACGGCGTGCGTCGTGCTGGCGCAGGAGGTCTACGTCTCGCAAGCGCCGAACGCGAAGATGGCGCCGTACAACCCGAAGACTCCGCCGACGAAGAACGCCGACGGAACCTGGCGGGCGATCGTCGGCTTCCCGCTCGACCCGCCGCCGGAGGGGGCCGCCAGCGTCGTGGTCATCTGCGACATCGGCGGCACGAAGGGCGCCCCCACCCTCGTCCACTGGTCGACCAAGGACATCTGACCGGAGCGTGCGCGAGCCCTCCCTGCGACACGGTAGGATGGTCGAGTTGCCTCGCGCGGCTCCGGCCGCGATCGACGGTAACGGGCTGTGGCGCAGTTTGGTAGCGCACTTGACTGGGGGTCAAGGGGTCGCAGGTTCAAATCCTGTCAGCCCGACCAATAAAAATCCCGGTCAGACGAGAAATTGTCTGACCGGGATTTCTTGCGTTAAGGGGCGATTAGACCTGCCCTGTGTGCAGTCTGTGTGCACTCGCCGCTCGGGGGATCGATGCGTTCGCCTTTTCGGAGGCTTCCCGCGCCGCATGGCCGATCAAATGGGCGTAGATATCGGCGGTGACAGCCACCGACGAATGGCCCAGCATCTTCGACACCAACCCCAGCTACGCGCCGCTTGCGAGCAGCAGAGAGGCGCGTTCATGGCGCAGGCCGTGGAACGTCATTCGCGGTAGTCCCGCCTGAATCCGCAGCTTGTCGAAAAGGCGAGTGACGTACTGCGGTTTCAACGGTTGGCCGTCCTCGTAGGTGAACACGTATCCGGTGTCTTCCCACACGCTCCCGAGGGCGTCAGCCTCTGCGCGTTGCTGCGCTCCCCATGTCAGGAGAACCGCCCTGGCTGCGGTCGCTGCTGTGTCGGTTTCTGCGATGCAGGACCAGTCTCAGGCCGCCTCCGATTACGCCCAAGCGTTGCAGGCGGATAACGGGGCGATCAAGGAGAACGTTCGCCTCACTGCGGTGAAGAATCTGCACGACTCCGGGGCCATCAAGTCGGCCCACGAGTTGGGTATCTCCACGTCCGATCTGACTGAAGCTTCGCTCGGGAACGCGGAAGCGCTGAGGCGGGTAAACGCGCAACTTGCGGCCGCCGAAAAGAGCCTAGGAAATGCGGGTGGCTCGACGGGTGCGATGACCGCGAAACAACAGGAAGCGGCTGGGGCCATTGTCAACGTGCGTGATCAGTTGGGCGAGCAGTCCAAGGCTCTCGCTGCGGCGAAGATCATTCAGCAGGAGAACACTGACGCTGTAAGTGCAGCCAATTCGAAGATCGGTACCAACGTTGATCTGTTGGGGGCCATGCGGGCGGCGACTGACAAGGCGGCTGACGCAACCGACAAGCTCGCTCAGAAGATCGCTGGCATCGGCCGGGTCAATCTTGACCAGTCCCAAGCCAACATCCAATATCAGCAATCGACTGCTGACGCAACGGCTTCGCTACAGCAGAACGGCGCAACCCTGGATCTGAACACGCAAAAAGGCCGCGATAACCGCCAGGCGTTGGATGACCTTGCAGCGTCCGGTATTGCGTTGGTTCCGCGCAGACGAAGGCGGGTGCTTCTGGTGAGCAGTTGACCGGGACAATGCAGTCCGTTCATGACCAGTTCGTGAATGCTGCTGTCGCTGCGGGCATGTCGCGTGATGCGGCGGAGAAATTGGCCACACAGTACGGGTTGGTGCCGAAGGATGTGCACGCGGATTTCAGCACTTCGGGTATCCCGCAGGCGATGGCTGACGCGGCGGCGTTGAAGGCTGCGTATGACGCGATTACCCGAAATCTGACCATTCACGTGAACCAGATTTTCACGCAGACGGGTCCAGCGCCGCGTGTGGTCCACGGTAACCGTGACGGCGGCACCATGCACGCCGCGGAGGGCATGACCCTCTCTGCTGGTGGCAGCTCGCACATCGACTCGATCCCGGCAATGTTGGCTCCTCTTGAAGAGGTTATCTCGAACCGGTTTCGTCAGGCGTCGAACAACCGCATGTTGTTGAAGGCGATCAATGGTGGCGCGAACCGTTTGCAGGTAGCGCAGATGGCGAACCGTCAAGCCGGTCTCGGGGCACAGCCTGTGCATGTAGCTGTGACGGTCCAGTCGAAGGGCGGCATCGATCTGTCGAACTACATCGACGTGAAAGCTCAAGCTGTCACGGAGCGGATGTTCAAGAGAGCTGCGCGCGAGCTGCGAGGTGGCCTGACGTGGTGAACGGAGAGGATCTGCTCATGTCAGAGCGCGAATATTGGGTGCGGGTGCCGAAGGTGTACGCCCGGGTAATGCAGTTGTTTGGCGCAGCCGTGACGATTGAAACTAGGAAATTCGGTTCACAAGAACGCCCAAGACGATTGTGACTATCACCGTCCCGAAGAACGTCCAAACCGCTCTACCGCGCGAGTTTCGGCCACCGCGGATAATCTCGACAGCCGGCACCATACGCCTGACCAGTGCGGTGATGCCCACAACGGCCCAGAGGGCGACAAAAATAAAGAGCAGTGCAATATTGGCGACCGCGCTAGAAGGAACACCCTTCGTGTTGGAGAGCCCCACGACGATGAGAGCTCCGGCCACCGCGAAGCTGCCAGCCAGGCTGCCAGCGACCACCGGAAGGCTTCTGAGATATCTCCAGCTCGGAATCCCCTTAAGGACCTGATCTTCCAGCTCAGAGAACGCAGCCCGTGCCCACTTTTCGTCATTCGAAGACACTGTGAGTTTGAGGCCTGAGTCGACCGCAAGTTCGATAGCAATGCGTTCGCCGGCCAAGTAGGCCGAGCCAGGCGCGGTGAATATCACCGAAGATGCGAACACATCGCCGGCTGCGTCTGCCAGGTCGCTCGCTGAGCCAACGTAGGTTTGCGTAGTGCTCACATTGTCATTGAACGCTGCCTGTATACGGAGCGAGTTGCGCGCCTTATTTTCCGCGTCAATAAGTTCCTGCTGAGTGTCGGTCAACTCGCTTTCGTTCCGAGCTAGCCTGTCTTCGGCAATCCGGCGACGGAGATCCTCAGCCTCGGACTCGGCGATATCGCGCTCTGCCTCGGCGATAGAGTTTTTGAGTGTTTTGATCCGCGCCCTCAGGTGTTGCGTCTCCCGAAGCACATAAGACTCTGCAACCGAGTCGAATTGCTTCTCCACGATGAGAAGTAGTTGTCGGAGGTCGTCACTCGTCCCTGCCCACGCGTCCCACTGTCTGGTTCGCGCCAGACTCCCGGAAATCACTGCCACGGCCAGCAGCCTAGCGAGCGCAGACCCTCACAATGCCGACCAGGCACGGCAAGCCCTTCGGAATGGTCACCACCGCGACTCACCTGTTGCAGACCCTTCCGAGTCGCGGATGACCAGACAGGCCAGGTGTACCTGTCGAGGCGGATGGGCCTAGGACGCGTCACATCTTGAAGCATCGTCACCCCGAGTTCGACGCCTGACAGCGCCTCGCCGCTTCAGGCCCCTAATAGTCGCCCAGACGAAAATCCAGAAGAAGATCACGATGAACACACCCATTGCCACGGAGGCAATGGAGTAGCTGGTAGATGCCACGTCTGGTGGAAGACGCAAGACCGACGGGGCAAGAAGGAATAACAGCAAAGCGACGCCCACTCCGATGGCCCACCGGTACAACGCGTAAGGCCCACGCATCGGAGCGGATCGACTTACGGCGTATTCCATCGCAAGCTCGTCTCGCAGTGATTCCAGCTGAGTGCGCACGTCACCCGCTTCGAGCTTGGGTGCGAGATCAGTAAGCCGCTCTATGTGCCGCAACGCTTCGCCGTCTCGGATTAGCAACGCGATGGCAGTAACCAAGCCGGCAGCCGACGTGATCAGTGCTGCGACGATGCCATAGAAGTCCACAGCCCATTCCTACCAGCCACCCCGCGTTGCCTTTCGCAACCGCGCTACGTCGGTTGTTACCGCCCTGCATTCGCGGCCCTCCTGGCCGACGGTGAACCAATCGAAAGCGCCTTCGTGGGCAAGCAATCGAGGCTGTGTAATCCGTTCAATCAAGTGAATTTCCGTGAAGCCCGCCTCCCTGGAAAAGTAGATGGCTCGATTCCCTAGTCCCATCGCTCCATGAATCAACGCGTCCCCTTCCAGGCGGAATTCGGCCTCTATCGGGTCGCTGATGAGCGTTTCACCGTCCGGAAGACTTAATCGCAGGTACTCAAACCAAGCATCGTCCAACTTTCGCTCCGGCGCGCTATTTCGAAACCGTGAAGACGCCGTCGAGCCCGCGGTCAGGGTGGTAGGTCCACGAGAAGGAGACGTTGCTCCACGTCTCGCTCTGACGCCCGTCGAGTGAGGTCGTTTGGTCGATGTGGGACACAACTGCGCTAGGCGCGTTGAGGGTACGCAAAAGGCAGGCCTCATCTTCGATGCTCAGGCCGCTGTAGTCCTCATCTCCCTCCCCGTTCACAGTCAGGGTGTAGCCGCTGTCCGCTAACTCCGCGTCGTCGTTCGCCATCAACCCGCACTCCGATAGTGCGTCTTTCAGGACCGACTTTTGCGCTTCCGCCTTCTTGGCTGCGGCAGCCTTCGCTTTTTGCTGTGCAGCAGCGTGAGCGGCGCCAGCCGTCGCTGATGAAACGGCCCAGGCCCCGCCCATGACGCCTATGCCTAGAAGCAAGCCGGCAATGCCAGTCGCCAGGGGCAAGAGCCATCGGGGGAGGGGTGCGGGCCTCGGCGACGGAGGAGGGGTGTTCTCGCCCGTCGCTGATGGTGGCTGTTGCGGTACTTCATCCATGCACGCAGAGTAGAGCGATCCTCAACTCTTGGCCATCCGTGCTCGCACCCAGTTCGGGGGCAGTTCTCTACCCGTCTGGACGACGTTCAATCCATGTGGACCAAAGGTGGTCAACACGGCTGGCCCGGCCTGTAAGACTGCCGGAATGACGAACCGGATTACTGTCGCGCAAGTGCACTCTGCCGCGCGAGTGCTGGGCATGCATCCTTCCCGCCTACTGCGGGTGTTGCTTGGGGCGCTTGCTGATGGAGAGTGAGCCGTGGGTGGACAGCGAAGCGCTCGCAGCGCACCTGGGCAAGTCGGTCTTCACCGTTCGACGGTGGGCACAGACGGGCACAGTGCCGGGCCGGAGGGTGGGCAACGGGTGGATGTTCCGCATCAGTGAAGTAGATGACCACCTGAGTCGGCCGCTTGACCCGTGGCAGCAATCGAGGAGATCACGGGCACGCAACAGAAGTTGAGCCGCGCATGCCACCCCCTAGGGGCAAAATGATGCGCATGGATGAAGCGCAACACGAATCTTCAGAGTTTTACGAGGCACTGCACGGCGCGGTGGTGGACGCGCTGAAGTACATGAGCGTAGGGCAGTCCGCCGAAGAAGCTGCAGACGAGGTCCTCGCGCGTCTTCGAACTGCAGGCCTCCCGATTCCGGACAAGTAAAAGAGTCCTGTGCGCTCCTGTGCACGGACCTGTGTGCACACTGCGGAGGTAGACGCTCCAAGACGCTCCGCTCGGAGCGCTGTACTACGCAGATTGAACCGCAGAATTTCGCCTATTTGGCCAGACGTTCGCAGACGCTCCACTCATGTTCTATGTCTGGGGGTCAAGGGGTCGCAGGTTCAAATCCTGTCAGCCCGACGTTCTGAAAAGCCGGAAGGGCACGGAGGTCGCACAGCGACCACGTGCCCTTCCGGCTTTTCAGAACTCGCTGCTGACTAATGGGGTCCCCGCGCGCGAGGGGCCCCGGGCGCTGCGCCTCGCTCTGCGAGGAGCGGCGTCTGGGGTTGCGCGTGGGGCCCAGCCCGACGAACAGGCCGTTTTCGCAACCTCCCTGGAACCTACAGGCACATTTGCGGGTGTTGGTGTGGCGATACCCCGTCCTCGGCGCTACCGAGGACGGCTCCCCAGGCTTGGGGACTGAGCGCGCTGGGCCACCCAGCGCTACCATTCCCCCGAACTGTGAGGAGCTCTCATGCCTGACGAGGAACTGCCACCTGCGCTGGCGGAGGCCTATGGCAACCGCAAGCCGTTCGGTCGAGGCCTCGAGAGCCACCCGAACCCGAAGAGCCGACGATCCGCGAACGTCGCCGGCGCCACCTTCTCCGGTGATCCACGGGACGCCGCCGAGAACATCGTCTGGGCCAACTCCCTCGGTGCGATCGGTGTCCTCGGTGGGATGCTCCACCTCGCCGTCGCCGCCATCCGGCGCGTCATCGAAGACAACGCCGCCCGAGGATGACGACGTTGACTGCCGCCGGCCAGGGCGGCGTGACGTAGTGGTCTCCCGCCACAGCGCTGTCCGGCAAAGGCGCGACACCATCCTGGGGTGGCTGCTCATAGCGGCCGGCCTCCTCATCGTCGCCGCCGGCTTCCTGGCGCTGATCTTCTTCCCCGACTCGCACGGTGCGAGCCTGATCGAGCGGCTGCCGCGCCTTCCAGCGTTCCTCGCCGGACCAGCCGGCGTCGCGGTCGGCGGATACGGCGCCCGCCTCCTCCGGCGGCGCTCCGGGCCCGCGGAGCATAACCATGACCGTTGACCCGTCCACCCCGGAAGGTCGACGCCGAACCCGGCGAGGCCTGCTGCTGTTCGGCTTCGTGCTCGTGTTCCTCGCCGTGCAGGGTCTGCTTCTGCGGTGGGCTGTCGTGTCTGGTTCGGCGGTGGTCTGGGCGTTGTGGGCGTCGTTCGTCGCGGGCGCCGTGGCCGGGTTCGTGGTCGAGTCGTTGTCGGAGCGGCGGCGCAGACGCGGCCAGTAGCCGACGAGTACTATCCGAGGCGTGTCCAGGTGGCGGCCGTACGAACGGGTGATCTACATCGTCTTGGCGGTCATCGCGATCGGGGTCGGGTTGACGCTCCTCGGCGTCTGGTGAGCACGGAATGAGGACTTCGTAGCCGGGCGCCGTTCGGCTGTGCGGGACACCGCCCTGGTCGCCGGAGCCTTCTGCGCAATCGTCTTGGTCGTGACGATTACGGCGCTGGGCCTGCGCTGACGGCCACGTGGCCCCAGGAGACGTCGTCACTATCGCCCGCGGTCGTCGGACACTTTGCGAAGGACGAAGTACCCGCCGACGCCGAGAACGATGATGAGCAGCGCAGTGAGCACGCCCCGTCCCGAGCCACCGACGATCTCGATGACGAGGTAAACGAGGCCGCTGATCAGGAACCCGGCGGAGACGACGTAGGGGACCCATTTGTTCACAGCGGACGGTTTGCCGTCGGCTGGTGCCCCGGCTCGCCGACCGCCCGTGCGGAGGTTCGCGCGGCCGCTGACGCCGAGCAGGACGAAAGCCGTAAGCATGAGCGCCACCGAGACCAGGGCGGGCCACAACCCCGCGTGCAACGCCGCAATCACAGCGAGCCCGATCAACCCAACGACGATGACACCGGCGGACGCCCACATGGTCGGGCGGATCCATGCCGGTTGCGGTTCACTGCTATTCGTCATCGGTGGACCTCACATCCGATTCGGTCTTCGACTGACGCCGGCGGCGGCGCCAGAGGACCGTCAGCTGCACGGCGCTTCCCAGAACGATGAGGGCGAAGATCGTCGTGATGAGGGCGGGAGCCCACTGGTGTGACCCGGACACTCTGACCCACCCGAGGATGCCGGTCACTACGATGAGGACCCCGCACGCCCAGATCAGCCCGAGCAGGATTCGGACGCTCCACCGCGGGTCTCGGCGGTCGATCATCGCCGGCCCCACCGGTTCGCAAGGTACCAGGCCGCCCACCAGCTGTAGCCGCACAGCACGATGAGGACCGCGTAGACAGCGGCGACGAACCAGTTCTTGCCGGGCAGCCAGACCGCCGTGAAGAACACGAAGAGGATGCTGGACAGCGTCGCGTGGAACCACGCGATCTGCGGGTTCGTCCACGCCAGCCACCACGGCCGCCGCCGGTCAGCCATCGTCAGGGTCACTCGCCCGCGACGGTGTGGACACCCCAGCCGTCGGGTGTCGGAGCACCCACACGAGCGACACCCAAGCAACCGCTGCCGTCACCACGAAGAACACGCCGATCAGCCACCACCACCAGTCCCCGCGGCCCAACGCGAGAAGCGGTTCGATGTAGGCGAGGGCCGTGTAGAAAATCGCCAACCACCACGAGCCGGCGCGGGATGAGGTGAGTATCCACCACGGCTTCTTCGACGACGCACCGGTCACGGGCTGAACTCTACTCGCGGCACCGCTTGACCGGGTCGGCGTACCATGCGGGCATGGCAGAGCCTCAGTCAGCGCGCGGGTTCCTTGGGTGGCTTCGTGATCACTACCTCGGCTGGCAGATCGGTGTCGCCTGCTTTTGGGGCTTGTTCGCTGTCTGGTACGCGTTCCTTGTCATCGCGAACCCTTCGGACCGCGGGCACATTTTCATGCTCGTCCTTGCCATCGTGGTCTGCGGTTTGACGGCCGTTGGGGTTTTGCTCGAGCGCCGCCGCCGGAGGCAGCAGTCAGGCGTGGACAAGCCAGACGACGCGGCCAGCTGAAGGGCACATCCCGCGGCTGTCATCAACGTCGTTTGTTTCGGAAGCCTGCCCAAAGACAGAGCCCGATGCCTGCGCCGAACGGGAACGCACCGGCAAGCCGCCAAGCCACTTCGGGACCGAACACCAGCAGCAGCGCACCACCAAGCCACAGCAGTACCCCCAACACGAACCAGAGCTTGAACTCGGGGCGGCGCGTCTTCGGGTCGGTCACGGGTCGGGCTCTAGTCGCGCGCTGCTCGGTTTATCCGAACAGTCTCTTCAGGAGTTCGGGCGTGTAGGTCCGCGGTCCGGCGTTGTTCCAGTTGGAGGCGATCCAGTACCCCTGGCCGACCCAGTGCGATTCGCCGATCGACCGGCCGGTGCTGTCGTCGTTGGTCACGCACCATTGACCGCTATACGCCTGGCCGCAGAACCAGCCCATGGCTCGCATCCTGGCCGTTGCTGCCTGCCCCGTCGCAACGTCGACGTGGCGGAGTTGCGTGGTCAGGAACGTGTCGCTGGGACCCGTCGCCGGTGCCCAGTCGCAGATGAGTCCAGGGCTCTTCGACAGCATGCCCCCGAGAGCTGCGTCATAGGTGCCGAACCCTGCCCTCGGCACGCCTGGCCCGGATTTCCACGCCGGGTTGAGGACCAGCGAACCGTTGTCGGACATGAAATCGGTCAGACCTGCGTAGAGCGCGTCGCAGCTGGACGGCAGCTTTTCCACGATTGCCGGTGCCGAGGGGACGGCGGGCATGCTCGGACTGGGAGCGACGGCTGATCGGGTGGGCCCGCTCGTCGCCGCCGCGGTACAGCCCGCAAGAGAGAGCGCGATGAGGCCGATGACCGCCGGCGTTGCGAGCTTCACGCCGCAACCCTAGCGGACAATACTGTCTACCTCAGCGACCAGGGCGAGCTCACTGTTGTCGCCGTCCTGGCGGGCCGAAGAAGAGCACAAGGCCGAGGGCGCCCGCGTCCGGTTTCAGTGTGGTGGCGCGAGGGCGATCGAGTCATCCTCGTAATACGTCCTGTTGCGCGAGCGACGGCGCAGGTGACTGAGGAAAGGTGATCGAGATGGACATCGAGGGCGACACGAGCCGGATGACCGCACTCCGGGCGCACGAGCGGGGTGGCCCCGAGAAGCTGGTGGTGGAGAAGGCTCCCCGCCCCCGGCCGGGGCGGGGAGAAGTGCTGGTCCGCGTCGAAGCGGCAGCCATCACGGCTCCCGAGCTGACCTGGCCCGAGACGTGGGAGTCGGACGGTGTGGACCGGACGCCCATCATCCCCTCGCACGAGTTCGCCGGCACCGTCGCCGAGGTGGGGGAGGGAGTCGAGGACTTCGCCGCGGGCGATCTCGTGTTCGGATTGGTTCCCTTCAACCGGAACGGGGCCGCGGCGGAGTTCGTGGCCCTCCCCACCTCGTCGATCGGGCACAGGTCGTCCTCCGTCGACCCCGCCATCGCCGCCGCCGCGGTCCTCCCGGCGCTCACCGCATGGGAGGCGCTCCACGACCAGGTGAACCTGGAGGCCGGGAAGCGGCTTCTCGTCCGTGGTGGGGCCGGGGCGGTCGGCTCGATGCTCGTCCAGATCGGTCACGTGGCTCGCGCTCAGGTGACTGCCACCGTGTCGTCGGCCGACGACGTGGAGCGCGTGCGATCGCTGGGCGCCGACGAGGTCGTCGTCGTGCCCCGAGGCGAGGAGCCCGAGGGCCTGAGCGGGTTCGATGTGGTCGTGGATGCGGTCGGCGACCGGATTCCGCGATGGATGTACGCGGCGGCGGCTCCGGAAGGAACGCTCGTCTCGTTGCAGCTCCCGCCGGACGAGCAGCTGGCCTCCGAGTACGGGGTCGACACCGTGTTCTTCGTCGTGTCGGCCAACACGGAGCGCCTTGCGGAGCTGGACGATCTCCTGTCTCAGCACAGGCTGGCGGTGGACGTCGCCATGCAGTTCCCGCTCGATCGCGGCCGGGAGGCCTTCGAGGCGGCCGGGACTCCGGGGCGCCGGCACGGCAAAGTGCTTCTGGTCCCGGGCAGCCGCCCATCGGAGTGAACCCGTCCTCGAGATGGCCGACGAAGTCGCCTCCGTGGTGGCGGAAGGGGGTCTGTACCAGCCGATCGACCTGCCGATAGCGTGAGGGAACGCGAGGGGATGTCACCGTCGACAGGGGGAACCATGAATCAGCGCGCCCGCGCCGCACGCGTCGTATCGATCGTCGCGGCCACTCTGCTCGCCGCCGGCCTCGCCGGCTGCACCGGGGAGCCGAACGGAGGAACGACAACCGCCGCCACCACCGGCTGCGTGAACCTCCGCTCGACCGTCACCAACCTGGAGGCTCTGCGCTCCTGGTGCCTGGACCATGGCGACCCGGCCGGAGCGGCCGCCTGGATGAGCGGCATCGAGGACTCGCTGAAGGCTGAGGTCCGCGCCGGTTCCAGCTCCGCCGCGAGGGTCGATCGCGTGACAGGAGAGCTCGACGAACAGCTCCAGCTGCTGAGCGGAGCCGACAAGGAGGCGGCGGTGGCGCAACTGCCGGATGCCCTGTCCCGCATCATCGACGAGCTCGCCCCGGCGCGCGACGGAGCCTGCGGCGTGAGCTGATGCCGGCCCTCAGCTCCGGGGCGCCGGCGGCGGGTTGTCGGGCAGCCAATCCTCGAAGCGGGTCTCGAAGATCGTGGCGTCCGGTCCGGGGAGGAGCATGTCCTCCGTCAGTCGCTGCCCGAAGTAGAGCGCGTCGGGGTCGGCGACCACGGTGCGCGAGTCGCCGCGGAAGGCCAGTCCGGTGCGGATGAGGTCGTCGAGGCCGAACTCCTCGGGGCCGGCGACCTCCCGCGTCCCGTTCAACGGCTCACCGGCGGTGACGCGGGCGACAGCCGTCGCCACGTCTTCCGCAGCCATCGGGCGGATCAGGGCGGGGGAGAGGTGGACCTCGTCCCCGACCGTCGCCGAAGCGGCGATGCTGGTCACGAACTCGAAGAACTGGGTCGCGTGCACCAGGGAGAACGGGATGCCGCTCTCTCGGATGAGCTTCTCCTGCGCGATCTTCGCGCGCATGTAGCCGCTGTCCGTCATGCGATCCGAGCCGACGACGGAGAGGGCGACGTAGTGCTCGACGTTCGCCTTCTTCGCGGCGGCGATGATGTTCGTCGTCGCCGTGGTGAAGAACGCCATGACGTCGTCGTCCGCGAACGACGGCGAGTTCGACACGTCCAGCACGGTGGATGCGCCGGCGAGCACCCCGTCGAGACCTTCGCCGGTGATGGTGTCGACTCCCGAGTTCGGGGAGGCGGCGATCGCCTCGTGACCGTGCTCGGTCAGTTTCCGAATGACCTTGGAGCCGATCAGGCCCGTGCCTCCGATGACGACGATGTGGGACATGCTGTCCTCTCCTTCTGCGGTGTGTGAACTGCCGTACTCCAGCTCTGACCGCGGCGCCGCCCATTTCGTGACAGCGAGTCACAGATTCCTCGTCTGCGTGGTCCTAGTTGGCGAAGGCAGACGGACAGGTCTGAATGGAGGCACTCGGATGTCAGCGATCGTGCACTGCTGGTGGTCGACGTGGGAATGGCTGGCCCGGCCGGTTCGCTACCGGGCGGTGCGCGCGTTGCACGTGGCTGCCGAGACCAAGGACCGGGACCGGTTGAGGAGCCTCCTGACGCCGAACGTGTCGGTCGTCGTCGACTCCGGAAGGGGCGACCCCTCGGGCGTCCGCGTGGTCCACGGGATCTCCGACGCTGCCGTGATGCTGGAGCTCGGATTCGCTCGCAAGCACGGCATCCAGGTCACCGAGCGGTCGGTGAACAACCAGGCCGGACTGATCATCAGCAGAGCCGGCGCCCCGATCGCCTCCGTGGCCGTGGACTTCACCGGACGTCTCGTCTCGGTGGTCTGGGTCCGCCTGGATCCGGTCGAGCAGCGGCATTGGAACAGCGTCTACGCGTGAGCGCCCGGGCTGCGGGGGAGGTGGGTCACGTCCTCAGTCACAAGTGATCCTGCTGCGCGGTCATAGCCCGTGACCCCGACGAGCCTCGACACAACGGAGAAGTCATGCCCAACCCCACATCCGCCCGGCAGCGGCCGAGTACGACGCTGCAGCGGACGGTGCTCGCCATCTCGGTGCTGGCGACCTTCATCGCCTTCCTGGATGGGAGCGTCGTGAACGTCGCCCTGCCCGCGATCGGCCGCGAACTCGGCGGTGGCCTCGCCGCGCAGCAGTGGGTGGTGGATGCCTACCTGCTGACGCTGGGGTCGGTGATCCTCCTCGCCGGCTCGCTCTCCGACCTGTTCGGCCGCCGTCGTGTGCTGTTCTGGGGCTTGCTCGGCTTCGCTGTCGCATCGGTCCTGTGCGCTCTCGCACCCACCGCGGGCGTCCTGATCGTGGCCCGCGGGATGCAGGGAGTCGCGGGTGCGCTTCTCGTCCCCAGTTCGCTCGCCCTGATCTTCAGCAGCTTCAGCGGCGCCGCCCAGAGCCGCGCCATCGGCATCTGGACCGCCATCACCTCACTGGCGAGCATCGCAGGACCCGTTCTCGGAGGCGTCCTGGTCGACACGCTCTCGTGGCGGTGGGTGTTCGGCATCAACCTCCTTCCGATCGCGGTCACGTTGCTCCTGCTGCGCGGGCTTCCGGCGGATCCCCCGCGTCGGGCGGATGCGCGTGTCGACTGGGTCGGAGCGGGCCTGGGCGTCGTCGGTCTGGGGCTTCCGGTGTTCGCCCTGATCGAGCATCCACGGTACGGGTGGGGCTCGCCGCTGATCGCGGGCGCCGCGGGGCTCGGACTGGTCGCGCTGGTGGCGTTCGTGTGGTGGGAGCGGCGGACGCGGCAGCCCATGCTGCCCCTGGGCATCTTCCGCGCTCGGGACTTCTCGGTGGGGAACGTCTCGACCGCGTTCATCTACGGAGGGGTGGCGGTCGGCACCTTCGCGCTCGCGCTGTTCCTGCAGCAGGGCGCCGGGTACTCGGCGACGCTGGCCGGGTTCGCGATGGTCCCGTCGAGCATCCTGCTGATCGCGTTGTCGGCCTTCTTCGGCCGGCTGAGCGGACGCGTGGGCCCCCGGCTGCTCATGACCATCGGACCTCTGATCGCGGGCGCCGGTTTCCTGCTCATGCTGCGCATCGGCGGGAACGCCGACTACGTCACCGAGGTTCTTCCGGCGGTCGCCGCGTTCGGGCTCGGGATGTCCATCACGGTGGCACCGCTGACGGCGACCATCCTCGGGGCGGTCGACACCGCCCGCTCGGGGATCGCCTCCGCGGTGAACAACGCGGTCTCCCGTGTCGCGGGCCTGGTGGCGGTCGCCCTGGCCGGATCGGCCGGAGGCGCGATGTCGGCCGTGGGGAGCTTCCACGAGCTGGCCGGCGCGGCGGCGGTCGCGCTCTTCATCGGCGCGGTGGTGTCGGCCATCGGCATCCGGAACCCGAAGGCGACGGCCGCTCCTGCCGCGACTGTTGTCACAACGGCGCACGCTGTCCGGTCATAGCCGGTGAGCCCGTGGACGGACCACGGGCCGGAACGGAGAAACCATGAGGATCGTCGTCGTCGGAGGGACGGGGCTGATCGGCCGGCCGCTGGTGGAGTCGCTGCGCGAGCAGGGGCACGACGCCGTGGCGGCTTCGCCGTCCACTGGTGTGGACACGGTCACCGGCGCCGGGCTCGCGGAGGTGCTGCGCGGCGCGGACGTGGTGGTCGACACCCCGAACGCGCCGTCGTTCGAGGACGGGCCGGTGCTCGACTTCTTCGAGCGCTCGACCGGGAACCTCGTCGCAGCCGAGAAGGATGCGGGGGTGCGGCATCACGTCGTGCTCTCGATCGTCGGCGCCGACCGGCTGCCCGACATCGGCTACATGCGGGCGAAGACCGCCCAGGAGCGGATCGTGCGCGAGAGCGGCATCCCGTTCACGATCGTGCGCGCCACGCAGTTCTTCGAGTTCATCGGCGCGCTGACGGATGGCGCGACGCAGGGTGGCACGGCCGTGCTGTCGGATGTGCTCATGCAGCCGATCGCGGCGGCCGACGTGTCGGCGGCGCTCGCCGATGCGGCGACCGCGCGACCCGCCGACGCCGTGATCGAGCTGGCGGGTCCCGAGCCGCTCCGCCTCGACGAGCTCGCGCGCCGGCTCCTCGCCGCTCGCGGCGACGACCGCGAGGTCGTGACCGACCCGGCCGCCGGCTACTTCGGCGGAACCGTCGACGACCGTTCCCTGGTTCCCGGGAACGACCCTGCGATCACCGACCAGCGCTTCGGGAGCACGACGTACTCCCGCTGGCTGGAGGGTGCTCGCTAGCATTTCGACCATGTCCGGGGAGACAGCGCACGCCGACGACCTGACCGCCGCAGCGGAGACGTTCGCGGCGGTCCGGCCGCGCCTGTTCGGCATCGCCTACCGGATGCTCGGCACCGTGGCCGACGCCGAGGACATCGTCCAGGACACCTGGGAGCGCTGGCAGAGCACCGACCGCAGCGTCGTGCGGGAACCGGCCGCGTTCCTGGCGACCACGACGACCCGGCTCGCCATCAACCAGGCGCAGTCGGCGCGCGTGCGGCGCGAGACCTACATCGGTCCGTGGCTGCCCGAACCGGTCGACACGAGCGCCGACCCGCTGCTCGGCGCGGAGCGGGGCGAGGCGCTGGAGTTCGCCGTGCTCGTGCTCCTGGAGTCGCTCTCGCCGACGGAGCGCGCCGCGTACGTGCTCCGCGAGGCGTTCGACTACCCGTACCGGCAGATCGCGGAGATCATCCAGGGCACCGAGGCGTCGGCGCGGCAGCTGGTGAGCCGGGCGCGCAAGCATCTCGCCGAGCAGCGGCATGTGCGTGAGGCCGGCAGGCAGGAGCAGCGGCGGATGCTGGAGGCGTTCCTCGACGCGGCGAAGTCGGGCGACATCGCCGAGCTCGAGCGGATCTTCACCGCGGACATCGTCAGCTACTCCGACGGCGGCGGCCTTGCCCGCGCGTCGCGCATCCCCGTGTTCACCCGGGAGACGGTCGCGAAGTACGTGCACGCGTTCCACACGCGGTTCTGGGATGGGACCGTTCACGTCGTCGAGGCGAATGGCGGGCCGGCGGCGGTGCTGGTTCGCGACGGTGCCGTCGTCGCGTTCATCGCGCTCGATGTGACTGCGGACGGCATCCGCCGCCTGCAGTGGGTGCTGAACCCCGAGAAGCTGGAGCACCTGCCCGTACCGGCCTGACCTGTCACAGAACAGCCTGCTGTCTTGTCATAGCTGTTGAGAGGATCGGCGTGGCGCCGGTCCCGGGACAGGGAGGCTGTGATGCGCCGGATCCTCGTGGTCGGCGGCGGGTACGCCGGTTTCTACACCGCATGGAAGCTGGAGAAGAAGCTCCGGCGCGACGAGGCGGAGATCGTGGTGATCGATCCGCGGCCGTACATGACGTACCAGCCGTTCCTGCCCGAAGTCGCGGCCGGGTCGATCGAGGCCCGGCACGCCGCCATCCCGCTGCGCAGCCACCTCAAGCGGACCCGGCTCATCCACGCGAGCGTCACCCGCATCCACCACGCGTCGAAGACGGTGACGGTGCTGCCGAAGGACGGCGAGCCGTTCGAGCTCGGCTACGACATCGTCGTCGTCACCGCGGGCGCCGTGACGCGCACGTTCCCCATCCCGGGCGTCATCGAGAACGCGATCGGGATGAAGCACGTCGAGGAGGCCGTCGCCATCCGCGACCGCCTGCTCGACGCCTTCGACCGCGCCGCCGTGCTGCCACCCGGACCGGATCGGAGCCGCCTGCTGACGGTCGCGTTCGTCGGCGGCGGGTTCTCGGGCGTCGAGGGCTTCGGCGAGACGCTCTCGCTCGCGACCGCGCTGCTGAAGTCGTACCCCGAGCTCACGTTCGCGGACCTGTCGTTCCACCTCATCGAGGCGCGCAACCGCATCCTCCCGGAGGTCACCGACGAGCCGGGACGCTGGGTGGTGCGAGCACTGGAGCGCCGCGGGGCGCACATCCACCTGGATGCGCAGCTCGTCTCGGCCGAGGGCGGCCACCTGGTGCTCTCGACCGGTCAGGAGTTCGACGCGCACACCATCGTGTGGACCGCCGGCAACGGCGCGAACCCGGTCGTCGCCAACCACACCGACCTGCCGGTCACCGCGCGCGGATCGGTCATGGTCCGCGCCGACCTGCGGGTGGGAACGCCGGAGGCGGTCGTGCCCGACGCTTGGGCGGCGGGCGACGACGCCGCAGTGCCCGACCTCGCATCGCCCATCGAGGGCGCCATCACCGTCCCGAACGCCCAGCACGCCGTACGGCAGGCGAAACGGCTGGCGAAGAACATCGTCGCGACGCTCCACGGCGAGCAGCCGAAGGATTACGTGCACCACAGCCTGGGCGTCGTCGCGACTCTCGGACTCGGCACGGGGATCTTCCAGTGGCGCGGAATCGTGATCACCGGCTTCCTCGCCTGGGTGATGCACCGCGGCTACCACGTGCTCGCGATCCCGACCTGGGAGCGCAAGGTGCGGGTGCTCCTCATCTGGGCGAGCGCCGTGTTCTTCGGCCAGGACATCGTCTCGCTGCTCTCGGTGCAGCATCCGCGCCGCGCCTTCGCCGGCGAGACGGGCGACCTCGAGGTGGCCGACCGCGAGGTGGCCGACCGCGAGAGAGTCGGGAGCTTCTGATGCCTGTCGACCGTAGGATCCACCCCTCCGTCACCGCCCGCCTGTCCCGGGTCGTGTCGAACACCTCCGCCGGCCGCCGCGCCGTGGGGCTGCGCGAGGAGCTCAGGATGCGCCGGGCGCCGCTGCACTGGACGAACCTCTTCGGAGTGGTCGCCTTCGCCTGCGTGGTCGTGCTGTTCGTGACCGGGTTCATCCTAATGTTCGCGTACGCGCCCTCCAGCGATCGCGTGACCTACGACGGGCCGTACCTCCCGCTCGCCGGCGCGGAGATGTCGAAGGCGCTCCGGTCGACCCTGGCCGTGACGTTCGAGCTCCCCGGCGGCCTGCTGGTGCGGCAGGCGCACCACTGGGCGGCCCTGCTGCTGCCGGCGGCGCTCATCCTGCAGCTCGCCGTCAGCTTCTTCACCGGAGCGTTCCGGCGCCCGCGCCGCCTCTCGTGGGTGCTTCTCTTCGGGCTGTTGATCACCGCGCTCATCGGCGGGTGGAGCGGCTACGCCCTCCCCGACGACATGCTCTCGGGCACGGGCCTGCGGATCGTCGAAGGGATCGTGCTCGGCATCCCGGTCGTCGGCACCTGGCTCTCCGCGTTGCTGTTCGGCGGGGAGTTCCCGGGGCGGATCATCGAGAACCTGTATCCCATCCACGTAGCCGTCGTTCCGGTGCTGCTCGTCGTGCTGATCGCCGCCCGTGCCCGGAGTGCGTACGTGAACGGGCCGGTGCAGTTCGCCGGGCCCGGCCGCACCGAAGAGCGCGTCGTCGGGGTCCCGGTCTGGCCGAACCTCGCCGTGCGAGCGGGCGGACTGTTCGCGCTCGTCACCGGCGGCCTGCTCCTGGTCGCCGCGACGGTCACCATCAGCCCCATCTGGCTGTACGGGCCGTCCTCACCCGGCGCCGCGTCGGCGGGAAGCCAGCCCGACTGGTACACCGGGTTCCTCGACGGCGCGCTGCGCCTCGTCCCGCCCGGGTGGGAGGTGGTGTGGCTCGGTCGCACCTGGACGCTCGCAATCCTCGTCCCGTTGGCCGTCGTCGGCCTGTACCTCCTCGCCGTCGCCGTCTACCCGTTCGTCGAGCAGTGGGTGACCGGTGACCGGCTGGACCATCGCATCCTCGACCGCCCCAGGAATGAGCCGACCCGCACCGGGCTCGGCGTCGCCGCCCTCGTCTTCTACGGCGCCCTGTGGGGAGCGGGCAGCGCGGACCTGGTCGCGACGCACTTCCACGTCACCGTCGAGTCGGTCGTCGCGCTGTACCAGGCGATCGTCGTCCTCGGCCCGGTCGTCGCCTTCCTGGTGACGCGGCGGGTCTGCCTCGCGCTGCAGAAGCGCGACCGGGAGATCCTCGTGCACGGTTACGAGACCGGGCGCATCGTCCGGCTGCCCGGTGGCGAGTACGTCGAGGTCCACTCGGATGTCGATGCGGCCGAGCGCTACCGTCTGGCCGGCCCGACGGCGGTGCGAGCGGACGATGTGCGTCCGGACGAGGCCGGTCGGCTGCGACTCGCGGAAAGGGTGCGCGGCGCTCTCGCGCGCATCTTCTTCGAGGACAGGCTGCAGCCCGTGGACGATGGCGACCCCGGTGGAGGACGAACGGATGAGGCGATCGGGCAGAGCGGGACGGAGCGCGCGGATCAGGTCGCGGCGCCGCGGATCGACGCGGCGTGAGGCCGAGCACGCGGCCCTCATCGAGGGGTTCCGCGACGCGTGCCTGGCATCCGACATCGCGGAGCTCGCGCGGCTGCTCGGGCCTGAGGTTCGAGTCGTCGTCGATTCCGGGGGCGCCGAGGGCGCTCCGGGTCCGGCCGCGGGCATCACCGCCGCCGTCACCCTGCTGCGTGTCGCACTCGGCGCTCCGGCCGGTCTGAGGCTCGACCTCCGTTCCGTCAACGGGCGGCCGGGCCTGCTGGCGTCCCGCGATGGACGGCCCACCGCGGTGGTCGTCGTGGAGGGGCGACGTGGCCTGGTGGAGGGTGTGTGGCTCGTCACCGACGCGGGCAAGCTTCGGCACTGGTGAGCGACGGCGCCGGCTGGTCACACCGTGAGCGGGGTTCCGGTCATAGCTGGCGGGAAGGACGCGACCGCGTCCTCGGACACCATCCATCAAGGAGCACGACCATGAACGAACCCACCCTCGAGTACACCGAGAGCACGACGGACCAGAAGCCCGTCGTCGTGCTAGTGCACGGCGCATTCGCCGAGTCCGCCAGCTGGAACAGCGTCATCGGAATCCTGAACCGCAACGGTATCGAGTGCATCGCCGTTGCCAACCCACTGCGCAGCCTTGCGGGCGATGCGGCGTACGTTCGCGACGTCATCGCTGCGGTCGGCCGACCCGTCGTCCTGGTGGGGCACTCCTACGGAGGGCTCGTCATCTCCGAGGGCGCTGCAGGCAACCACAACGTGAGCGCGCTCGTGTACGTCAACGCATTCGTGCCCGAGCACGGTCAGACGGCGTTCGACCTCTCGACGGAGTTCCCCGGGAGCACCCTCGCCGACGCCCTCTCGCCGCGCACGCTCAGCGACGGCAGTGTGGAGCTGGTGATCCGGCCCTCCGTCTTCCGCGATCAGTTCTGCGCAGACGTGCCGGAGGAGACGGCCGCACTCATGGCGGCGACGCAGCGCCCGGTCACTCAGGCGGCGCTCACGGAACCGCTGTCTGCCGAGACGCCGGCGTGGAAGAGCATCCCCTCATGGTGCGTGTTCAGCGACCAGGACCGGAACATCCCTGTCGCAGAGCACCGCGCGGGGGCCGCGCGGGCGAAGGCTCGGGTGGTCCGTGAGGTACCGGGAGGCTCGCACGCTCTGAGCGTCTCCCGGCCGGAGGCGGTGGCGGAGGTCATCATCGATGCGGTGTCCGCGGGCCGAGCTTCGAGCGTCGCAGCCTGATGCCTCGCTGTGCCCGAGTGGTGTGAGCAACGCCGCCGCTGGTCGCGACTCTGGTCAGCGGTCGGCTCGCCTCCCCACGGTCACCCGGCGAAGTAGTCGCCCACCTCGTAGACGTCGAATACTTCCTTGGAGACGACAGCGGTGCCGGTCCTCCCGTCGTCGTTGACTTCGAAGATGTAGGAATCCGGGACGACGACGACACGCCCGTCTCCCGGGGCCCCGTTCGCCGCCAGGCTCCCGTGCGAAGGCGCAAAGCGCTTGCCGACGATGATGCCGTTCGCGTGCGTCGTGCGCTTGAGATTCCTTCTGATGAAGAGCCAGGCGCATCCCGCGATGACCGCGAAGCCGCCGAGCGGAATCAGGGCGTAGATCACCAGGCCTGTCTACCATCGAACTTCTTGACTTCGCCTTCGCCGCGACAAGGGACTTTCAGCTCGGCGGATGGGGATACCTGAGCAGCCGTCGAGCGCGTGCGAACTGGCAGCCGTCAGCGCACCGGCTTCTGGTCGCCGGCGCCGGGACCGTTCTCCTCCTCGAACGCGCGCAGCTCCTTCCGCGCGTTCCGCAGCCGCAGTATCCCGAGCACGAGAACGGCGATGGCGAGAACAAGCTGCCCGACGTGGATGACGACGTTCCCGTTCGAGAAGACGAGCGGCGCGGCGAGCAGCGTCATCACCGCGCCGACCACGATGGCGGTCAAGGCGAACACCCGGGCCCGGTTGAGCGCGATTCGTTGCATGCTGAGGGAACGCTTCGGGGGCTGGGGGTCAGGTTCCGACACAGCGAGAAACTACACCCGCGCTGGTGGTTCGACGGCAGACCGGCGAAGGATCGGGCCTTACCTTCTCTGCCTGGGCCGGCGGTCGGACTCTGCTCGCGGGGCCGTGCTCGGCAGCGCCGGCTCGGGCGCCACGGCCTACTTCTTTGTCGCCGCGTTGTACGCGTCGACCACCGCGGCCGGAACCCGGCCCCGCGACGCGACCTCGTGCCCGTTCGCATTCGCCCAGGTGCGGACCGCCTGCAGGTCCGGCTTCGCTGACCTGGCGCCTCTCGCGGGTGCGGCAGCTTTCGTCCGACGGCGGCCGGCCGTGATGTACGGGGCGAGGGCCTCGCGGAATTGCGCGGCGTGCTCGGCGGACAGGTCGATCTCACGCTCCACACCGTCGATGGTGAACACGATGGTCTCACCGCTGTTGTCGTCGATCGGGGTGCCGTCGAGGTCGTCGACGAGCTGAACAATGACCTGCTGCGCCACGGAGACCTCCGATGTTGTGGTGATCTCTCCGAGGGTAGCGAACCGTGTTGCACCCCGTCACCCGCGGAATCGAGGTTCCCGTTCATGCACACAGTCGCGTGGGGTCCCGGCGCATACTGAGGGCACAGCGAGTGTCGTGCATGTCGACGTGGCCCCGCCGATACGGGGAGCACACCATGACCACAGACACCACCATCCCTCCGGCGAGCGCAGCCCTTCAGCGACCACGGATGCGTCCCTCCCGACGGATCTCACTTGCCGTCGGCATCCTGTACGTGATCACGTTCGTCTCCATCCCGACACTCGCGCTCTATGCCCCGATCAAGAACGACGTCGGCGCGTTCATCCTGGGGGCGGGAACCATCACCGCACTCCAGTGGGGCGTGCTCTCCGAGGTCGTGGTCGGCCTGGCCGGCATCGCCACCGCGATCGTGCTGTACCCGCTCACAAGACGAATCAGTCAGACCGCCGCCCTGGGCCTGGTGGCCGCGCGGCTCCTGGAGACCTGCCTCACCTTCGTGAGCGTGGTCAGTCTGCTCACGATGACGACCTTGCGGCACGACCTCGGCGGCGCCGCCGGCACGAACGCAGCGCTGACCACAACGGGACACAGCCTCCTGGCCAACTACAACTGGACCTTCCTGCTGTCCCAGAGCCTGATGCCGGTCGCCTGCGACCTGCTCCTGGGCTACCTCCTCTATCGGTCCGCCATCGTCCCGCGCATCTTCCCGATCGTCGCTTTCATCGGCGCCCCGCTGCTGCTCGCCTCCGACATCGCGGTCTTCTTCGGCGCCTACCCCCAGGTGTCCGCGCTCTCGGCCGTCGCGGCGCTTCCCGTGGCTGTATTCGAACTGTCACTCGGCCTCTGGCTGATCATCAGGGGCTTCAGGACGACGCCCCTGACGGCCGCGTTCGACGAGGACGCCCGGACCGCAGCGGCCTGAGTCGGAGGCCGGCGGGTGAAGTCCACCCGCGAGGGCTCGGGTCGGCTAGTGTCGGCGTGACGCGACGCGCGCCGACTTCGACCCCCCCGACCGAAGGACGACGATGACCGAACTCTCGATCCCGTTTCTCGAGCAGCAGGAGCGGGAGCTGGTGCTGCCGTCGTTCGATCTCGCCGCATCCTGGCGTCTGGGGAGCCTCATCATCGAGCGGGCGCTCGCGGCGGGCTCCGGGGTGGCCGTGGACATCCGGCGTGGTGAGCACGTCCTGTTCCGCGCCATGCTGCCGGGGACGACCGTCGACCAGCAGGACTGGATCCGCAAGAAGGCGGCCGTCGTGCACCGGTTCGAGGCGAGCAGCGCCCTCGTCGCACTGCGGCTGGCGGACGTGGACATGAAGGGGCTCGGCTGGCTGGATGCGCGCGACTACGCGCTCACCGGTGGGTCGTTCCCGATCCGGGTCGCCGGCACCGGTGTCGTCGGCGCGGTCACCGCATCCGGCCTCACCTCGGAGGAGGACCACCTGCTGGTGACCGACGGGATCCGCGAGTACCTGGCCTCCCTGTCGCACTGATGAAGGCGGCGCAGTTCAGCCGGTTCGGCGGCCCCGAGGTCCTGGAGATCGTGGACCTGCCGGAGCCGCATCCGGGTCCGGGGGAGGTGCGCATCCGGGTCCGGGCTGCCGGGGTGAACGGCAGCGACTGGAAGAAGCGCCGGGGCGAACTGGACCCGGAACTTCCGCAGACGCTGGGCTACGAGGCGGCGGGCATCGTGGATGAGATCGGCGCCGGCGTCGCGGGCGTCCGGTCGGGCGACGCGGTCGCCGGCATCGGGGGAGGGGGCGCCGCCCAGGCGGAGTTCGCCGTGCTGTCGACGTGGGCGCCGATCCCCGCGTCGCTGGACTTCGTCACGGCGGCTGCCCTGCCGTCTGTCGTGGAGACGGCCGCGCGGGCTCTGGACCAGCTCGGCGTCGCCGACGGGAGCACCGTGCTCATCAACGGGGCGTCGGGCAGCATCGGCAGCGCGGCGGTGCAGTTCGCCGTGTACCGCGGCGCGCGGGTGATCGGCACCGGGAGTCCGGCGACGCACGACTACCTCCGCGGCCTGGGGGCCGAGCCCGTCGCGTATGGCGCGGGGATGGTGGACCGGGTCCGGACGCTCGTTCCGGCCGGCGTCGACCGGGCTCTCGACGTCGCGGGCAGCGGCGTCCTGGGTGAGCTGATCGAGCTGGCGGGCGGTGCGGATCGGGTCGTCACGATCGCCGATTACCCGGGCGCGCAGCGTTACGGCGTCCGGTTCAGCCGAGGCGATTCCGGCCGCGCGGAGTACGCGATCCCGCTGGCCCTGCGGCTTGCGGAGGAGCGCGGGTTCCGCATCCCGGTCGGTGCGACGTTCCTGCTCGACCAGGTCGCGGAGGCCGACCGGGTGGGCGAGTCGGGGGCCGTGCGCGGGAAGCTCGTCCTCACGGTCGAGTAAGGCGCGGCGGCATCCTGAAATCGGCGTCCACCGTCGGGTGGGCGCTGCCGGGCATCCCCTGACCCGGGGACGACCGATCGATCGACCCTCGAACTGGGGTACAGAGAATGTCCTCAGAAATGAGGACACGTAGACCGTTCCGTCCTACTCTGCGGATAGGTGAGTAAATCTCATCTAACTCTGCAGCCTATGCGTCCCCGATCAGACGCGGAGGGGGGCGAGGACCGTGGTCTCCTTCGCCGTTCATCATCACCACCGCCCACAGAAGTCCGGCCGTCACCACCACTGGTGGTTCGTCGCCCTGGCCGCCGTCGTCGCGATCGTCGCCACCGCGGTGGCCGTCGTGATCGGTGGTGGCGCGATCTACGCCGGGTCGGTCGCGAGCTCGTTCGACTCGCACGTCTCGCACATCCAGCGGGCGTTCCCGGCGGATGCGTCCCGGCCGGCCGCGACGCAGACGGGGGCGATGAACGTCCTCCTCATCGGGTCGGACTCGCGGGGCGCGCCCACCGGGACCGGGGCGGCGGGGGTGACGAACCAGCGCGCCGACACGATGATGCTGGTGCACATCGACGCCGACCGCCGGAACGTCTACGTGATGTCGATCATGCGCGACCTGTGGGTCCCCATCCCGGGCAACGGCACCGCGAAGATCAACGCGGCCCTCGCCTGGGGCGGAACCCCGCTCGCCGTGCAGACGGTCGAGCAGCTGCTCGGCACGCGGATCGACCACGTCGCCATCATCGACTTCTCCGGCCTCAAGGACATGACGGACGCCCTCGGCGGTGTGGATGTGGACAGCCCGGTCGGCTTCACCACCGTCAAGTCGCCGCACTACACGTTCGTGAAGGGGATGAACCACCTCGACGGCGCAGAGGCGCTCGCCTACGCCCGGGAGCGGTACGCGTTCCCGACCGCGGACTACCAGCGGGTGGCGGACCAGCAGGCGCTGATGCGCGCGTTCGGGTCGAAGCTGCTCAGCCTCTCCGTGCTCACCGACCCCGGAAAGCTCACGTCGTTCGCCGCCACCGCCGGTTCGTACGTGAAGGTCGACCAGGGCTTCGGCCTCCAGACGATGCTGGGCCTCGCAGCGAGTATGCGGCTGTCGGGCATGTCGAGCATCCACACGTTCACCCTCCCGACCGGCGGAACAGGGACGTCGGCCGACGGGCAGTCGATCGTGAACGTCGACCCGGCGGCGCTCGAGCGTCTGCGGGAGGCGCTGGCGAAGGATGCGCTGGGCGGCTTCACGGGCTGAGCGGGCCAATCGCGGTGGTGGTGCGCACTACCGTCGGAAAGCACCTCCGGAATCTCCGACGGAACGCTCTGTGGCGGGAGATCCGTGGCGGATCGCGCCGGATCTCCGATGTACGGCGCCGGATCTCCGACGCAAGCGAGGCGAGCGGGCGTCAGCCGAGCAGGGGTACCGCCATCAGCGCGACCGCCGCGCCGCCGAGCGCCGCCTCCGCGCGCGGGAGGAGCGGCAGCCGGCGTCGGGCGGCGACCGCGACGGAGACCACCGCGAATGCGAGCGCCGCCGCCGCCAGAGCCGCGGTCACCGGCACACCGTGGCCGGCGTGTGCGTCGCCCGGGGCGGTCGCCGCGTGGTGTCCGCCGGCCGCGACGATCAGCCCGGCCATCAGGATCGCCTGCAGGGCGCGGTGCACGGCCATCGTCCGGGCGGGATGCGCCGCGGACTCGACCCGGGGACGCAGTCGCTGGGCCAGCGCCGTGGCGACGCCGGTCGCGAGCAGGAGGGCCGCCCAGACGATCGCAGGGACGAGCGGGCGGGGGAGCAGCATGGTGTCCGCCATCGCGGCCAGCATGGCGAGCATCCCGAACCAGGTGAGCGGCGAGCGGCGGTCGGCGGTCCCGGCGACGCAGCATGCTCCCAGCGTGGCCGGGAGCATGCTGCCGAGGTGAAGGGCCTCGATCATCCGTGGTGGGAGTGGTCGCCGTGGTCGCCGTGCGAGTGGTCGCTGTGCGCGTGGTGGCCGGGCGCGCAGTGCGCGGGCGCCTCCGCCGGCACGTTGAGGGCGGGGTTCCGGCCGAAGAAGCCGTACGGCTTCAGCGTGAACTTCGCGTAGTCCACGGGCATGACCGGCCAGTCCTCGACCCGCGGGAAGTGGGTCGGGCCGAAGGTGTGCCAGAGCACGATGTCCTCGCCGTCGAGCGAGCGGTCGGCCGCCATGTACGCGGGGAGCCCGTCGCCGCCCGGGTTCTGGTTGACGAACTCGCCCGCCGGGTAGCGCTCGTCGCTCGCGTACTGCGTCACCCACAGCTGTTTGGTCGTGAACGCCGCACGCGCGGTCACCGACGCCGACGGGTCCGCCATCAGCGTCGGATTCTGCTCGGCGTGCAGCACGTAGCCGGTCGGCCTCCCGAGCCGGTTCGTCTTCTCGGTGTTGACGATGTGCCAGGTGCGCCCGACCGAGGCGTCGGCCGAGCGTGCGCCCTCCGCTTCGCTCAGGATGCGGGTCGCGTGCTTCGTGAAGGCGTTGCCGTACGGGTTCGTGTCGCTCACGGGCAGGCGCACCGCATCCACCTCGTCGACCGCGTTCGCCAGGCCGTCCACCATCATGTCGAGGCGCGCTGAGAACAGGTGCTGGTGGTACGGGGCGCCGAGCCCCGGCGCGACCTCGCTGGCCGTCGCCGACCCCTCCACGTAGGAGGAGGTGAACAGGATGCCGGTCAGCTTCGCCTCGCACTCGATCGTGCCGTCGAGGTACAGGTACCAGTAGAAGCCGTAGTCGTAGTTGCCGACGGTGGTGAAGAACGAGATCACCAGCCGCCGAGAGCGACGCACCTCGTTGGCCGAGGTGAACAGGTCGGTGTGCTTCCACAGCGTCCCGTAGTCCTCCTCGTGGATGCAGATCGCGTTCTCGATGGTCTTGGGCCGGCCGAACTCGTCGGACACCACGGCGTCGAGGTAGCGGATCTCGCCCAGGCAGTCGCAGCCGAGCGTCAGCGAGTTGGCGAACCGGCCGAACAGGTACTCGCCGGTGTCGAAGTAGTTCTGCCAGTAGCGCGTCGGCGACGGGTCCGCGTACGGCACCACCATCTCGGCGATGGATGCGCGGTAGACCACCGGGCGCACCGCGCCGCCCTGGTCGGGGTCGGCGAAGCCGAGGGTGCGCAGGATGAGGCCCTCGCGGGCGTCGAAGCCGAGCGAGAGGGACCAGTTCGCCCAGGTGATGCGGTCGCCGTCCACCTGGAAGCTGGGACCCTCCGGCTGGGTGATCGAGATCGGCTTGAGCGTGTCGAGCGGCGCGGGACGCTCCGTCTCGAGGTGGAAGTTGCCCGGCTCCTCGGGGACCGGCAGCTCGAACGCATCCACGACCTGGGTCGCCTGACGGGCGATCATGTCGACGTAGGCGCACAGTCCGTCGACGGGGTGCGCCCACGGGTGGTCGTCGGCGTGGTCCATCCGGAACGCGAAGACGCGGATGATGCGGCGGCCCTCCTCGCCGGGGATGTCGTACGAGCCGGGGGAGAGCGGCGCGTAGACGACCTGCTCGCTGGTCAGCCCGCGCTTCGCCAGCGCGGCCAGCCAGTCGGCGTCGGCGGCGAGGATCCCGCCGATCGCCTCGAACTCCTCCTCGAGGATGGGCACCTGGCCGCGCGACCCGTCGATCGGGACGAGCGCGATGACCTCTCCGCGGGTGAGGGAGACGGCGGCGTCGGTGCTGGCGCCGGTCGCGACATCCAGCAGCAGGATGCGCGCCTCGCGGTCGGGGGCGTCCGCCTCGCCGGCGAGCGCAGCCAGCACATCGGCCTTGTCCGGCTCGAGCAGGCCGACGTACACGAAGCGGGACGTGTCGGTGGCCGCGCCGGCGTCGCGGAGGATGCGGGCCGCCGCCTCGATCTCCGCGGCGGTGAGGCTGGAGAGCGGGCCCGGGGCGGCCGTGTCGTCGTGGGGGAGGGTGATGGGCAGTTCGGTGGTCATGGTGCGAGATCTCCTAGGCGCTGATGGTGTCGATGATGTTCTGGTAGGCGTCGCGCCGGGTCCGGCGCAGGATGAGGGCCTGCACGACGCCGATCACGGGGAAGGCGAGCATCGCCGCGAAGAAGGCGATCGAGAGGGGGCCGAGCACGGGGGTGCCCTTCGCATCCACGTCGCCGATCAGCAGCGGGAAGTTGTCGACGATGATGAGCGTCACGCCCACCAGGCCGAGCAGCCCGATCACGGGGGCGATGACGGTGCGCCAGAGCCCTGCTCCGGTCTTCTTCCGGGCGAAGTAGATGATGACGGCGAGGCACGTGAGCGCCATCAGCACCACGATCGCCAGGGTCGCGATGCCGCTGAACCAGGTGAACACCTGCAGCACCGGGTCGAGCCGGAACAGCGCGAAGGCGGCGATCAGCACGGCGGCCGTGACGGTCTGCACCAGCGACGACACGTAGGGCGACGAGTGCTTCCCGTGCACGCGGCCGATCATGGCCGGGAACACCGACGCGTTCGACATGGAGTGCTGGTAGCGGGTCACCACGTTGTGGAACGAGAGGACGCAGGCGAACAGGCTCGTGATCAGCAGCACGTTGACGATCACTCCGCCGACGGTGCCGAGGTAGTGCACCGCGGTGTTGACGATGAAGCCGCCGGTGTCGGAGGCGACCACGTCCACGATCTTCGCGGGGCCCCATCCCATCACCAGAGCCCAGGAGGCGAACGTGTAGAACAGGCCGATCGCGATCACGGCGATGTAGGTGGCGCGGGGGATGGTCTTCTCGGGCTCCTTGGCCTCGTCGCGGAAGATCGCGGTGGACTCGAAGCCGATGAACCCGGCCAGCGCGAACATGAGCCCGATGCCGGGGGAGCCCGAGAGCACCGTGCTCGGCTCGAACGGCGCGAGGGACAGTCCCTCCGCTCCGCCGGTGCCGATGATCACGACGCTCAGCACGATGACGATTCCGACCTCCGCGATCAGCAGCACGCCCAGCACGCGCGAGCTCAGCTCGATGTGCCGGTAGCCGAGCACGCCGACGAGGGCGATCATCGCCAGCGAGTAGACGTACCAGGGGATGTCCGGGCCGTGCAGCGCCACCACGGACGACTCGAGCGTGGCGCCGAGGTAGCCGTACACCGCGACCTGCACGGTCGTGTACGTCAGGAGCGCGAGATAGGCGGCCGCCAGACCGAGCGGGCGGCCCATCCCGTAGCCGACGTACGTGAAGAACGCGCCGGGTCGCGGGATGAAGCGGCTCATCGCGCTGAGCCCGACCGCGAAGAACAGCAGGATGATCGCACCGATCGCGAACATGCTCGGCACGCCGGCGCCGTTGCCGAGCAGCACGGCGACGGGGAAGCCGCCGCCGATGACCGTGAGCGGGGCCGCCGCGGCGACCACCATGAACACGATCGATCCGACGCCGAGCCGGCCGGAGAGCTGGCGGGCGGCGCCCGGCCCGCGCAGCGCGACCGGATCGCCGAGCAGGGTCTGAGGCTCCTGTGCAGCCGTCATGGTTCCTCCAAGGGGGAGAGGGAGTGGGTGCCGCCAGTCTCACGACGCGGTGTTGCGCGTCCGTTCCGCCCCCGTGAAGAGTCCCCGCCGCCCGAATGGGACACGCGCTGTCGCATTCGGCGGTCATCCGGTCGTGACGCCGACGAAACCCGGCCGCAACACGTGCGACGTAACCTCGCGAGCGAGGAGCACACCGTGACAGCACAGCCCCCCGTGACGGCTCTGAGCCGCGCCATCGCCGATCCCACGCCGGTGGACGGACTCCCCGCGCGCTCGCCGATGGCGGGGCTCGACCGCCGCAGTCTGTCGTTCGTGGATGTGCTGGCGCAGTCGGTCGGCGCGGTCGCCCCCTCCGCGGCGGCGGCGACCTGCCCGGTGCTCGTGGCCGCACGCGCGGGGTCGGGGACGCTGCTGGCCTTCCTGCTGGCGGGCGTCCTGATGGCGCTCGTGGCCTATGCGGTCAACCAGTTCACGCGGCGGATGGCCGCGACCGGCTCCCTCTATACGTTCGCGGCGCGCGGTCTCGGCGTCCGAGCGGGCTTCGCGACGAGCGCCGCGATGATCGTGGGCTACGGATTCGTGGCGATGTTCGCCCTCCTGGGTGCTGCCTACTACGGGCGGACGCTGCTGGCGCACGTCATGCCGGCGGTGGCCGGTTCCCGGGGGGTCGTACTCGCCCTCCTCGCCGGGTTCGGGGCGCTGTGCCTGCTGGTGCTGTGGCGCGGCATCCGGCTCTCGACCCGTGTCACGCTGGTCATCGAGCTGCTGTCGATCGCGGGCATCCTGGTGCTGATCGTCGTGCTGCTGGTGCGGGTGCCGGCGCCGTCGTTCTGGGACGTCGCCCTCCCGCGCGGTGTGGGCATCCCGCAGCTCGCGGCCGGGACGACGGTGGCCGTGACCGCGTTCGTCGGGTTCGAGAGCGCCGCGACGCTCGGCGTCGAGTCCCGGCGGCCGTTCGCGACCATCCCGCGCACCATCCGGTGGACCGTGATCGCCGCCGGGGTGCTCTACCTGCTCTCCGCGTACACGCAGCTCGCCGGGTTCGACGCGCTCGGCGGCGACCTCGCGCGCAGTGACAGCCCGGTCAACGACCTCGCGGCGCGCGCGGGCGTCGAGTGGATCGGGCTGCTGCTGGATGCGGCGCTCGCCAGCTCGTTCCTGGCCTGTGCCCTGGCATCCACCACCGCTCTGGCGCGGGTGCTGTTCTCGCTCGGCCGGGAGGGAATCGCGCCCCGCGCCCTCGGGCGCACCCACCCGCGGTTCCGCACGCCGTACGTGGCGCTCGCCGTGGGCGTCGCCGCCGAGGTGGCGCTTCCGGCAGCGCTGGTGTCGGCGGGGATGGGCGCCTGGCAGGCGATGGGGGTGATCGTGGTGTGCGCGGCGGCGGGCTACATGACCGCCTACGCGCTCGTCTGCATCGCGACACCGTTCTTCCTCCGCCGGATCGGGGAGCTAACGGCCGGCCCCGCCGTGGCCGCGGCCATCGCGGCCGCGGGGCTCCTCACCGCGCTCGGACTCGACCTCTGGCTCGAAGGGTCCGGCGACCGGGCGGTCGCGGTGCTGCTGCTGGCGCTCGTCGCCGCCACCGCGTGGCTGCTCTGGGGAGTGTGCCGTCGCCACCGCCCGGAGGCGTTGCGCCGCATCGGGCTCTACGACGAGCCGACGACGGGGGACGTGCTCGGCGGGACGCCATGAGCGCGATCCCCGAACTGAGCGGCCGCCAGCCCGGCGCGGTGCACAGCGCGCTCGCCGTGCTGGAGGAGGTCGCGCGGGCCGGCCCCGGGGTGACCGCCCAGCAGCTGTCGGCGCGACTGGGCCTCCCGCGTGCGACCGCCTACCGGCTGCTGAATCTGCTGGTGCAGGACGAGTACCTGGTGCGGATGCCCGACCTGCGCGGGTTCGCCCTCGGCCGCAAGGTCGCCGAGCTCGCGGACGTCGCCCAGGCCCAGGATGCCGCCGCGACGGCGCGCGAGGCGGTCGCAGACCTGCGCGCGCGCATCCGCGGCGGCGTGCACCTCGCGGTGTACCGGGGCGGGCGCGTCGTTCCGGTGGATGTCGACCCCGACTTCCCGCTGTCCGACCCGCGGCGGATCGCCTCCGACCTCAGCGTCTCCGCCCTCGGCCGGCTGCTGCTGGCCGAGGAGGCCGCCCGGACGGTGCCGTCGCCGACGCGGTTCACGACGCAGGAGGGCGAACTGACGCCCGGCTTCGGGTGCCTCGCCGTCCCGGTGCGCGGCGGTGATCAGCGCCTCATCGCGGGTCTCGCCCTGGCACTGCCCGCGGCGCGGCTCGCCGATCGGGACGGGCTGGTCTCGCTGGTGGCCGACACCGCGGTGCGGCTCGGTCCGCTGCTGCAGCACGCCTGACCGAGGCGGCGCTGGCCGCGCGCAGGGGAGCGGCCCCGGCGCGTCGCCGTGACGACGCACCGGGGCCGCTCGACCGCCGGGTGCGGCGGCCGGGATCGCCGGCTCAGCGGCCGGAAGCGATCTCCTGCTCGACTTGCTGGGCCAGCTGCTGCAGGTCGGCGCCGTACCCGCCGGCGACGGCGGTGGCGGCGATCTTCTGCACGTCCGGCGTGCGCTCGGCGGCCGGGGCCGAAGCCAGCTGCGTCAGGTCGCTGCGCAGCGCGGCCGGCAGCTTCGCGGCGAGCTGGGCGTCGGCGGTCACATCGGCCGCGACCGTGGCGCCGGTGTCGCCGAGCTGCGGGGACGACAGGTCGCCCGACCGCAGCTCCTGCACCAGATCGGTGAGACCGGATGCGGCCGTACGGTCGCCGCGGGCGTCCTTCAGCCGGGTGGCGAGGTCCTTGACGGCGGAGCCGTAGCCGCCCGTCAGCGCCGTATGGACGATCGCCTTCGCGTCGGCGGTGCGGTCCTGGGCCGACGCGGTGGCGAGCGCCGTCACGTCGCGCTGCAGCGCATCCGGGAGCAGTGCGAACAGCGGCTTGTCGGCCACGATCCGCTTCGCGAGGGCCTGCGCCTTCGCGCCGCTCAGGTGGCCGGTGAACAGGTCGTGCCCGGCATCGGCCGACACGTGCGCCTGCGCCGTGGCCTGCGCCGACGAGCTCGAGGCCGAGCCCGAGCCCGAGGCGCCGCCGTCGACCGTGGTCGCGAACGCTCCCTGGGCGCCGACGCCGACGAGGGCGGTGGCGGTGAGGAGCGATGCCGCGCCGACGACGGCCCGCTTGGCCGTGAAGGCGCTGCTCTTCCGAACGGAGGTGTTCTTCGTGTAATCCATGGGATCCTTTCCGTGCCCGCGCTGCGGCCGGCCGGAGTGCCGGCCGCTTCGGATCGCGGGCGTCGGCGACGTTACGGAACCCGTCTGGGTCGTTCGTGCGGACACTCTGCGAGGTCCGACAGGGTGGTTGACGCGGCTGCGCGAGCCGGTTATCGGGGGACGCGCGGCGAGGACATGCCCGCCGATCATGGGCTGAATGCCACCGCGTGGGCCGTCAGCGGCGGAAGAAATCCAAGAAGCCCTCTGCCAGCGCGTTCACGAGTTCCGCGACCTGCGCGAGGCGAAGCTGCAAACGGTGACGCATCGTCGGCTGCTCCCCTTTCGTGTTTCGGCAGAACGCCCGGCTGACGAGGCGCGTCCCACCCCACCACGGATACTAGCTAGCTGCCGCGCTATCCCTCGCTGATCCGGAGGCTGGCGATGCGCGTGCCGTCGAGGCGGAACGTCATCGGGCCGGTGCCGTTGTAGCCGTCGCCGGTGACCGTGAGGGTCGCGATGTAGGTGTCCGGTTCGTCGGCTGGGACGACGCTCACGATGTCGAAGTGGGCGTTCACGCCGATGTTGTCCGTCTCGTTCCACCTGCGGACGCCTTCGCGGCCGTGGAACTCGCGGCCCCAGTCGTTCAGGAATGCGTCGTCGGTGAACGCGTCGACGAAGGCCTCGGTGTCTCCGCGGTTCGTCGCGTCGACGAACTGCTGGATCGGTTCGGGCACGCTGGTCTCGGCCATGGTCGGCTCCTTTTCGCGATCGTCCGGTGGCGCGACCATTGTCGCGCGTCCCGAGCAATCGTCGGAGAACGGGTCTGGAATCTCCGACACAGGGCTCTGCGGATGGAGATCTGACAGCCAAACGCGCGAATCTCCGACGCAAGGCCGCGAATCTCCGACAGAACGCTTGCGGGCGGGCAGCGCCGGCCGAGATGCGCCGGCGGCGCGGCCGCCTACGACGTCTGCGCCCGCATCGCCTGCCAGAGCGCCTGGCGCAGCTGCGCCTCGATGCGGCGCGCCTGCTCGCTGCTCACGCCCTCGACGCCCTGTCGGCGCTCGGAGCCGCCGCAGCGGTCGCCGTCGCGGGTGAAGTGGATGGCGATCCGCCCGTCCCCGAGCACCGGCTGCTGCTCACCGCAGTGTCCGCATTCCGAGAAAGAGAACGACCCCATGTCACCACGCTAGGAGCCGCGTGTTTCTTCCGGATTGCGACCGCGAGAAGTCTCGATGACGCTGCTCGATCACCGCGTGCCCGCGGCGGCGAGCTGCGACGATTCGGCGGGCTGCCCCGGGCATCCGGAGAGGACGCGGGTCATCGCCGCCTTCTCGGCGCTCGTCACCCACAGCCCGTAGGTCGCCTTGACGGAGATCTGCCGGGCTACGTATTCGCAGCGGAAGCCCTTGGCCGCAGGCAGCCAGGTGGCCGCGTCGCCCGACGACTTCTGCTGGTTCGAGTGGGCGTCGACCGCGATCAGGTTCAGCGGATCGTTGGCGAGGCTGACGCGCTGCGCCTGCGTGAGCTGCTGACCTCCCGTGATCCAGGCGTTCTGCAGGGGCACGATGTGGTCGATCTGCACCAGGGAGGACGTCTTCTGTCCGCGCACGAAGTGGATTGTCTCGCCGGTATAGGCGTCGGCGAGCGTCCCCGACAGCACCGTGCACGAACCTTTCCGCACGGTATCGGTCAGGTCGCGGGAGAGGATGTCGTTGCGGGTGTCGCATCCGTTGCGGTCGACATCCAGCCAGGCGGAGCCGAAGTCGGTGGTTCGCTGGTACCCGGTCGCCGGGGCCTTGCCCTTGACCGGGAGGGCGGCGAGCACATCGAGCGCCGTCGAACGCCCGCCGTCGTCGGCGCCGGCCGTCGTCGGGGGCGCGGTGGTGCCCGGCGACGGCGTCACCGGAGCGGCGCCCTCGACGGGAACGGTCTGCGGCCGGGCGCCCTCGGCGGTCACCGTACAGCCGGCGACGGCCAGCCCCAGGGTGAGGGCGATGAGTACGGCCGAGGAGGAGCGGAGGGGCTGAGAGGGGATGCGGTGCACAGGGGTCTTTCTCGGGACGGTCGTGTGCAGGCTAGCCCGGGGCGAAGCGAAGTCGCTGCAGCGACGCCCGCCTCCGCCGTCTCCGTGCGTTCGCTGAGGGAGGACCCGGACCCCTTCCCCAACGCCTCTCAGCGATATATCGTCGAGTATCGCTGACGACTGGAGGCATCCCATGTCCACTTCATTCCCCACCGGCGGGTTCGGCGCCCGCATGGATCCGGACGCCATGTGGCAGGCGTTCGAGCAGTTGCGCTCCACCTTCGAGAAGAAGGTCGGCTCGCGCATGGGCCGCGGCGACGTCCGCGCGGCCGTCCTGAGCCTGCTGAGCGAGAAGCCCATGCACGGCTACCAGATCATCCGCGAGATCGAGGAGCGCAGCGGCGGCAGCTGGAAGCCGAGCGCCGGCTCGGTCTACCCGACCCTGCAGCTGCTCGCTGACGAGGGCCTGATCACCGCCGAGGAGTCCAACGGTCGCAAGACCTACGCGCTCACCGAGGCAGGCCGCGAGGTCGCCGCCGCCGAGGCGGGGACGCCGTGGCAGGGCGAGGGGACCGCGACCGCGGGCGGGCGTCGCCCGATGAACGGCGGCACCCTGCCGAAGGCGGGCGTCGAGCTCGCCCAGGCGGCCGCGCAGGTGCACCGCACCGGCACCCCGGAGCAGGTTCAGGAGGCGGCGGCCGTGCTCGACGAGGCACGGCGGCGGCTGTACTCGATCCTCGCCCAGGGCTGACGGGGTGACGTCGGACCAGGCGCCTGCCGCGGTGCCCCACCGGCCCGCGGCGACGCCGGCCACTCGCGCGCGCTACCGCCGCATCCTGCGCTTCGCGGGCTGGAACCTCGCCGTCACCTGGTGGTACGAGCTGTTCCTGCCGCGCATCGGCCTCGCCCGCGTCGCCGCGCGCACGCGGTCGAAGCGGATGCGCCGCTTCGCGCAGCGGTTCCACGGGCTGGCGGTGGAGCTGGGCGGTCTGATGATCAAGGTCGGCCAGTTCATGTCGTCCCGGCTCGACGTGCTGCCGCCCGAGATCACCAGCGAGCTGGAGGGGCTGCAGGATGAGGTCCCCGCCGTGCCGTTCCCGGCGATCCGGGCGCTGGCGGAGGCGGAGCTCGGCGTCGCACTGGAGCGGGCGTTCGCGTCGGTCGACGAGACCCCGGTCGCGGCGGCCTCGCTCGGGCAGGCGCATCGCGCGCGGCTGAGGCCGGAGACGGCAGCGGAGACCGGGCTGGAGGCGGTCGTCATCAAGGTGCAGCGTCCCGGCATCGACGCGATCGTTGATGTCGACCTCGCCGCCCTGCGCCGGGTCGGGCGGTGGCTGAGCCACGTCCGGCTCGTCTCCGATCGGGTGGATGCGCCGGCACTCGTCGAGGAGTTCGCCACGACCAGCCTCGAGGAGATCGACTACCTGCACGAGGCCGGCAACTCGGAGAAGTTCGCGGCCGAGTTCGACGGCGACGACCGGGTCGCCGTGCCGGAGGTCGTGTGGGAGCGGACCACCCGCCGGGTTCTGACCCTTGAAGACGTCACCGCCATCAAGATCACCGACGCGGACGCGCTGCGGGCGGCCGGCATCGACCCGGCCGATGTCGCCCCGGTCTTCGCCGAGGTGATGTTCGACCAGCTGTTCAGCAGCGGCTTCTTCCACGCCGACCCTCACCCCGGCAACATCTTCGTCACGCCGCGCCCCGGCACGGGCGACCGGCCGTGGACGCTCACGTTCGTCGACTTCGGCATGATGGGCGAGGTGCCGCCGGGCACGCGCAGCGGCCTCCGCAAGCTGCTGATCGCCGCCGCCTCCCGCGACGGGAAGGGCCTGGTGGATGCGATCCGCGACGTGGGCGTGCTGCTCCCGACCGCCGACACCCGGGAGCTGGAGCGCGCGATGACCCACCTGTTCGGGCGGTTCGGCGGGATGGGGTTCGCCGAGCTGCGCGAGGTGGATCCGCGCGAGTTCCGCGAGTTCGCGGTCGAGTTCGGCGACGTGGTCCGGTCGCTGCCGTTCCAGCTGCCCGAGAACTTCCTGCTCATCATCCGTGCCATGTCGCTGACCTCCGGGGTGTGCAGCGCGCTCGACCCGGCCTTCAACCTGTGGGACTCGGTGGAGCCGTACGCCGGGCAGCTGCTGCGCGACGAGCGCGGCAACGTCGTGCAGGACGTCGCGAAGCAGGCGCTCGAGGTGGCCGGCATCGCTCTGCGACTGCCCAAGCGGCTGGATGCGCTGGTCACCCGGGTCGAGGAGGGCGACGTCGCCGTCAGCACGCCCCGCCTCGAGCAGCGCGTGGCGCGGCTCGACCGCGCGGTGCGGAGGCTCGTGGCGGCGGTGGTCTTCGGCGGGGTGCTGATCGCGGGGGCGATCGTCCACGCCACCGACGAGGTGCTCGGCACGGTGCTGCTCATCGCATCCGTGGTGCCGCTCGGGTTCACCGTCTTCACAGGCCGCCGGGGGGCCTGAGCCGGAATACCGCCTGGTGCACCGGCGTTTCACCTCACATGGCAACCACCGAGATCACCTCGACCAACCACGACCAGACCGTCTCCGACGGCATCGTGCTGCTCGACTTCTGGGCCGACTGGTGCGGACCGTGTCACATGTTCGCGCCCGTCTTCGAGAAGGCGTCCGAGAAGCACTCCGACATCACGTTCGGCAAGATCGACACCGAGGCGCAGCAGGCGCTGGCGGCGTCGTACGGCATCCAGTCCATCCCGACCCTCGTCGCCTACCGCGACGGCATCCCCCTGTTCTCGCAGGCCGGCGCCCTCCCGGGCGAGGCCGTCGAGGACCTCATCCAGCAGATCCGCGGCCTCGACATGACCGAGGTGCGCAAGCAGTACGACGAGCTGAAGGCTGCGGCCGAGCAGCAGCAGCAGCAGAGCTGACGCTCCGGCCGACGTCCGAGAGGCGCGGGCCCGTCACACGACGGGTTCCGCGCCTTCGTCGTCTCCGGGGGTGCTCCGCAGTCCGGCGACCGCCGCACGCCGCGACGGGTCCGCGGTGAGCAGCCGGCCGACGTACGTCATCACCAGCGACGCGCCGATGAGCGCGACACCGAGCGGAGGGACGACCTGCGCGACGACGCGCACGACGAGGTCGATCCCCACGAGCATCCCCTGATCGACGCCGGTCGACGCGTCGTGCTGCAGTGTCAGCGTGTAGCCCAGCTGGGGCAGCAGCAGCGTGAGCAGCACCCCGCCCAGCGTCAGGCCAATGCCCCACCAGAGCACCGGTCGCGGTCGCAGCCTCGATCCGTTCACGCACGTCCCCCTTCGTCGCGGTTCCGTCCGATGCTAGCGGGCCGCGCGCGACGACGGCAGGAGTCAGTCCGTGGCGGTCAGCGAGCTGCTGCGCCGCACGACGAGCTCGGGCTGGTAGAGCACGTGCCGGGGTTCGAGGTCGGGGTCCTCGGCCTCCTCGAGCAGGATGCTGACGCCGGTCTGTCCGATGAGGTGGCTGGGCTGGCGCACCGAGGTGAGCGGCACGACGGATGCACTCGCGAACATGATGTCGTCGTAGCCGACCAGCGCGATGTCCTCCGGGATGGCCACGCGACCGTTGATGAACAGTCCCTGCAGCAGGCCGACCGCCACCAGGTCGTTCGCGGCGAAGACGCCGTCCGGCCGCTGGGCCGGAGGCCGCTGGACCAGCTGCTCGCCGGCCCTCCGTCCCTCCATCACCGTCAGCTCGGCGACGGGCACGACCTCGATGCTGACGCCGGGGTGCTTCTCGACCTCGCGGCGCGCGCCCTCGAGGCGGTCGCTGACCTGGCGGATCTCGAGCGGTCCGCCCACGAACGCCAGACGCGTGCGGCCGGAGTCGATGAGGTGGGATGCCGCGAGGGCGCCGCCCGCCACGTCGTCGACCGACACCGAGCTGAACGACTCGTCGGTGCTGACCCGGTCGACGAGCACGGACGCGATGCCGCGATCGCGCAGCTGGCGGAGCCGGCGCGCCGGGTCGGCGACGGGGGAGAGCAGAACGCCGCGCACGCGGAGCTCCTCGAAGAGCCCCAGGTAGCCGGCCTCCCGCTCGCGCAGGTTGTTGCTGTTGCCGACGATGACGCTGTAGCCGGCGTCGGCGGCCGCGTCCTCCGCGGCGGTCGCCAGGTCGGTGAAGAACGGGTTGCCGCCGCTGAGCGTGATGAGCCCGAGCGCCTGGCTGTGCCCGAGGCGCAGCTGGCGGGCCGCCTCGTTGCGCACGTAGGAGAGCTTCTGCATGGCCGACATGACCCGCTCGACCGTTTCGGGCGCGACGATCTCCGGCCGGTTGAGCACGTTCGACACCGTGCCCACCGAGACCTGCGCCAGTGCGGCGACGTCTTTCACGCTTGCGGAAGCCATGCGATCCCTCCTCGGCCGATGGTAGCGGATGGGCGTCGTTGAATCGAACCAATTAAGTTGCGCGTCCCGCCTAATTTGAATCGTTATATTTCGTGCTTGACGGCGGACGCAGGTCGCCTCTATGGTCAGTGAAGCGTTTCAAATTACCCGAAAACCACGGGCAGCCGACGCGCTCGAAAATACAAGGAGGTATTTGATGTTCTCTCGCAGGACGGCGACACGGGTCGCCGCCACGCTCGGCGGCGTCGCGCTCATCGGCGCAGCCCTTGCCGGTTGCAGCGCATCCGGCGGATCCGGCGGCTCCACGACGATCTCGCTCCTCGCGGCGGGCAACGACCCGGCCAGCACCAGCTTCGCCAACGACCTGGCCAAGGCCTTCCACAAGGCCAACCCCTCGATCACCGTCAAGGTCGAGACCCGCCCGGGCGGCACCGACGGCGACAACCTCGTCAAGACGCGCCTGTCCACGGGCGACATGAACGACGTCTTCCTGTACAACTCGGGATCGCTGCTCCAGGCGCTCCGCCCGGACACGCAGCTCCAGCCGCTGACCGACGAGGCGTGGGCCAAGGACCTCACCGACGACTTCAAGAAGTCCGTGAGCACCGACAAGGGCCTCTACGGGGCGCCGACCGGCACCACCTTCGACGGCGGCATCATGTACAACAAGAAGGTCTACGAGAAGCTCGGCCTGACCGTGCCGAAGACCTGGGACGAGTTCATCTCGAACAGCGAGAAGATCAAGGCCGCGGGCATCGCGCCGATCATCCAGTCCTACGGCGACACCTGGACGAGCCAGCTCTTCGTGCTCGGCGACTTCGCGAACGTGAGCGCGGAGGACGCGAACTGGGCGAAGGACTACACGGCGAACAAGGCCGACGCGAAGTACTCGAAGGATCCGGCGTTCGCGGGCTTCGAGCACACCCAGGAGGTGTTCGACAAGGGCCTCACGAACAAGGACTACGCGTCGCTCACCAACGTCAACGCCCTGAAGATGCTGGCCACCGGCGAAGGCGCGCAGTACCCGATGATCACCACGGTCATCAGCAACGTGCTGCAGTCGAACCCCGACCAGATCAACGACATCGGCTACTTCGCGATGCCGACCGACCCGGGCGAACCGCACGCCACCGTCTGGGAGCCGACCTCGGCCTACATCCCGAAGTCGACCACCGGAGACAAGCTGACCGCCGCGAAGAAGCTGGTCGCGTTCATCAACACCTCGGAGGGCTGCGACATCCAGAACAGCGCCGGCACCCCGGCGGGCCCGTTCGCGATCAGCACCTGCAAGATCCCGGACGACGCCCCCGCGCTGGTGAAGGACGAGCTGGCGTACCAGGATGCGAAGAAGACCGGCCTCGCGCTCGAGTTCCTCTCGCCGATCAAGGGCCCGAACCTGGAGAAGATCCTCATCCAGGTCGGCTCCGGCATCTCCTCGGCCAAGGAGGGCGCGGCCCTCTACGACCAGGATGTGAAGGCACAGGCCCAGCAGCTGGGCATCAAGGGCTGGTGACGGCCCGGCCGGGCCGGCGCGATCGCGTCGGCCCGGCCGCCCCCGGCCCCGAAACGCAGCGTCCCGGCCACCACAGAACACTCGACGAGGAGCGGACATGTCGACGGCTACCCCTTCGACCGCAACACAGGCGGCCGGAATCCTGACCGAGGTGAAGGACCCCGGCGATCGCACGACCAAGCGCAAAGGCATCAGGTCGCACTACCCGACCTGGTTCTTCATCCCGGCGCTCGTGCTCTACGCGGTGTTCTTCGCGATCCCGTCCCTGTCGTCGTTCTACTTCTCGCTCACCCGCTGGTCGCTGTTCGACGCGCAGTTCATCGGCTTCGCGAACTACGTCCAGTTCTTCCAGGACCCGCAGCTCTACACGAGCTTCATCCACACGCTGGTGTACGCGGTCCTCACCTCCGGAGCCAAGGTCATCATCGGCTTCTTCCTCGCGCTGCTGCTGACTTCGCCGGTCGTCGGCCGCGGGTACCTCCGGGCCATCGTCTTCTTCCCGGTGCTGCTCTCCACGATCGGCGTCGGCATCCTCTGGAAGGCCCTGCTCGACCCCTTCCACGGGATGGTCAACGGCGTCCTCGGATTCTTCGGCCTGCCGCAGCCGGGCTGGTTCACCGACCCGAACCTCGCGCTCTACACGATCGCCGGCGTCGACATCTGGAAGGGCGTCGGCATCGCCACCCTCATCTTCATGGCGGGCATCGTCGCGATCCCCAACGAGTACTACGAGGCGGCCAGGATGGACGGCGCGACCGGGTGGCGCATCCTGCGCGACATCACGATCCCGCTCAGCCGCGGCGCCACCGCGACGGTCATCATCCTGTCGCTGATCGGCGGCCTGCGTTCCTTCGACATCATCTGGGCCACCACCGGCGGCGGTCCCGGCTTCACCAGCGACGTGCTCGCCTCGGTGATCTACAAGCAGTACCAGGCGGGCTTCTACGGCCTCTCCACCGCGGGCAACGTCGTGCTGTTCCTCGTGGTGACGGTCATCATGGTGCCGCTGTCGTACTTCCTGAACAGAAAGCAGGTGGAGCTGTGAAGCGGCAGCGCATCCGGTCCTGGACGATCGGGGTCATCGCGATCGCGGTCTCCGTCATCGTCTTCCTCGTCCCGCTCGCCTTCGTGCTCCTCCAGGCGTCGAAGACGCCGGACGACGCGTCCAGCCTCGCCTTCACCTGGCCGAAGGAGTGGAGCTTCTTCCCCAACCTCATCGCGGTGCTGGAGAGCGGCGACGGCCTGATCTGGCGGGCCTTCTTCAATTCCGCCCTCCTGACGGTCTTCTCGGTCGCCCTCATGGTGATCATCGCGGCCATGGCCGGCTACGTGCTCGCCCGCAAGCGCAGCAAGTGGGGCCCGGTCGTCAACTTCTTCGTGCTGGCCGGGCTCATCGTCCCTCCGGCCGTCGTCCCGACGATCTGGGTGCTGCAGGGCCTGGGGCTGTTCAAGACCCTGCCGGGCATGATCCTCATCGAGACGACCTTCGGGCTGTCCTTCTCGATCCTGATGTTCCGGGCGTTCTTCGGGACGGTGCCGCGGGAGCTCGACGAGGCCGCGGTGCTCGACGGCGCGGGGCGGGTGCGGATGTTCTTCCAGGTGATCCTGCCGCTGCTCCGGCCGGTGATCGTCACGGTGATCGTGGTGCAGTCGGTGTTCGTCTTCAACGACTTCCAGAACCCGCTGTACTTCCTGCCGGGCGCCGACAACGCGACGGTGCAGACCACCCTGTACAGCTTCGCCGGGCAGAACCTGAGCTTCTACAACCTGCTCTTCATGGACTTCCTGCTCATCACCATCCCGCCGCTCGTGGCCTACATCTTCTTCAACCGGCAGATCATCGCCGGCATGACCAGCGGGGCCGTCAAGGGATGACGGCAGTGCCCGCGGACGACGACGAACGCACGACGCAGAACCCACCGACACAGAACACCCCGACACAGAACCCCCCGACACAGAACACCCCGACACGAAAGCGGAGAGACAACGCAATGAACTGGCACGCCCGCATGATCGCCGCCGCAGCCGACTTCGACGGAGCGCCGCTGCTGCGACGCGAGTTCTCGCTCGAGTCCGGTCACGGAGCGGTGACCCGCGCGACCCTCCACCTGACCGCGCACGGCATCGTCGAGGCGTGGCTCAACGGCCGCCCGGTGTCGGAGGACCTGCTCACGCCGGGATGGAGCGCCTACGAGTGGCGGCTGCGGTACGCCGACTACGACGTGACGGAACTGCTCGAGGACACCACGGTGCTGGGGCTCGCCCTCGGCAAGGGCTGGTTCGGCGGACGCCTCGGCTGGGCGGGCGGCGGCTCGTACTACGGCGACAGCCTGGGCGCGTTCGCCCAGCTCGAGGTCGAGTTCGAGGACGGCGCGACGCAGCTGGTCGTCACGGACGACAGCTGGGCCAGCGGCCCCAGCGCGGTGCTGGCCAACGACCTCTACGACGGCGAGACGATCGACGCCCGCCGGCGCGACGAGGCGTGGAAGCGCCCCGGCTTCGCCGGCGACGGCTGGACCGGCGTGCGCGAGGTCGAGTTCGACACCGCGACGCTCACCCCGTACATCGGTCCGCGCGTGACCCGCTGGGCGGCGCTCCCCGTGCAGGAGGTCACCACATCCCCGTCGGGTAGGACCTTGGTCGACTTCGGGCAGAACCTCGTCGGCTGGATCAAGGTCCGCGTTCAGGGCGAGGCCGGCGCCGAGGTGACCATCCGCCACGCGGAGGTGCTGGAGCACGGCGAGCTCGGCACGCGGCCGCTGCGCAGCGCGCAGGCGACCGACCGCTACATCCTGAGCGGCGGCGTCGACGAGTTCGAGCCGACCTTCACCTTCCACGGCTTCCGCTACGCCGAGATCGAGGGCTGGCCGGGCGAGCTCGACCCCGCCGACCTCACGGCGGTCGCGATCGGCTCCGAGCTCACCCGGATCGGCGAGTTCCACACGTCCGACCCGCTGCTGAACCAGTTCCACGAGAACGTGGTGTGGGGGATGCGCGGCAACTTCGTCGACGTGCCCACCGACTGCCCGCAGCGCGACGAGCGACTCGGCTGGACCGGCGACATCGCGGCCTTCGCGCCGACGGCCGCGTTCCTGTACGACGTCGACGGCTTCCTCTCCGACTGGCTCGTTGACCTCGACCTGGAGCAGAAGCACCACGACGGCATCGTCGGCTTCGTCATCCCGGACATCCTGAAGAAGATCGAGCAGGCCACCGACTTCGGCCCGGTCGACTCGACGGCGATCTGGAGCGACGCCGCGGTGTGGGTGCCGTGGACGCTCTACCAGGCGTACGGCGACGACGCCGTGCTCGGCCGCCAGTTCGACTCGATGACCGCGCACGTCCGCCGGGTGGAGTCGCTGCTCTCGCCCGCGGGCGTCTGGGACACCAGCTTCCAGTTCGGCGACTGGCTCGACCCGGACGCGCCGCCGGAGGACCCGGCCCTCGCGAAGGCCGACACGGGCGTCGTCGCGACGGCCTGCGCGTTCCGCTCGGCGACCATCGTCGCCGAGACCGCGAAGCTGCTCGGCCGCACGGAGGAGCAGGCGGAGTTCGAGGCCCTGGCGGCGCGGCTGCGCGAGGCGTTCAACGCCGAGTACGTGCGCGACGGCGTCGTGAAGAGCGACTGCACGACCGTGTACGCGCTCGCCATCGTGTTCGGCCTGCTGAGCGCGGCGGACGAGGCGTTCGCCGGCGACCGGCTCTCCGAGCTCGTCGCCGAGGCGGGCTACCGCATCTCGACCGGCTTCGCGGGCACGCCGTTCATCACCGACGCTCTCACGCAGACCGGCCACCTGGACGACGCGTACCGGCTTCTCCTCGAGAAGGAGTGTCCGTCGTGGCTCTACCCGGTGACGATGGGCGCCACCACGGTCTGGGAGCGCTGGGACTCCATGCTCCCGGACGGCACGATCAACCCGGGCGAGATGACCAGCTTCAACCACTACGCCCTCGGAGCGGTCGCCGACTGGATGCACCGCGTCGTCGGCGGACTCTCGGCGCTGGAGCCCGGCTACGCCCGCGTGCTCGTGGCGCCGCAGCCCGGCGGCGGCCTGACCGAGGCGGAGACCTCGCTCGTCACGCCGCGCGGTCCGGTGAGCGTGCGCTGGACGCTCGACGGCGACACCCTGACCGTCGAGGCCGACCTGCCGGAGGGCGTGGACGGCGTGCTGCGCCTCCCCGGCGAGGACGACCGGAGCATCGGCGCCGGGCACACCAGCGCGCAGGCGACCGTCCGCACGGCATCCGCCGACATCATCCGCTGACCCCGCGCACGACCGCAACCGACACGTGGCCGCGCATCCCGCAGCCGCAGAGAGAAAGCGAAGTACCATGACCCTCCCCGTCGAGATCCGGGATCAGCTGGCGTTGCAGGCGATCGAGCTGCCGAGCTGGGCGTTCGGCAACTCGGGAACGCGGTTTCGGGTGTTCGGCACGCCGGGCACGGCGCGCGACCCGTTCGAGAAGGTGTCGGATGCGGCGCAGGTGCACAAGCACACCGGGCTGGCGCCGACGGTCGCGTTGCACATCCCGTGGGACCGGGTGGACTCGTACGCCGATCTGAAGAAGCATGCGGAGGACAACGGGGTCGAGCTGGGGACGGTCAACTCGAACACGTTCCAGGACGACGACTACAAGTTCGGGTCGGTCACCCACGCGGACGACCGGATTCGGCAGAAGGCGATCGATCACCACTTCGAGTGCATCGATGTGATGAACGAGACCGGGTCGCGGGATCTGAAGATCTGGCTGGCGGATGGCACGAACTATCCGGGTCAGGATTCGATGCGCGCCCGGCAGGATCGGCTGGCCGACAGCCTGCAGAAGATCTACGAGCGGATCGGCGAAGGTCAGCGGCTGGTGCTGGAGTACAAGTTCTTCGAGCCGGCGTTCTATCACACGGATGTTCCGGACTGGGGGACCAGCTTCGTGCAGACGCAGGCGCTGGGCGACCGTGCGGTGGTGTGCCTGGACACCGGGCACCATGCGCCGGGGACGAACATCGAGTTCATCGTGATGCAGCTGCTGCGGCTGGGGAAGCTGGGCTCGTTCGACTTCAACAGCCGGTTCTACGCCGACGATGACCTGATCGTGGGCGCGGCGGACCCGTTCCAGCTCTTCCGGATCATCTTCGAGGTGATCCAGGGCGGCGGGTACGCGAACCCGGAGGTCGCGTTCATGCTCGACCAGTGCCACAACCTTGAGGCCAAGATCCCCGGGCAGATCCGCTCGGTGCTGAACGTGCAGGAAGCCACCGCCAAGGCGCTGCTGGTCGACACCGAGGCGCTGGCGGCCGCGCAGGCCGCGAACGATGTCCTGGCCGCGAACACCGTGTTCATGGACGCGTTCAACACGGACGTGCGCGCCGACCTGGCCGCGTGGCGGGAGGCGCGCGGGCTGCCCGCGGACCCGATGGCCGCGTACAAGGCGTCCGGGTACCAGGAGCAGATCGAAGCCGACCGCGTCGGCGGCACCCAGGCGGGATGGGGAGCGTGAGCATGCAGAACCAGACCGTCGCATCCCTGCTGGCCCGCTCGAATCGCCTCGGTTCGGACCCGGCGAATACGAACTACGCCGGCGGCAACACCTCCGCCAAGGGCACCGAGACCGACCCGGTGACGGGTGAGCCGGTCGAGCTGCTGTGGGTGAAGGGCTCCGGGGGAGACCTCGGCACGCTCACGGAGGCCGGGCTGGCCGTGCTGCGGCTGGACCGGCTGCGCGCGCTGCAGAACGTCTACCCGGGCGTCGAGCGCGAGGACGAGATGGTCGCCGCGTTCGACTACACGCTGCACGGGAAGGGCGGTGCGGCGCCGTCGATCGACACGGCGATGCACGGTCTGGTGGATGCGGCGCACGTCGATCACCTGCACCCGGATGCCGGGATCGCGATCGCGACCGCGGCCGACGGTGAAGAACTGACCGCGAAGGTCTTCGGCGGCCGGGTGGTGTGGGTGCCGTGGCGGCGTCCCGGTTTCCAGCTCGGGCTCGACATCGCGGCGATCAAGGCGGCGAACCCGGAGGCGATCGGCACCATTCTCGGCGGGCACGGCATCACCGCGTGGGGCGACACGTCGGAGGAGGCGGAGGCGAACTCGCTGTGGATCATCCAGACCGCCGCGGACTACATCGCCGCCCACGGGCGTCCCGAGCCGTTCGGTCCGGTGCGGCCCGGGTATGAAGCGTTGCCGGAGGCCGAGCGGCGGGCGAAGGCGGCGGCGCTGGCTCCGCACCTGCGCGCGATCGCCTCGACCGACCGGGTGCAGGTGGGCCACTTCACCGACTCGGACGTGGTGCTGGACTTCCTGGCGTCGGCCGAGCATCCGCGGCTCGCCGCGCTCGGCACCTCGTGCCCGGATCATTTCTTGCGCACGAAGGTGAAGCCGCTGGTGCTCGACCTGCCGGCCGACGCATCCATCGAGGAGTCGGTGGCGCGGCTGGAGGAGCTGCACGAGCAGTACCGGGCCGACTACCAGGCCTACTACGACCGGCACGCGACCGCGGAGTCGCCGGCGATCCGCGGCGCGGACCCGGCGATCATCCTCATCCCCGGTGTGGGCATGTTCTCCTACGGCAAGGACAAGCAGACGGCCCGGGTGGCGGGCGAGTTCTACGTCAACGCGATCAACGTCATGCGCGGGGCGGAGGCCCTCTCGACCTACGCGCCCATCCCCGAGTCAGAGAAGTTCCGCATCGAGTACTGGGCGCTGGAGGAGGCGAAGCTGCAGCGGATGCCGAAGCCCAAGCCGCTCGCCGGACGCATCGCCCTGGTCACCGGGGCGGCATCCGGGATCGGGAAGGCCATCGCGACCCGGCTCGCCGCCGAGGGCGCGTGCGTGGTCATCGCCGACCTCGACCTGGCCAAGGCGCAGGCCGCGGCGGCCGAGATCGGCAACGCGGATGTCGCGATCGGTGTCGTCGCGGACGTGACCGACGAGAAGGCGGTCGACGCGTCCATCCGGGATGCGCTGCTCGCGTTCGGCGGTCTCGACCTGGTGGTCAACAACGCCGGGCTCTCGATCTCCAAGCCGCTGCTGGAGACCACGAACGCCGACTGGGACCTCCAGCACAACGTCATGGCCAAGGGGTCGTTCCTAGTCTCCCGCGCCGCCGCGCGCGTGCTCATCGACCAGAAGCTCGGCGGCGACATCGTCTACATCTCGTCCAAGAACTCGATCTTCGCCGGACCCAACAACATCGCCTACTCGGCGACCAAGGCCGACCAGGCGCACCAGGTGCGGCTGCTCGCCGCCGAGCTCGGCGAGCACGGCATCCGGGTCAACGGCATCAACCCCGACGGCGTCGTCCGCGGCTCCGGGATCTTCGCCGGCGGCTGGGGCGCCAAGCGCGCCGCGGTCTACGGCGTGCCCGAGGAGGAGCTGGGCCAGTACTACGCCCAGCGCACCCTGCTCAAGCGCGAAGTGCTGCCCGAGCACGTCGCCAACGCGGTCTTCGTGCTCTGCACCAGCGACCTCGACCACACGACCGGCCTGCACATCCCGGTGGATGCGGGAGTCGCGGCCGCCTTCCTCCGATGAGCACGGCAGCGCCATCCGGGGTGGGCTCGGTCGCCGCCGTCGACCTCGGCGCCACCAGCGGCCGGGTCATCCACGCGCGTGTGGCCCCCGACACCCTGGAGCTGACGGAGGCGGCCCGCTTCCAGAACACGCCCGTGCGGGTGTGGGAGGGCGACCGGGCCGCGCTGCATTGGAACCTCACCGGGCTGTATACGAACGTGCTCGACGGCCTGGCCTCGGTCGCGCGGGCCGATCCGGCGCTCGCGAGCATCGGCGTGGACGCGTGGGCGGTCGACTACGGACTGCTGCGCGACGGGCGCCTGCTCGGCGAGCCGTACCACTACCGCGACGAGCGGACCGCCGACGGCGTCGCGACGGTGCATGCCTCCGTCGAGCCGGGGGAGCTGTATCGCGAGGGCGGACTCCAGTTCCTGCCGTTCAACTCGCTCTACCAGCTGGCGGTAGATGCCGCGGGCGGCTCGTTGCAGTGCGCGGACCGCTTCCTGCTCGTCCCCGACCTCCTCACCTTCTGGTTGACCGGGGCCGTGCAGGCCGAGCGCACCAACGCATCCACCACCGGCCTGCTCACGGCCGACGGCGCCTGGAACGACGCCCTCATCGCGCGCCTCGCGCTTCCGCGCTCCGTGTTCCCGCCCCTCGTGGACGCCGGGACGCCGGTGGGGCGCCTCCTGCCGTCCCTGCGCGGCGACCTGCCGTTCGGCGGCAACGGTCCGGTGGTCACCGCGGTCGGCTCGCACGACACCGCGTCGGCGGTCGTCGCCGTGCCGATGGACGCCTCCCGCGCCGCCTACATCTCCTGCGGAACGTGGGGGCTGGTCGGCGTCGAGCTTCCGCGGCGCGTCGTGTCGGAGGAGGGACGCGCGGCGAACTTCACCAACGAGGGCGGAGTGGATGGGCGCATCCGCTACCTCCACAACGTCATGGGGCTGTGGCTGCTCAGCGAGTCGGTGCGCGAGTGGCAGCGCCGCGGGCTGCGAGTGACGCTCGAGTCGCTGCTCGCCGAGGCGGCGGAGCTGCCCCGGCCGTCGGACCTCTTCGACCCGGACGACCCGCGCTTCCTCGCTCCGGGAGACCTCCCGTCGCGCATCGCCGAGTGGTTCGCGGAGCGCGGGCTGGCCGCACCGGCGTCGCCGGCCGGGATGGTCCGCGTCATCGTCGAGAGCCTCGCCGCCGCCTTCGCCGACTCGGTGCACCGCGCGGCGGCGCTCACGGGCGTCGCGGTCGAGGTGGTGCATCTCGTGGGCGGGGGAGCCCGCAATGCGCTGCTGTGCCAGGCGACGGCCGACCGCAGTGGGCTGCCGGTGCTCGCGGGACCTGTCGAGGCGACCGCCATCGGAAACGTGCTCGTCCAGGCGCGTGCCGCCGGCCTGCTCGGCGGGGACCTGGAGACGCTCCGCGCGCTCGTCGCCCGCACCGCTCAGATCACGCGCTACGACCCCGTTAGGATCCTTGCCCATGGTTGATCGCCAGTTCCCTCGTCCGGTGGAGTTGCTGGAGTTGATGCAGTTCAAGAAGCCGGAGCTGAACCTGAAGAAGCGGCGGCTGGAGTCGGCGTTGACGATCGAGGATCTGGCGCGGATCGCTCGCCGGCGCACACCTCGTGCGGCGTTCGACTACACCGAGGGTGCCGCCGAGGGGGAGCTGTCGTTGGCCAGGGCGCGGCAGGCGTTCCAGGATGTGGAGTTCCACCCCTCGATCCTGCGGGACGTGTCGACGGTGGACACGTCCTGCGAGATCTGGGGTGGCCCCTCGGCGCTGCCGTTCGGGATCGCGCCGACCGGGTTCACGAGGTTGATGCAGACCGAGGGGGAGACCGCCGGAGCCGGTGCTGCCGGGGCGGCGGGCATCCCCTTCACTTTGTCCACGTTGGGCACGACGTCGATCGAGGGGGTGAAGGCGGCGAACCCGAACGGGCGTAACTGGTTCCAGCTGTATGTGATGCGGCAACGCGAGATCTCCTACGGGCTGGTGGAGCGGGCGGCGCAGGCGGGGTTCGACACGCTGTTCTTCACGGTCGATACGCCGATCGCGGGGGCGCGGTTGCGGGATAAGCGCAACGGGTTCTCCATTCCGCCGCAGCTGACGCTCGGCACCATCGTGAACGCGATCCCCAGGCCGTGGTGGTGGTACGACTTCCTGACCACTCCGAAACTCGAGTTCGCGTCCCTGTCCTCCACCGGCGGCACCGTCGGCGACCTGCTGAACGCCGCCATGGACCCGTCGATCAACTACGACGACTTGGCGATCATCCGGGAGATGTGGCCGGGGAAGCTGGTCATCAAGGGCGTGCAGAACGTCGACGACGCTCGCACCCTGGTGGATCACGGGGTGGACGGGATCGTGCTCTCCAACCACGGCGGCCGGCAGCTGGACCGTGCCCCCATCCCCTTCCATCTCCTCCCCTCGGTGGTGCGTGAGGTGGGGCATCACACCGAGGTCGCGATCGACACGGGCATTATGAACGGCGCCGACATCATCGCCGCGTACGCGTTGGGGGCGAAGTTCACGTTGATCGGACGCGCGTACCTCTACGGCCTGATGGCCGGCGGCCGCGCGGGCGTCGACCGCACCATCCAGATCCTCACCGACCAGCTCATCCGCACCATGAAACTGCTCCAGGTCACCTCGCTTGCCGAACTCGGACCCCAGCATGTGACGCAGCTCACCCGGCTGCAGCCCCTCCGCCGCGACCCCGAGCCCGTCCGGCAGGACACCGACGCCTGACCGGGCCGACATTCGTGCCGAATGCGGCCTCTCAGCACACGAAGGCCCACATTCGTGCCGAATGTCGCCCCGCCCGACCCCTTCGCGGCGCGCGCGGCTTCACGATTTGTGCCAAATCGTGGTTATGCGGCGGCGAAAACCGCGAATTGGCACAAATCGTGGGGCGTACCGGCGCGCGGGGGCGGCGGTCAGCGCGGGGTGTACTCGTAGACGACGGCCGACCAGTGGCCCTCGAGCTCGTCCCATGACTCGGGGCCGTGGAAGGCGAGCGCGTACTGGAGGTTGAGGATCGGGCCGAGGATGTCGAGCACGTCGGGGAGGAACGGCGTCCCGGGCGGGAAGCCGAGCCCGAAGCTGTGGATGATGCTGTCGTCGGCCGCCCGCAGCCAGATCCCCCAGCCCTGCGAGACCGGCATCGCGACCACCCGGAAGACGGTGGCGGGGTCGTAGTCGGCGGGGAGGGCGTCCGGCAGCTCGGTCATGCAGCAACGGTACAAGGCGCGCGCGCCCGCAGGAACAAATCGGCGGGCGGAGCGGTTGATTGACGTGTCAGCTAAACGAGTGACACCAATCAGGACGAGGACCACATGACTCCCACCGAGAACGCCGAGCGACTGACCGACCACGAACTGGTCGTGTGGCGGTCGCTGCTCGACACGACCGGCGATCTGCGCCGCCTGCTCTCGTCCGAGCTCCAGAAGGTGGACCTCTCACCCGGCGACTACGCGGTGCTGCTGGCCCTGACCGAGGCGGAGGGCCGCACCCTGCGGTCGTCCGAGCTGGCCGACGCCATCGACTGGGAGCGCAGCCGGGTCTCGCACCACCTCGGGCGCATGGAGAAGCGCGGCCTCATCCGGCGGACCGAGTGTCCCGGCGACAACCGCGGCGCGTTGGTCGTCCTCACCGAGGGCGGCCTCGACGCGATCCGCCGTGCCAGCGGTCCGCACCTGCGGACCGTGAAGCGGCTCTTCGCCGACGCGCTCAGCCCCGATCAGCTCGACGCCCTCGCCGGCGCGCTCGACAGCATCCGCACCCACCTCGACCGCACCGCGGCCGACCAGCAGACTTCAGAAGGAAACCGCCCATGACCACCGCCCCCGGGCGACCCCGCGTCGCGATCCTCGGCGTCGGACACGTCGGCTCGACGCTCGCACGCATCCTGCTCGACGCCGGCTACGAGGTCGCCGTCGCGGCCTCCGGCGACCCTCAGCGCATCCGGCTCATCGCCTCGGTCGTCATGCCGGGCGCACGCCCGGAGTGGGCGGTGGATGCCGTGGCCGGCGCCGACATCGTGATCCTCGCCATCCCGCTGCACCGCTTCGCCGGTCTCGACCGCGGGATGCTGGCGGGCAAGGTCGTCATCGACTCGATGAACTACTGGGCGCCGACCGACGGTGTGCAGCCGCTGTTCGAGGACACCGACCTCACCAGCAGCGAGATCGTGCAGCGCGAGCTTCCGCACTCCACCGTCGTCAAGACGTTCAACCACATCGGCTACCACGAGATGGAGGAGGACAGGCGGCTACCGGGCGATCCGGACCGCCGCGCCCTCGGCGTGGCTTCCGACGATCCGGAGGCGGCCGCGCTCGTGGCGACCGTGATCGAGGACGCGGGCTACGACACCGTCCTCGTCGAGGGCCTGCGCGACGGCGTCGCCTTCGAGCCGGGCGGTCCCGTCTTCGGCGCACGCCTCGACGCGGACGCCTTCCGCGCGGCCGTCGCGGGCGAGAGCGCCGCGGCAGCCGCGGCCTCCGCCGAGATCGCCGCCTGACCGGCGGCGATCGCACCCCACCCGCCCCCAACGCACCCAGCACGTCCACACCCGAAAGCACACAAATGAACATCGCATCCCCGAGCTTCCCGCTCACCTTCGGCCTGAACACCTTCGGCGACGTCACCAGCGACGCCGACGGCCGGCCCGTCTCGCACGCCCAGACCATTCGCGACCTGGTCGGTCACGGGGTCACCGCCGAGCAGGCGGGGCTCGACTTCTTCGGCATCGGCGAGCACCACGTCGACGACATGCCGCTCTCCGCGGCCGACATCGTGCTCAGCGCCGTCGCCGCGCGCACCGAGCGCATCCACGTGGGATCCGCCGTCACCGTGCTGAGCTCCGACGACCCCGTGCGCGTCTTCCAGCGCTACTCCACCCTGAACGCCGTGTCGGACGGCCGGGCCGAGGTCATCCTCGGCCGCGGCTCGAGCATCGACTCGTTCCCGCTGTTCGGCTTCGACCTCTCCGACTACGAGCAGCTGTTCGAGGAGAAGACGAACCTGTTCGCCCACCTCCGCGAGGGCGGACCGGTCACCTGGGAGGGCACCACCCGCAGCGGTCTGCGCGACCAGGATGTGGTGCCGCACCTCGAGTCGCCGCTCCCGACCTGGATCGGCGTCGGAGGGAGCCCGGAGTCCGTCATCCGCACCGCGCACTACGGCTTCTCGCTCATGCTCGCCGTCATCGGCGGTCCCGCAGCGCGGTTCGCGCCGTACAGCGAGCTGTTCCAGAAGGCGCTGGAGCAGTTCGGGCGGGAGCCGCAGCAGATCGGCCTGCACTCGCCCGGGCACGTGGCCGCCACCGACGAGCAGGCGCGCGAGGAGTTCTGGCCGCACTACCGCGACATGATCGCCAAGGTGAGCGCGACCCGCGGCTTCGCCATCCCGACCGAGGCGTCGTTCCGCCGCGAGCTCGGCCCCGACGGCAGCCTCTACGTGGGCTCGCCGGAGACCGTCGCCGCGAAGATCGCCGCCAACCTGCGGGTCGTCGGCGCCAACCGTTTCGACCTCAAGTACGGCATCCCCGGGATGACCGACGAGTCGCTCCTCACGACCATCCGCCTCTACGGCGAGCAGGTCGTCCCCCGCGTCCGCGACCTCCTCGCCTAACCCGCCCCGCCCCGCTCAGCCCCCGCCGTCGAGTACACGAATAGTGCACGCGACACGCCGCCGGAGCGTGCACTATTCGTGTACTCGACGGTGGGGCGGGAGCGCGGGTCAGGACTCGGCGGCGGGCGGGCGCTGCAGCACCAGGAAGCGGGCGCCGTAGGCGGGCACGCTCACGGGGAAGCTGGCCAGGTCGTCCACCGTGCCCACCTCGCTGCCGTCCGCCGCGTCCGTCACGGTCGCGCGGTGCGGCAGCGCCTCCGAGCGCACCGTGCCGTCGACCGCAGTGTCCGTCATGTTGAGCACGGTCAGCTGCACGATCGGCAGGCCCTGCTCGTCGAGCGTCTCGAGCTCGTGCACCATGACGAGCATCCCGGGGTGGGCGACGTCGGGCACGTCCACCTGGCGGGCCGACGCGATGCCCCAGCGGTTCCGGATGCGCAGCAGCTGCCGGAGGCCGCTCGCGAACGAGGTGCGCCGCTTCAGCTGCTCCGGCAGCGGGCCGTAGAGGGCGCGGGCGCGCGGCATCCCGGACGCCGAGCGCTCCGCCTCTGGCGCGACGCCGAGGAGGTCGTGCGCCCCGCGTTCCACCCAGCGGGTGTCTCCCTCGGCGATCAGGTCCGCGACCTGCTCGCGGGGGAGGGTCAGCGCCCCCAGCAGGTCCCATCCGGACAGCGCGAACACCCCGGGCTGCCAGGCGTTGAACGCGGCCAGCAGCAGGTGCGCGTCGCGGATGGCCGGGATGTCGGCCTCCGTGATCGAGTCCAGCGTCGCGTGCCCCTGCGTCGCGGCGATGAGGGATGCGGACGTGCAGGCGATTCCGTTCGTCGTGAACACGAGGTTGTAGTCCGCGGTCGGCGCCGTGATCGCCTCGGTGAGGTCGGCGCGGATGCGCTGGGCCAGCTCGCCGCCGGTGATCTCCTCGCCGCGGAACGTGTAGACGTCGTTCTGGTGCAGGGTCGCCCAGTGGACCAGCTCGTAGGTGAGCTCGTCGTGGTTCTGCATCCCGTGCACCAGGCTCACCGGCTCGACGCCCAGCTCGAGGGAGGTGCGCAGCGTCAGCCGCAGGAACTCGGTGTCCCCGGTCGCGAGCGCATGGTGGTAGGCGGGGCGGTTGATGAAGTCGTAGGACAGGTCCGCGCCGACGGCGCCGGTGTCGCGGATGTCCTCGACGGTCAGGTTGAGCTCCTGGAAGGTGAAGCCGCCGACCTTGCGCACCATGCCGGCGATGATGTGGTTCGCCGCGTGCGAGAGGGGGTGGCCCTCCGACCAGGCGGGCATCCCCTCGGCGCTCTTCTCGACGCCCAGGAAGCCGTTCGCGTCCAGTCGCAGGGCGCTCGTCCCCAGGTCGCCCAGCGAGTGCAGGGCGTCGCCGATGACGAGCCGCATGCCCGAGAACGTCGGGTCGAGCCAGTTGACCGACGGCTGCCCCTCCTTGAAGTAGTGGAGGTACACCCAGCGCCGCGTGATGCCGTCGACGCCGATGACGGGGGCGGTCGCGCTCCAGTTGGTCTCCTTCACGCCGGGCGCGAAGAAGATGACCCGCTGCAGCTCGCCGATGATGTAGCCGCGCTCGGCCAGCGCCGCCTCGGTCGACTCGTCGAGGTTCACCGAGTCGCGGCCGTCGGGGACGTCGGGCAGCAGGTGCCACTCGTCCGGCGGGATCTCGACCATGTGGTAGATGCCGGGGTAGTCCTTGTACGCCATCTCGGCGAGGCGGAAGTCCGCGCCCTTGCCGGTGTGACCCGGCACGATGTCGTCGATGACGCTGCCGCCGTGCTCCTCCGCGACGTCGGTCAGCCGGCGGAACGTCTCCTCGTCGCCGAACGCCGGGTCGATCTGGGTGCCGATCCGGTCGAAGTGGCCGTCGACGCTGGGGGTCTCCTGCCAGCCGCGGATGCCGCCGGCCCGCTTGACCGGGCCGGTGTGGACGCCGTTGATGCCGATCCGCTCGAACGCCGTCCAGAGCTCCGGGTCGGCGAGCGCGGTGAGGAAGGACTCGCCGGGCCGCGTGATCAGCGAGATCGGGTACGCCGTGAACCAGACGTCCGACGTCGACACCGCGCGCCGCGCATCCGGCCGGGCGTAGGGGTTGCGCCACATGCTGGGCGAGCCGGAGAGCTGCCGGCTGAGCACGTCCGCATCCTTGAGCATGGATTGGCGCACCAGCCACTCGACGTAGGCCGGGTTCTGCCCGTTGGCGGCCCGCGGGTCGGAGAACGTGCGGCGGATGCTCCCGCCGCGCAGGTTGGCGCGCGGGCGCAGGCGCCGGGGACGGGCCGGGTACAGCTGCTCGTCGTAGGTGATCTCCTCCGGCGGCGCCTCCACCTCCTCGGTTCCGGCGGCGGGCGCGGCCTCCGTGTCCACGATCGTCGGGTCCTGCTCGGTCACCTCGGGTGCCTCGTCGTTCACGCGCTCTCCTTCCGTGACTGCCAACCTAGCCCTGTGCTGCGACGACCCGCGCGGGTCACTCGCTGAGACGTTCGATGAGCTGGCCCTTGGTCAGCTTGGAGACGTTCAGCAGCCCTCGGGTGCGCGCGACATCGCGCAGCGCCTGAACGGTCAGCTGGTCCAGCTCCGGGTCGTGGGGCGCGCTCGTGGTCACCGATCCGGCGTACTCGACGGTCTTTTCGACGCTCTCGTCGCGGACGGTGGGGAGCGGCGGCGTGAGGTCGATCGGAGGGGCGCCGCCGTCCTCCGCGGCGCTCGCCGAGCGTTCGCTGCGGCCCACGACTTCCGCGAGCTCCTTCTCGAGTTCTTTGGCGTGCTTCTTGGCCTTCTTCGCCTTCTTGGCGTCCAATTTCACGGCCGCCTCGCGCGCCTCGGCGACGGCCTCCTCGGCACGTTCGAACGCCTTCTGCGCGGCCTTCTCGAGCTTCTTCTGCTTCGCCATGCTCTCTCCGTTCCCCGGCTGTCGTCGGCCCCGCCATGAACGGTGCCACGGGGTTGGCGGCAGGGCAAGGCGCGTGACTCTTTCGAGTATCAGCAAACGCTGATATCATCCACACATGAACTCGTTCTCGGTGCTCGCCGACCCGGTCCGGCGGCGGATGGTGGAACTGCTGGCCGAAGAGGAGGCTCCGGCCGGGCGCGTCGGCGCGGTGATCATGCGGGAGTTCGGCATCGGGCAGCCCGCGGTGTCGAATCAGCTGCGCGTGCTGCGCGACGCCGACGTCGTCACGGCCGAACGGCAGGGGTCCCAGCGGATCTACCGGCTGGTTCCCGGAGCTCTCGACGACCTCACCGGCTGGGTCGACCGGTACACCCGGATGTGGTCGCAGCGGCTGGATGCGCTGGAGACCGAGCTGGTGAGGGACCGCTCGCAGCGGAATCCCGGCGCACGACGGCCGGAGGCCCGCTGATGGACCCGCGAACGGTCCGGGCGCTGATCGGCACGCCCCGGCATCCCGAGCTGGTGCTCCGGAGGGAGTACCGGGCGACGTCCGGCGAGCTGCGAGACGCCTGCACCTCTCTTCCGCGCCTGGCCCGCTGGTTCGGGTCGGTGGAGGGCGCGCCCTCCGGCGCCGGCGCAGAGTTCCGCGTCGACCTCGGCGGTGACGGCACGGCGACCGGGCGCATCCGGCGCTGCGACGACGACGGTCTCGAGGTGTCGTGGGTCGCAGGCGAGGAACCCGAGAGCATCCTCTCCGCCGAGTGGAGGGACACGGGCGCCGGGCGCGCCGAGCTGACGCTGCGCCATCGGCTCGCGTCGGAGGAGCGGGTCGCGCCGTCCGGCCGGGGCTGGGACGACGCCCTCGCGGCGCTCGACCGGTCGCTGACCGGCGGCGAGGCGGTCGCAGAGGGCGCCGGCGCCTGGCGCCTCATCGGCGCCCGCCCGCTCGAGGTCACGAGAACGGTGGATGCCGAGCCCGAGCGGGTCTGGGCGGCCATCGCCTCCGCCGAGGGCCTCCGGACCTGGTGGTGGCGGCACTGGAGCGACGTGACGATCGAGGCGGACGTGCGCGTCGGCGGCCGCTACCGGATCGAAGCGCCGGGTGCGGAGATCGCCGTGGAGGGTCGCTACCTCGTGGTCGAGCCGCCGCAGCGCCTCGCCTTCGGCTGGCGCTGGATCGACGCCGACGGCTCGAGCGTCGACGAGGCGGTGGACATCACGCTCAGCGCGGCCGGGCGCGGCACCCTGGTGACCGTGCGGCACACCGGGCCGTGGGAGGACGACGCACCGGCGGAGTCGTATCGGCAGGGCTGGGACTTCACCCTCGGCGAGCTGGCGGCCGTCCTCGCCGGAGCCCGCGCGCGCAACCCGTAGCAGTCCGCCGTGGTGGGGCGTATGAACGCAGCATGAGAGCACTCACCTGGCAAGCAACCAAGAAGGTCGCCGTCGTGGACGTCCCCGACCCCGTCATCCAGGAGCCGACCGACGCGATCGTGCGCATCACGTCCAGCGCCATCTGCGGCAGCGACCTCCACCTCTACGACGTGCTGGGGCCGTTCCTCGCGAAGGGGGACGTGCTCGGTCACGAACCGATGGGGATCGTGGAGGAGGTCGGCCCGGAGGTCCGGAACGTCCGCGTCGGCGACCGGGTCGTCATCCCGTTCGTCATCGCCTGCGGCACCTGCTTCATGTGCCGCCGCGGCCTGACGACGCAGTGCGAGACCACGCAGAACTACGACCACGGCACCGGCGCCACCCTGTACGGCTACACCGAGCTGTACGGCTCGGTCCCCGGCGGCCAGGCGGAGCGGCTCCGCGTTCCGCTCGCGGACTTCAACGCCTACCGCGTCGGGTCGGAGCTGCCCGACGACCGCTACCTGTTCCTCAGCGACATCCTCCCGACGGCGTGGCAGGGCGTGCAGTACGCGCAGCTTCCGGAGCACGGCGTCCTCGGCGTGATCGGCCTCGGGCCTGTCGGCCAGTTCGTCAGCCGGATCGGCGTGCACCTCGGCCACCGCGTCGTCGCCGTCGACCCCGTGCCGGAGCGCCGTGCGATGGCCGAGCGCCACGGGGTGGACACCTTCGACCTCAGTGACGACGTCGCCGACTGGTTCCGCGAGGCCACCGACGGGCGTGGCCCGGACGGCATCGTGGACGCCGTCGGCATGGAGGCGCACGGCAACCCGGGGACGGCGGCGGTGCAGTCCGCGGTCGGACTGCTGCCGGACCCGGTGGCGCAGAAGCTGATGACGACGGTCGGGGTGGACCGGATGGCGGCCATGACGCTCGCCTTCGACGCCGTCCGCCGCGGCGGGACGGTCTCCCTGAGCGGCGTGTACGCCGGCGTCGCCGATCCGGTGCCGTTCATGAACCTGTTCGACAAGCAGGTGACGCTGCGGATGGGGCAGTGCAACGTCCACGCCTGGCGGGACGAGCTGCTCCCGCTCGTGGAGGACTCGTCCGACCCGCTCGGGACCGAGGACCTGGTCACGCACCGGGTGCCGCTGGAGGAGGCGGCGCGGATGTACGACATCTTCCGCGACAAGGAGGACGGCTGCATCAAGGTGGTCCTCACGCCCTGAGCGCGCCGCTGGCGACGGCGGGCACCGGCGGCCGCCTGTCGGGCACCGGCGGGGCGCCGGTCGGGCGCCGGTCAGGCGCCGGGCGGGCGTGACCACGGGCGCGGCACTCGCTAGAGTCGCTCCCGTGACCATCCCGCTCACCGTCATCCAGCGTTCGCCCGACCCGGAGTCGCCGGGCGAGTCCCGTGACCGCCGGCCGACCATCGCCGAGCGGTTCCGCATGATGGGCCGCAGCCGCCTCGGCGCGCTGCTGCTCGTCGCCGCGACGCTCGTCGCGATCGTCTGGGCGAACATCTCCTTCGCCGGCTACGAGGACTTCTGGGAGACGCACCTCACCGTCGGCGTGGGCGATCTCACCCTCGACTTCACCCTCCACTCGCTCGTCAACGACGCCCTCATGGCGATCTTCTTCTTCACCGTGGGGCTGGAGGTGCGGCGCGAGTTCGCGATCGGCGAGCTGACCAGCTGGTCGCGCGCCGTCGTACCCGTCGTCGCCGCCGTCTTCGGCCTGGCCGTCCCCGCCGTGATCTTCGTGCTGTTCACGGCCGGGACGGGCATGCAGCACGCCTGGGGCGTCGTCATCTCGACCGACACGGCGTTCCTGGTCGGGGCGCTGGCCCTGGTCGGGCCGCACGCGACCGGTCGCCTCCGCGTGTTCCTGCTCGCGCTGGCCGTGGTCGACGACATCGGCGCACTCAGCATCATCGCGCTCGTCTACACCGAGCATTTCAACCCGATCCCGCTCATCGTCGCGGCCGTCGGGCTCGTGGGCGTCTACTTCACGCGCTACCTGCGGGGCGGTCGCGGACCGGTGTACGCGACGCTCGCGATCATCGTCTGGCTAGCGTTCCTGGCCTCCGGCGTGCATCCCACCCTCGCCGGCGTCGCCATCGCACTGCTCGTGCCCGTGTACCGGCCGAACCGGCGGGATGTGGAGCACGCGCTCGACCTCGCCCGCACGTTCCGGCAGTCCCCCAACACGGAGTACGCCCGCGCCGCCGCCAACAGCCTGCGCGAGTCGATCTCGATCAACGAGCGCCTGCAGTCCGCCTGGGGACCGTACGTCGCCTACGTGGTGCTCCCGCTCTTCGCGCTGGCGAACGCCGGCGTCCGGCTGAGCGGCGACATCCTGATGGGCGCCCTCGTCTCTCCGATCGCGTGGGGCGTGCTCGTGGGGCTGGTCGTCGGCAAGTTCATCGGCGTGTTCGGGTCGGCGGCGCTGCTGCGCGTACTGCGGATCGGCGAGTTCGGCCCGGGCCTCACGCTCGACCGGCTCGCCGGGGGAGCGGCGCTGTGCGGCATCGGCTTCACCATCTCGCTGTTCATCGTCGACCTCGCCATCCCCGACGAGGCCGCGCAGAACGCGGCGCGCGTCGGCGTTCTGGCCGCCACGCTGGTCGCGTTCGGTGTGGCCACGGTCGTCTTCCGCATCTCCGACGCCCACCGTCCGAAGGACGAGGCCGGCTTGACGCTCGTCCGCCCGGTCGACCCGGCCCGCGACCACGTCTTCGGCTCGCCGGACGCGCCCTACGAGATCGTCGAGTACGGCGACTTCCAGTGCGGTTTCTGCCTGAAGGCGACGGGCTCGGTGTTCGAGGTGCAGCGGGAACTGGGCGACCGGCTGCGCTACGTCTGGAGGCACGCCCCGCTGACCCGGTTCCACCCGAACGCGCTCGCCGCGGCGGAGGCGTCGGAGGCGGCGGCGAAGCAGGGGATGTTCTTCGAGTTCGAACGCGCCCTCTTCGCCGACCAGGAGCACCAGCTGCCGTCCGACATCCTGCGCCGAGCGGAGGAGCTGGGTCTCGACCTGGACCGCTTCGAGGCGGACCTCAGCTCGCCGGAGGTCGCCGCCCGCGTCCGCGACGACATGCTGGACGCGGAGGCGATGGACATCACGGCCGTCCCCACGTTCTTCATCAACGGACGCCGCCACGTCGGCCCCTACGACGCCCAGTCGCTGATCCGCGCGCTGCAGGCGCCCGCCGAGGGCGGCGCGCCCGCGCCGACGCCCGCGTAGCCGGCGCGGGCGCCGGCTGGGCCGGCGCGGGGCTGCTTCCGTCGGAGATCCGCGACCGTCCGTCGGAGATGCAGCCGCTTCCGGCGCGGATCTTCCGGCTCAGAGCCTTGCGTCGGAGATTCCGGACCCGTTTTCCGACGATCGTCGTCGGCGTCGCGCTGAGTGCCTGCGTCGGGCACTGGTGACCGATCGTCGGAGATCCGTGACCGTCCGTCGGAGATCCAGCCGCTTCCGGCGCGGATCTCCCTCCGCAGAGCCCTGTGTCGGAGATTCCGGACCCGTTCTCCGACGATCGGTGCCTGCGTCGGGCACTGGTGACCAATCGTTGGAGATCTGTGACCGTCCGTCGGAGATCTAGCCGCTTTCGGCGCGGATCTCCCTCCGCAGAGCCTTGCGTCGGAGATTCCGGACCTGTTCTCCGACGATGGTCGTCGGCGTCGCGGTGGGTGCCTGCGTCGGGCAGTGATGACCGATCGTCGGAGATCCGTCACCGTCCGTCGGAGATGCAGCCCCTTCCCGCCCGGATCTCCCGCGACAGAGCCCTGTGTCGGAGATTCCGGACCCGTTCTCCGACGATCGTGCAACCGCGCATCCCGCCCCCGCATCCACCGTCGGCGGTCGCCCCTACGATCGGGTCATGGCCGACGACACCCGTCCCGATCCCGAACCGCTGGTCGTCGCCGACCAGGCGGCCTGGCGTGCGTGGCTCGATGAGCACGAGTCGACGTCGGACGGCGTCTGGCTGATCCTCGCCAAGAAGGGGACGACCGACCCGACGAGCCTGAGCTACGACCAGGCGGTCGTGGAGGCCCTCTGCAGCGGATGGATCGACGGCCAGCGCCGGTCGCGGGACGAGGCGACCTTCGTGCAGCGGTACACCCCGAGGCGCAAGACGTCGCTGTGGTCGCAGCGCAACATCGGCCTAGTCGAGGCGCTGATCGCCGAGGGGCGGATGCGGCCGGCCGGCCACGCCGAGATCGAGCGCGCCCAGGCCGACGGGCGGTGGGAGCGCGCCTACGCGGGTTCCGCCTCCGCCGAGACGCCCGAGGATCTGGCCGCAGCCCTCGCCGCATCCCCGGCGGCGGCAGCGACCTTCGAGCGCCTGAACGCCCAGAACCGGTACGCCGTGCTGCACCGCATCATCACCGCCCCGAGCGCCACCAGCCGCGGCAACCGTCTGGCGAAGCTGGTCGCGATGCTCGAGCGCGGCGAGACGCCCTACCCGCAGTAAGCCACCCGGCAGTAAGCCACCCGCAGTGAGCCACCCGCAGTAAGCCGGTGAGGCAGCAGTCCCGCAGCACGGCAACAGTCCAGCATCGCCGCTCGAAGCCCCCAGGACAAGCGTTGATCGCGCACGCCGGGCGGCCCTAGCGTTGCGTGCGTCAGCGCTCACCGAAGGGAAGACATGACCTCCAGCTCGCCGCACGTCGCCTCACTGATCGATTCGCCGGACACCTTCCAGAACGATGGCGGGCGCATCTCGCAGCTCACCCGTGACGACTTCCCGATCCTGAGGAGGATGTCGCTGAAGCGCATCGTGCTGGAACCGGGAGCAGTGCGCGAGCCGCAGTGGAACGTGAACGCCAACCAGATCGCCTACGTCGTGCGCGGCACCGTCCTCGTCTCCATGCTGGCCACCGCGGACGAGTTCGCGAGCTTCGTCGTGCAGGCCGGGCAGATGTATCACGTCGCCTCCGGGGCGATCTACCACATCGAGAACGTCGGCGAGGAGACCGCCGAGGTCATCGCCTCGTTGCGCAGCGCGCGCCCGGCGCACTTCTCGCTGCAGAACAGCGTGAACGCGATGACGGATGCGGTGCTCGGCAACACCTACGACCTTCCGGCGTCCGCGTTCCGGCCGTTCGACCGGCACGACGCCCAGCAGATCGTCCGGCGGGAGGGGCCGGCGCGCATCCCGGACACCGCCGGGCTCCCGAACGCGCACCTCTTCGATGTCGCCGGGCAGATCCCGCCGCTGTCCTACGCCTACGGCAGCGCCCGGCTGGCCCGTAAGCAGTTCTGGGCGGCGCTCGACGACCTCTCGATGTACTCGCTCGAGATCGGCGGCACCGGCATGCGTGAGCCGCACTGGCATCCCGTCACGGCGGAGCTCGGCTACGTGCAGAGCGGACACGCCCGGATGACGGTCCTCGATCCCGACGGCACCATCGACACGTACGAGCTCGAACCGGGGGATGCCTACTTCATCCCGCGCGCATATCCGCACCACATCGAGTCCCTCGGCGAGGAGGGCATCCACTTCCTGATCTTCTTCGACCAGCCGACGCCCGGTGACATCGGCTATCGGGCGACCGCCTCGGCGTTCTCCCGCGAGGTGCTGTCGGCGTCCTTCGGGGTGCCGGAGGCGCAGTTGCCCCGGTTCCCCTTCACGCCCGTCGACCCGCTCATCGTCGGTCGTTCGAATCCGGTCGACCCGGTGGAGCAGGCGGACTAGCCGGACCGCCCGGAAGCACATCCCGCCCGGACCGCCCGGACGCACATTCCGCCCGCGCCGTCCGCCCGTCACACCCCGCGCTTGCCCGCCCTCCGCCGCTCGCGCAGGTCGACCAGCCCGACGACCAGCGCCACTGCGAGCAGTGCCAGCGTGACGAGGTACCCGGAGCGCACGGCGGCGTGGTACTCGGAGACGGGATGCGAGCCCCCGCCCGGCACCGTGGCGAAGAACACCGCCGTGACGAGCGCCACGCCGACCGCCGTCCCGATGCGCTGGCCCAGCTGGGCGATGGAGCCCGCGGCGCTTCCCTCCTCGGGCGGGATCTCGGAGAGCGTGAGCGTCTGGTTGGGCGAGATCACGAGCCCGCCCCCGAGGCCGCCGATGAGCGTCGAGCCGGCCATGAACCAGACGGCGGACGGCGGAGGGGCCAGCGTCGCGGACGCGAGCAGCGCGGCGATCCCCACGATGACCACGACCAGTCCCGTCACGACCAGGCCGCGGCCGAAGCGCTGCACCAGGCGGCCGCCCACGAAGGCGGAGAGCGCGGCGCCGAGGGCGAACGGAACGCTGACGAGGCCTGCGGTGAGCGGCTGCGCGTGCAGTCCCTCCTGCAGGAAGAGCGTGGTGACGAGGAAGCTCGCCGGGAGCCCGGCGAAGTACACCGCCGCGATCAGGATGCCGTTGCGGTACGACGCCGTCCGGAACAGCTCGAGGTGCACGATCGGCGAGAGTCCGCGGCGGCGGTAGGCCCGCTCCCAGAGCAGGAAGGCGCCGCCCGCGACGACGAACGCGATGAGCCAGAGCCAGCGCAGCGGGTCGTCCGTCGACGAGCCCGTCGTCATCAGGAACGGCAGCATCAGCCCCAGGATCGCCACGGCGAGGAGCGCGAGGCCGACCGGGTCGAGCTGCGTGCCCTCGCGGCTCCGCTCCTGGTCGCGCGGCAGGTACCGGAGTGCGAAGAACAGCGCCACGGCGCCGCACGGGACGTTGAACCAGAACAGCAGTCGCCATCCCTCGGTCGCTCCGCCGAGAGCGATCAGGGAGCCGGCGAGTGTCGGCCCGATCGCCGTCGCGATGCCGACCATCGCCCCGAACACGCCGAACGCGCGGCCGCGCTCCTCTCCTCGGTAGAGCTGCTGGATCATCCCGAGCACCTGCGGCATCTGCACGCCGGCCGCCGCGCCCTGCACGAAGCGCGTCACCGTCAGCCAGACGATGCCCGGCGCGAGCGCGCAGAGGGCGCTGGCCGCGCTGAAGCCGATCAGCCCGATCACGAACATCGCCCGGCGCGACCGCGTGTCGCCCAGCCGTCCGGAGGGGATGAGCGTGAGGCCGAAGGCGAGCGCGTAGCCGGCGACGATCAGCTGCAGCTGGGTCGAGTCGGCGTGCAGCGACCGTTGGATGGACGGCAGCGCGACGTTGACGCCGGAGAGATCGAGGATCGTGAGCGCCCCCACCGCGATGCACACCGCGAAGGCGGGGCCGCGTCCGGGGTGGGCGGCGGTGCTGGTGGTCGAGGTGGAGCCGGGGGAGAGGTCGGTCACGCCGACACCGTACGCCGCGAGTGGTGCGCTGCCAGCCCGCGACGGGGCCGCCTCACGACGCAGTCAGGCGCTCTCCAGCGCCCCGACCAGGTACGCGCTGAGGATGCGGCGCAGCCGCGGCTCGAGGTCGATGAGCGCGTGCCCGAGCCGCGGGTCCGACCGGTACAGCGCGGCGATCTCGGGCGGCGGCGTGGAGATCTGCCAGAACGTGCCGGCGAGCGAGGTCGCCGCGGCCACGAGGTCTCGCGCCGCGGATTCCGGCAGCGCGGGGAGAGCGGACCGGACCGCCTCCGCGATGCGGGCGAGGCTCTCGCCGCTGGTCAGCTTGTAGGCGCGCACCGCCTCGACCGAGACGTTCCGCTCCAGGTTGAGCGGGGCCTGCGCCAGCAGGTCGCAGAACGGCCCGCGCTCGGCGAGCGTCGTCGAGAAGGCCGCTGCGACCTCCGCGGGGGTGGATGCGGCGGCAAGCCGTTCGATCAGCGCGGGCGTCCACTCGCCCCAGGCCTCGGCGGTCAGGCGCAGGAAGATTTCCTCGCGGGTCTCGAAGTAGCGCAGCATGGCCGACTTGTGCATCCCCACCGCGTCGGCGATCTCGGTCAGCGTGACCGTGCGGATGCCGCGCTCGGCCGCTAGCGCGCGCGCCGCGTCCAGGATGGCCTGCTCGCGGACCGCCTTTGCCTCTCGGCTGCGGGCGCGCTGGAACGTCTCGGACGAAGTCATGCGACCACCATATCGCAACGCGGTTGCATTAGGTAAAGAAACGGTGTTTCACTAACGGCATGGAACAGACACTCACCACCGACCGGGCACCGCTGACGTGGTTCGTCACCGGATCCTCCCGCGGCTTCGGCCGCGCTCTCGTCGTCGCCGCGCTGCAGGCGGGCGACCGGGTCGCCGCGACTGCCCGGCGCCCCGAGCAGCTCGACGACCTCGTCGCCGAGTACGGCGACCGCATCCTCCCGCTCGCACTCGACGTGACGGACGCGGCGCGCGCCGCCGACGCGCTCGCCGAGGCGCACGAGCGATTCGGCCGCCTCGACGTCATCGTCAACAACGCCGGCTACGCCAACGTGTCGCCGATCGAGACGACCGACGACGCCGACTTCCGCCGCCAGTTCGAGACCAACTTCTGGGGCGTCTACAACGTCAGCAAAGCGGCGATCCCGATCCTGCGCGAGCAGGGCGGCGGGCTCGTGATCCAGTTCTCCTCGGTGGGTGGACGCGTCGGCGGCTCCCCGGGGATCGCGTCGTACCAGGCGGCGAAGTTCGCCATCGACGGCTTCAGCCGCGTGCTGCGCGCGGAGACGGCGCCCTTCGGCGTGCGCGTGCTGGTCGTCGAGCCGAGCGGGTTCCGCACCGACTGGGCCGGCTCGTCGATGGAGGTGCACGACGTCCCCGAGCAGTACCAGGAGACGGTGGGCGCGATGAACCGGCGGGTACGGCAGAGCGACGCCGGTCCGGCCGGCGATCCCGTGCGCGCGGCCGAGATCCTCGTCGGCATCGCCGGCCGGCGCGACCTGCCGACCAACCTCCCGCTCGGCGCCACGGCGGCGGAGTTCAGCATCGCCCAGGACCGCCGCCTCCTCGCCTCCGACCTCGCCTGGGCGCCGGTCAGCCGCTCCGCCGATGCGGACCAGCCCTACCCCGTCTCGTTCCCGCCCGAGGCCGCATGACCGCATCCCGCCCCGAGGCGGAGTGCGGGCAGGTGACGATCGGGTGAACACGGCGGGTGCTGCCTGCCGGGCGCGGCGGCCGACGGCTATGCTCCAGCCGTAGGTCAGGTCGACGAGGGGAACGGCCATGCAGGGACTGTCATCCGCCGGGGCGTTCGCCGCCGCGATCGCGCTCGCCGCGATCGTGCTGGTGATCGCGCCGGCAGGGAGCGCCATCCAACCCGCCGTCATGGCGGTGGACCTGGTGGTCGCCGGCGTCGCGGGGGCGGCGGCGGCGACCTTCCTGGGCATCGCGGGAGGGCTGCGGCACCGTCGCCGCCGGGCGCGCTAGCGGCAGGAGGGCCCCGAGCGCAAGGGGTCCCCCGAAAAGTTGACAACCCGCTCGTGCGTGTGGAGCATCGAGAAGATGACGTTGGTGGACGGGACCCTCGAGGACTTCGCCCGCGATTTCGAGATCGCGCTGGCGCAGCGCCAGGTCATCGCTGCCTACCAACCGCAGATCGACGTCGCCGACGGCTCCATGGTCGGCGTCGAGGCGCTGGCCCGCTGGACGCATCCCGAGCACGGACCCGTCGCGCCCGACGTCTTCGTCGACGTCGCGCAGAAGACCGGGCTGCTGCCGCTGCTGACCGCGCGCATCATCTCCGATGTGACCGCCGAGTACATCCCGGGGTGCACGATCGAGGTGGCGGTCAACGTCTCGGCGACCCAGCTGGAGGACCCGTCCCTCTACGACATGTTCGAGGGCGCGTTCGCGACCGGCCGGTGCAACCCCACCACCCTGACGGTGGAGGTGACCGAGAGCCACAGCATCGCGCATCCGGAACGGGTGGCGGCGCCGCTCGAGGCGCTGGCGGCGGCCGGTGTGACCATCTCGGTCGACGACTTCGGGACCGGGCACTCCTCGTTCGCCCGGGTGGAGTCCCTCCACGCGCGCGAGCTCAAGCTCGACAAGAGCCTGGTGCAGTCAGAGGAGCGCGTCCACGAGGTCGCGCAGATCATCACGGAGGCCCACAGGCGGGGGATCCGCGTGGTCGGGGAGGGCGTCGAGACGCAGCTGCAGCTCGACCGGCTCGCCGCGGCCGGATGCGACCGCGCGCAGGGCTACCTCATCTCCAAGCCGCAGCCGGCTGACGTGCTGGTCGACTGGTACCGCAACCGCTTCGCCCGGTAACGCGCCCGAAGCCGTAGGCCCGTGGACGGGCCCGGAGACGACGAACGCGCACGTCCCGAGGGAACGTGCGCGTCCGCGAGGCTCAGCGGTTCAGAGCGCGTCGAACGAGTCGATGTCGACCCGCGGCTCCTCCTGGCGCGTGGCGGGCGGATCGACCTCGATCTGCGCCCAGGTGACCGGCATGCCCGGCGAGAACAGCACGTCGACGCCGGGGCCGCCGCGCAGAGGAGGGATGGTCACGTAGCCACCGCCCGCTCGCACCGCCTCCAGGATCTTTCCGCGGAGGTCGGTCACCGGATCGGGCAGGAAGTAGTCCTTTCCGTCGACCGTGAGGCGGTGAACGATCATGCGGTGTTTCCTTTCCGTTCGTGTGTCGTAGAACACTATCGCGCGGTCACGATACACCTGTATTCCTGACGTATATGCTCGCAGGAGCATTCACGCGCCCTCTCTCGACACACGAAAGGCACCCGTGGGAACTCTCCGTTATGACGGCGAAAGCTACGAACTGGACGACCGTCTCCTGTTCCACATGCAGATCGCCATCAGCACCAAACTGCGGCGGGGTGAGAACTTCTTCCTCACCTGGCCGGTCCCGGCCGAGCTCGGCAGCGGACGGCACACGATCTGGGTGGACAACGGCGTCCCCCTGCACATCTTCTTCTCCGGGTCGAAGGTGCCGACGCTGAACAAGGACTGGATCGAGGCCATGATCCAGACCGGTGGCCGGGCCTCCGGAATGATCGTCATGGAGGAGTCGGAGACGCGTCCGCCCGGCCAGCGATGAGGCTGGGCCAGCGCTTATAGCGGATGGCCTCAGCGAAAACAAGGCCCCCCGAATTTCTTGCTTCACCGGACCGGTAGTTCGATCATCTAACTAGGTCAACGAATCGCACCGCGACGGAAGAGAAGTAAGGAAGAACCATGGCCGAGCAGCTCGCCGACATCATCGATCTCCCCACGGAGTACGTCTCCTGGCACTCGCCGGCCGCGGCGCTCTGGGTGGCCTCGACGCCGACCTCCTACGTCGGGATGGTGGACCGCAACCACGACGGTTTCGTCGCCACCGACTGCACCGGTCGCGAGCTCGGCGTCTACGGCTCGCTGGAGTCGGCACGCGTCGCCGTGTACGGCGCCTGGGTCGCCCCGGCCCCGGCCGACCAGACCGCGGACCAGGCGCTCATCGCCTGACCGACCACAGACCATCCCGGCCGGCGTTTCGGGTGCGCCCACCGGGATCTGGCGGAACCCCGGCACCGTTCTGGTGCCGGGGTTCCAACATTTAAGGGATGCGCTCGTCGCCCGTCAGTTGAGGCTGGGCTCGGCCAGCGCCTCCGCCACCGCCTGCTCGACGCCGAGCTCCCGGCCCTCGGCGACGGCCTCGGCCAGGCGCCCGGGCGGAGACGCCGCCGCGAGCCGGTCCAGGTAGCGCTGGTGGAACGTGAAGGTCGGGCCGTTGTGCGTTCCGGATCGCTCCCGCAGCGCGTGCGCCGCACCCGCCAGCCGCCCGGCGCGGTCGACGTCGCCCGCCAGGGCCGCGACCGCCGCCAGTCCCTCCAGGCCGTAGGCGATCCCCTCGATGTGCCCGAGGGACGTGGAGAGCGTCACGCTGAGCATGAAGTCCTTCCGCGCGTCCTCCGGGGCTCCCAGGAGGAGGTGCGCCCAGCCCAGGTGGTACGCGGCGATGCGGCCGCCGACGGCGTCGCCGCTGCGCTGGGTGAGCGCCAGGGACTCGTCGAAGCGGTCGAACGCCGTCCGCACCGACTGCTCGAGCAGGGCGACGCGGCCGAGCAGCACGAGCGCCATGGACTCGCCCCAGACGTCGGCGGTGTCGCGGAACAGCGCGAGGCTGCGCTCCATCACCTCCTGAGCGCGGGCAGTGTCCGGTTTCTCGCCAGCCAGCAGGGCGAGGGCGAGCGAGATCATCGCCATGGCTTCGCCCGTGCGGTCGGCGCACTGGCGGAACAGGTCCGCGCTCTCCTGCAGGTCGGCGGCCACCCGGCCGTCCGGGTCCTTCCAGAAGCGGATGGTGCGCGTGAAGTAGAGCGCGATGGCGCGGGTGCGATCGTGGAGCGCGTCGCCCGATTCGAGCGGTTCGTCCATCCACGTCCGCACCTCGCCGAGCAGGCCGATGACCCAGAAGTAGAGGAACAGGTTGAAGGCGAGCTGCGCCGCGCGGTCCCAGTCGCGGGCATCCAGGAGGTAGCGCTCGGCCGCTCGCAGGTTGTCGCGTTCGTCGCCGAGCCGCTGCAGCCACTCCCGCTGGCCGCCGGCCTTGAGCGGGAGGCGGGCCCGGGCGCCGAGGTCGATGAAGAACCGCGCGTGCGCGTCGCGCGCCGCCTGCAGCTCGCCCTCGGTCTGCAGCCGCTCCCGGGCGTACTCGCGGACGATCGCCTGCATGGTGAACCGCGGCCGGTCGTCGCTGTCGTGCTGCGACACCAGACTGGAGTCGACCAGCACCGCGAGGTCGCTCAGCACGTCCGGGCCGTCCCCGTCTTCGCCGACGGCCTCGGCGGCTTCGAGGGTGAAGCCGCCCTCGAACACGCCCAGCCGTGACAGCAGCCGGCGCTGCGTCGGAGCGAGCAGCTGGGTGCTCCATTCGATCGTGCGGCGGATGGTCTGCTGCCGCTCCGGCAGGTCGCGTGAGCCGCCGACGAGCACGGAGAGCCGCCGGTCGAGCCGGTCGAGGAGCTCGGCGGGGGAGAGCACACGGACGCGCGCCGCGGCGAGCTCGATCGCGAGCGGCGCCCCGTCGAGGGCGGCGCAGACGCGCGCGACCGCCTCGGCGTTCTCAGGCGTGACCTCGAAGTCGGGCTTGACGGCGTGCGCGCGCTCCACGAAGAGGTTCACCGCGGAGTCCTCGGCGAGCGGGCCGACCTCGTAGCTCTGCTCGGCTCTCACCCGCAGCAGTGCGCGGCTGGTGACGAGGAGCGCGAGGCCCGGGGCCGCCGCGAGCAGTCCCGTGAGCAGCGGCGCGGCGTCCAGCACCTGCTCGAAGTTGTCGAGCACCAGGAGGATGCGGCGGTCGCGCAGCGCGGTGACCAGGTTGTCCAGGATGGGCGCGTCGCCGGTGTCGCGCACGCCCAGCGCCTGGGCGATGCGGTTCGGCACGCGCTGCGGGTCGTGCACGGCCGACAGGTCGACGAAGACGGCGCCGTCCTCGAAGTCCTGCGCTGCGGCCCGGGCGGCCGCGATGGCCAGCCGGCTCTTCCCGATGCCGCCGGGTCCGGCGAGGGTGATGAACCGCGTCCCGGTCGAGAAGCGGTCGACGATCGCCCGGATGTCGTCGTCCCGGCCGACGAGGCCGGTCAGCGGCACCGGCAGGCGGACCGGCTCCACCACACGGTCGGCGTCGCTCGCCACGTCCGCCGTCACGACCGCCCGGCTCTGGTCGAACCGTTCGGCGAGCAGCGTGGCGAGGTCGTTCTCGATCAGCTGCGCGAGCTCCTTGGGCGTCTCGAAGTACTTGTAGGCGGCGCGGTCGTCGTCGCGGATGCGGGCCAGCAGCTCGGAGAGCTTCGGTTCGCGTCCGTCGGCGGGCGTCTTGACGTAGAGCAGGCGCGGCAGCTCCGGCGGGCAGAGGTTGTACTCGTCCTCGAGACCGGAGACCTCCTCCTCGGGGGCGACCCAGCCGTAGCGCTCCCAGTAGAGGCCCACGAAGACGTCGCTCTGCTCGAGGTACGCCCGGTACAGCTCACGGGGCGGATGAGGGCGCGCGCCGAGCTCGAACATGACGGGAGCGAGGTGCAGCCGTTCGATGGCGGTCCGTGCGGCACGGCGCTCAGCGGCGAGCTCCTGCAGCGTGGACGACACGAAGATCCGGAGCCGCTGGTCTGGGGTCCGGATCACATGAGGGTGGCTCATGTAACGTCATTCTGTTGCGTCCGTATGAAAATGTACAGAGGGCACTCCATGGGCGTTGCCTAGCACGTTGAAAGTGCGGAGCGCAAGCCTCTACAGCCGCATCCTGATCCGGCGTTAGCTAGGCATGTGAAAGAAGTCGCCTGGTACGTCCTTGGATTCTCCGCCGCGGTGTGCACCCTGGCGTTCGGACTCCTCCTGGCGCCCGGAGCCGCGGATGCGACCCACGGGACGGGAGGGCTCCTCCAGCACCTCACCAGCACCCAGTGGGCCGACCTCGTCGTCGGACTCGTCTTCGCGGCGATCGCGTTCGTGAGCGGCAGCTACCTCTCGTCGCGCGCGGCCTCCGAGGCCGTCGGCGCGATGCCGTCGGCCGCGCCGACGGTGGAGCTCGTCACCGCGAAGACCGCGGGCTGAGCCCCACCGCCCGCGATCACATGTCGCGGTAGCGCTTGGCCGCGGCGAGGGCCTCCTTCAGGCCCGCGGCGTCGTAGCGGCGCACGTAGGCCGGTGTGTCGCGCTGCGCACGCCATCCCTCGGAGAGCGGTCCGATGTCCACCGCGTCGAACCCGAACTCGTCGATCAGGGCCGCGACGCGCTCGCGCGCTCCGGCGTCGTCGCCCGCGACGATCAGCGCGCGGCGGTCCGGCGTGCCGGCCGGAAGGTTCTGGCTCGTGAGCTCGCGGGCCCCGATGTGGTTGAACGCCTTCACCACGTGCGACTCCGGCAGCACCTTCTGCAGGCGCTCGGCGACGGTCGTCGACTCGTCATCCAGCTCCGCGATGTGCCCGTCGCGCTGCGGGTAGTAGTTGTTGGTGTCGATCACGATCTTCCCGGCGAGTTCGGCGACGGGGAGCGTCGCCTCGGCGGCCAGGGGAGTCGTCACCACCACGATGTCGCCGGCGGACGCGGCCTCCGCCGGGGTCGCGGCGCGGGCGCGCTCGCCCAGTTCGTCGACGAGGCCCTGCAGGGTCTCGGGGCCGCGGGAGTTGCTGAGCACCACGTCGTAGCCGTGCGCGACCGCGAGGCGCGCGAGCTGGGAGCCGATGTGTCCTGATCCGATGAGTCCGATGGTCGTCATGTCCGACGGAACAGCGAGGCGGGGGTCACGATTCCCGGGACCGGCGATCGATCCTCAGCCGCACAGCCCGACGCCCGCGGACGTCAGGATGACGGTGCGGTTCTGCTCCGCGAGCGCGTCGGAGTACTTCCCGCTCGCGTCCGTCTCGCTCTTCCAGCCGCACCACTGGAACCCGACCCCGGCCGTCTGCAGCAGCGACGCGGGCACCCCCAGTCCCACCAGTGCCGCCTTCACGGCATCCGCCCGGCGCAGCGACAGCGCGGTGTCCGCCGTATTGTCAGTGGCCTGGTCCTTGGATGCGGTGCCCGTCACGGTGACCGGCTTGCCGTTCTGCTCGATGGCCGGCACCAGCGTGGCGAGCACCTTCTGCGCGGCGGCCGGATCGGAGAAGTCGGCCGTGTCCTTCGTGAACAGCAGGTCGCTGTTGCGGATGACGACCGGATGCGACCAGTCGGTCTTCGTCGAGACGGCCTCCACGGCGACGGGCGTGACCGCGGGGAGACCCGCGGCGGCGCTCCCGGAGGCGGGTTCGGGCAGCAGTGACAGTGTGCCGCCCGCGGCCTTCACCACGGCCGACCAGATCGCCTCGAGGTTGCTCCGGGCGGGAACGGTGAGCGGCTGCTGCGCGCCCGCGACGTCGCCCATCCCGGACCAGTACACGGTGACGCCCTTCAGGTCCTTCGGGAGCAGGCCACGAGCCGTGAGATCGGCCACCACCTGCGCGGGGTCGGCGTAGAGCAGGCCGGTGCCGGCGAAGTTCAGCGGGTCGGTGGTCTGCAGTCCGCTGCCGATCACGACGACGCCCATCGGGTCGCTGCCGAGGTCGCGGGCCGCCTGGTCGATGGCCCCGAGGAAGTCGACCTCGGGCGCGGAGGCTTTCAGCCCGGCGATGTACGAGCCGATCTGCGCGAGCTTGGTGCGCTGGTCGTTCTGGCAGACGATCGCATCCTGCGCGGAGGAGCCCAGCGCGGTCGTGCCCATCACCTGCGGGGTGCCGGACGGCACCACGACGGTGACGCTCCCGTTGGTCTTGCCCGCCTCCTCCAGCTGGGTGGATGCGGAGGCCGGGACGGCGACGGCCGGCGCGTTGGCCGTGCTGCCGGCGACGACGCCGAGGTTGCGCTTGTGGGACTGGTCGCAGGCCTCGCCGGACGCCGTCGCGGGCGTGCACGCGGTCAGGCACGCGCAGACGGCGACGACGGCCGCGGCGGCCGCCAGGAGACGCCCGCGGGTCGCCCGCGCCGCGCTCACTGGAGGCCTCCGGTCGCCGTCCCGGGACCGGCCGCCGGTGCTGCCGTCGCCCCGGGCGGCAGCGGCGTGGCGATGTCAGGCGTCTCGACGCCGCGGCGCGACCGCAGCTCGCGGATGATCTGGCTGGTGCTCTCCGGGTCGCGCTCGCGCTGCGCGAGGCGCGTGGCGAGCTGCGCCCGCACCACGTCCATCCGGGAGTGGAAGGTGACCCGCGCGCCGGTGTAGCGGATGGCGTCGTGGGCGTCGAGCTGCAGCGCCGAGCGGGTCCGCTCCTGCGCCGCGACGGCCTCGCCGAGCAGCCGGTCGCGGTGCAGGCGCAGGCGTGCGGCGTGTGCGTGCGCTTTCTCGGCCGCCGTGAGCAGCGGACGCGTGGTCAGCCAGGCGACGACGAAACTGACCGCGCCGGAGGTGACGAGCACGCCCAGCATCAGGAACGCCATGATCGTGTCCGGGGCGGTCCACGAGAAGCCGGCGGGCGCCGCGGTCTGCGAGCCGCCGACCAGCCCGGTCAGGCCGCCGGCGCTCTGCGCGTCGATGCCCGCCTTGATCCGGGCGATCGTGACCCCGGCGAGCACGGCGGCCCAGACCAGCCCCAGGACGACCGCGGTCGCGATCCACCGCCGCGACATGATCCCGGCCTGCACGCGGCGCAGCAGGATGGCCACGATGTGCGGCAGCGTGACCACGGCGAGCGAGATGCCGAGCGTGATGATGTACATCTGCAGCCCGATGGAGCCGTACTGGCTGTCGTTGCGCAGCAGCAGGGTGAGCGCCTGCGTGAGCAGGATGTAGTCCACCGCGATCATCGCGACGAGCAGCACGTAGACCATCGCGTGGGCGAACGGGGAGATGTGCCCGACGCGCGGGCGCAGACGGGGCGGGCGGGTGACGATGTCGCGAGCCATGGCGTCCTCTCAGGCGTAGGTGTGGAAGTCGGGGTCGTGGCCGGCGAGCTTGGCGTCCAGCCGCTCCACGTCGAGGTCCGCGCGGCGGATGTCGTCCTCGGCGCGCTCGAGCGCCCGGCGGATCAGCTCCTCCCGGGCCTGCGCTTCGGCCACCCGCGCCGAGGCGGCGGCGACATTGCGCGTGCGCTGGCGCTCCAGGTCGGCGACGCCCGCGCGCTCGAAGGCGGCGAGCTCGTGCTCGAACACCTCCAGCGTCTCGACGTCGACGGCATGGCGCATCCGCCGCAGCCGCCACAGCAGCCGGCGGCGGAGACCTCCGGTGGCGGGGACGCGGTAGTCCTTCAGTCGTTCACGCCGGGGCATCGGTCCTCCTGTGGTCGGCCTCGTGGGGTGCGATCGGGTGCAGGGCGTCGACGGCCGTGCTGCGCGACGTCAGCCAGCCGGCGCGGCGGAGGCCGGGCGGCTGGGGAGCGACCCGGCCGGCGGTGGCGCGGCGGAGCGCGCCCCAGTACACGGCGGCGAGCTCGTCGGAGCGGTCGAACATCCGCGCCGCCCGCAGCTGCGCCGCGGTGAACCGCGTGTTGATCAGCGCGCTGAGCTCGTCGGAGCGTCGATGCGCCCGCCGGATGCGCCGCTCCAGCCGCCGCAGCTCCTCGAACGCCGGTCCCGGCCCGTCCGCGATGCGCAGGCGGTCCGCCTCGGACAGCCGGTCGAGGCGGTCCTCGTAGGCGTCGAGGTCGGCGCGCAGGGCGGCGGTCACCATGCGGTGCTCGGTCAGCTCCCGGCGCATGGCGCGGAAGAAGCGCTGCTCCTCGCGGCGGGCGAAGCCGTCTGCGCGCGCCTGCAGGGCCGCGATCGTGGGCGTCGTGCCCTCGGCCGCCGGCGCCGGGCCGTCGTGGACGGCGGCCGCGTCGCTCTGCGCCAGCCGCGCCATGCGGCGGCGGGCCAGCGGTCCGGGTCGAAGCGGCTGCGTGGTCATAGGGGGCGAGCGTAGGGAGCGGGCCTGTGCGTCGCCTAGGGGAACGGCGAAGGAAGACCGAACGTGACCCGATCGTGACCCCCGATAGGGTGGATCGGTGAGCTGGCAGTCCGACGACATCGTGCTCGAACTGAACGATGTCACCTTCCGCCGAGACGGCACGCACATCCTCGACGGCATCGACCTCACCGTGCGCGCCGGGGAGCACTGGGCGCTGCTCGGCCCGAACGGCGCGGGCAAGTCGACGGTCCTGGGCTTCTGCGGCGCCCTCACCTTCCCGACCTCCGGCACGGTGGATGTGCTGGGCCACCGGCTCGGCAGGGTCGAGTTGCAGGAGCTCCGGCGGCACATCGGCCACGTCAACCCGCGGCACCCGGTGCGCTCGCCGCTGACCGTCACCGAGGTCGTGCTGACCGGCATCACCGGAACGCAGGAGCTGCCGATGCGCTGGGAGCCGGCCGACGACGAGCTGCGCCGAGCGCGCGACCTGCTGCACGCGGTCGGGCTCGACGAGCGCCGCGACTCCCGCTGGCCCACCCTGTCGCAGGGCGAGCGCGGACGGACGCTGATCGCTCGCGCGCTGATCTCCGACCCGCGGCTGCTGCTGCTCGACGAGCCGACGACCGGACTGGACGTGGCGGCGCGCGAGCAACTGCTCGAGACGATCGACGGCCTGGCGCACTCGGCGCCGGCCCTGGCGTCCGTGCTGGTGACGCACCACCTGGAGGAGCTGCCGGAGTCGACCACGCACGCGCTGCTCATCGCGCACGGCCGGACGGTGGCGGTCGGCGGCATCGACGACGTGATCACGACCGAGACGGTGAGCCGCGCCTTCGAGCACCGCATCCGGGTCGAGAAGGCGGACGGACGCTGGAGCGCTCGCGCCGTGCGGGAGCGTCCGATCGTCGGAGCGCGGGACTGACCTCATGGAGGAGCAGGACATTCAGCACGCCACGGCGGACGATGGGACGCCGATCGCCTTCGCGGAGCGGGGCGTCGGCGTCCCGGTCCTGCTGATCGCCGGGCAGGCGACCGGCATGCACGGCTGGGGTCCGTTCGCGGACGCCCTCGCCCGTGACTTCCGGGTGATCGTCTACGACCACCGCGGCATCGGCGAGAGCGGGCTCGGCGACCCCGCCGCCTACTCGACCCGCGCCTTCGCCGACGACGCGGTCGCGGTGCTCGACGCTGCCGGCGTCGCCGCCGCGCACGTCGTCGGCCACTCGATGGGCGGACGGGTGGCCCAGTGGCTGGCGGCCGAGCACCCGGAGCGGGTCCGCCGGCTCGTGCTCATCGCCACGACCTCCGGCGACCGGTCCGCCGCGCGCCGCGACCCCGCCGCCGTCGCCGACCTGCTGAGCGGCGACCGCGAGCGGATGCTGCCGCTGTTCTTCGACGACGGCTGGGCGGCCGCGCATCCCGCCGACGTCGACCGCTTCTTCACGCGGGTCGCGACGCGCCCGGCGCTCCGCGGGCACTTCGCGGCCAGCCGCGACCACGACGGGTCGGCCGTGCTCGACCGCATCCGCGCCGACACGCTCGTCGTGCACGGACGCCACGACGCGCTCACCCCGGTGTCGCACGCGCACCTGCTGGCGGAGCGCATCCCGCACGCGACGCTGACCGAGTTCGAGGCGCGCCACGGCCTCCACCTCGACACCCCGGAGGTGGAGGAGGCGGTGCGCGCCTTCCTGCTGCCGCCGGGACAGCGCCCCGCCGGCTGAGCGCCCCGCCTGGCTGAACGACCCACTCAGGCGACCGCGAACACCCCGTCCCGCGCGGCCGCGACGAACTCCGCGTAGTCGGCCTCGGCCTGGTCCGCGTAGCGGCGCCCCCACTCGGCCAGTGCCCGCGGGAACGACGGGCCGGTCCCGAGGTACCCGGCGACGAACGCCGCCTTCGGCGAGCGTGCGTGCGCCCGGGCGAGGACGGCCCCGCACATCCGCGCGTAGTCGAAGAACTGCACCGCGTTCATCGACGGGATCTCGAACGACGCGTTCCTGTTGCGGAACTGGCGCATGTAGAACGCGAAACCCTCCACGCGCAGGAAGCCGAGGAACGGATCCGACACCGCCTGCAGGATGCGCTGGCACGACACCACGCGGTAGCCCTGCTCGTCCGGGAGCAGCGACAGGTCCAGGTAGCCGGGCAGCGGGGCGACCCCGCCGAACCGCTCGACGACGGACGCCTCCGCCTCCTTCAGCTGCAGCAGCACGACCTCCCCGGTCGGCCCCTGCAGCGCGATGACGAAGCAGCGCGTGCCGACGCTGCCGACGCCGACCACACGGCGTGCGACGTCGTCGAGGCGGAGCTGCGAGGTCAGGAGGGCGGTGTTCGGCGGCAGGGTCGCGCGGTAGCTCTCATAGGCTCCCTGGGCCAGCGCCTGTACCTCGGGCTCGGCCCGCCGCAGGATCGGCGGCCGATCGATGAAGCGCAGCACACCGTTCTCGTCGGTCTCCAGCGTCTTGCGGGCGACGTGCTCGCTGGTCCGCTTGCGCGACTCCTTGGTGACCCGGTCGATGAGGCTCAGCATGTCGGCGCTGAGCAGCCGGCTCTCGCGGGCGGAGGTGACGGAGCTCGGGGTGAAGTACCGGGTGATCAGCGGGTTCTGCAGCGCCCGGGCCAGCCAGATCCGGTAGGCGGATGCGGTCGCCTGCGCGGCCTCCATCACGAAGTCGGCGGGAAGGGGGATCGCCCGCCCGGCGATGACGACGCTGGCGACGAGCCGCTTCACGTCCCACTCCCACGGTCCGACCGTCGACTCGTCGAAGTCGTTGATGTCGAAGACCATGGCGTTCTCGGGCGAGCGGTAGATGCCGAAGTTCGAGAGGTGCGCGTCCCCGCAGACGACGACCTCCGCGCCGGTCGACGGGGCCGAGCGCAGATCGGCGGCCTGGATCGCGGCGGTGCCGCGGTAGAACGCGAACGCGTCGGCGCTCATCCGCTCCACCCGGAGGTCGATGAGGTTCTGCAGCCGGTTCTCGTGCTGGGCGCGCAGGATGCCGATCGGGTCGCGTCCGGGAGGCGGGACGTACTCGGCGTGCGCCGAGCGGGGGAGCGTCGTGCGGGCCGCGCGGCCCGCCTCGAAGAGTTCCGCGGCAGAGAGGGGCGACTCCGCCCGCTCGCCCGTTTCCGCGATGTCCAGGGTCATACCGCACCTCTTCCACGGAGCCACCGCCGTGGGGACGCCGACGTCCCCGGGTGTGGACGCGCTCATCATAGGTCCGCGCGTGGCCGCTAGGGTATGCAGAATGCAGGGATGGATCGAGCACCGCCGCGAGGACGGCGAACGCGTCGGATGGCTGCGTCCGGAGGGGGAGGGTTTCGTGCCCGTCGACCTGCTCGGGCGCGAGCTCGCGGGTCCGGTGGACTGGCTGACCGGCGAGGAACTGCTGGAGTCGACGGGCATCGGCTACCTGGCGGACCGCTACGAGCTGCTGCTCGACGACGGGCGCGCGCTGCGCGTCCGGCTGACCGAGGTCTCGACCGAGCGCATCGTCGTCAAGAAGGACGACTTCGGCGCGATCGACGCCCCGCAGCTGATCTACACGTTGCCGTTCCCGATCCCGGAGTCGCTCCGGCCGGTCTGACGGTCGGCACCGTCCGCACGGTTCGCCGGGTCCACCGATCCGCGGACTGTCCGCGGTCGGTCGAGCGGCGCTACCATCGGCCGCATCCGCGCCGCCGGGCCGGTGCGAGAGGAGACCGCCATGATCCCGCTGACCGTCGGAACGCGAGCGGAGGCGCCGGATCGCCCGGCCGTGCTCGACGGATCCCGCTTCAACCGCCACACCTTCTGGTGCGGCCAGAGCGGATCCGGCAAGACCTACGCGCTGGGTGTGGTGCTCGAGCAGCTGCTCCTCGAGACGGAGCTGCCGTTGGCGGTGTTCGACCCCAACGCCGACTTCACCGAGCTCGCGCGCACGCGCGACGACGTCTCTCCGGCCGATGCGGCGCGGTGGGGCGAGCTCGACATCCGGGTCTTCCACTCCAGCACTCCCCGCGAACCGCAGCTCCGCATCCGCTACATCGACCTGAGCGTGCGGTCGAAGGCGTCGGTGGCGCGGCTCGACCCGATCGCCGACGAGGAGGAGTTCAACGCACTGCTGCACCTCGACGTCGGCCCGAAGGAGTTCTCGCGCGACACGTTCCTGCAGACCCTCGCCGCATCCAGCGACCCGGCGCGGCGCCGGCTCGGCCTCCGGATCGACAACCTCGGCATCCTGGACTGGCCGCTGTGGGCCTTCGGCGGAGCGTCCGTCACGGCGGAGGTGGAGCAGCGGCCGCCCGTGGTCGTGCTCGACGTCGGCGGGTTCTCGCACCCGGCGGAACCGCAGGCGGCGGCCCTGGGCATCCTCGAGGACCTCTGGGAGCGGCGCATGGACCGCCGGCCGGTCCTCATCGTGATCGACGAGGCGCACAACTTCTGCCCGCCCGTCCCGCGGTCGAGCGTCGAGGCGCAGCTGACCGAGCAGCTCATCCAGATCGCGGCGGAGGGACGGAAGTTCGGCCTCTGGCTGTTCCTCAGCACGCAGCGGCCCACCAAGATCCACCCGAACGTGCTCTCCCAGTGCGACAACCTGGGGCTGATGCGGATGAACTCGCCGCGCGATCTGGCCGAGCTCGCGGACGTGTTCGGGTTCGTGCCGCGGCAGCTGCTGGAGCAGTCGCCGTCGTTCCGCAAGGGGGAGGCGCTGTTCGCCGGGTCGTTCACCGACGAGCCGCAGCTGGTCCGGATCGGGCGCCGGCTGACGGTCGAGGGTGGGAGCGACCTCTCGGTCGCCGCCCGCTCCGCCTGACCGGTCCCGGCCCGCTCAGCTCGGCCGGCCGCTCAGGCGCCGCTCGCGCCCTTGCCGTGCAGCTGCTGCCGTTCCGCCTTCCGCGCCACCGCGTCCTCCTTCATGAGCTCGCGGGTGTGGCGCAGGTCGCCGATGTACGGCCGCCACAAACGGGCCTGCGGGTCGGCGTCCACGAGGACGGCACGTATCAGCAGGGTGATCGGGATGGCGAGGATCGCGCCGATCGGCCCGAGCACCACCGCCCAGAACAGCACGGCGAAGAAGGTGAGGGTCTGGCTGAGCGCCACCGCGTTGCCCACGACCTTGGGCTGGATGATGGACTGCACGACGGCGTTGACGACGCCGTAGATGACGATGATCGCGATCACCGTGCCCCAGCCGCCGGTGAGGAAGCCGAACACCAGCGGGGGGACGAGGGCGACGAAGTACCCGACGTTCGGGATGAAGCTGCACAGGAACGACAGGATCGCCCACAGCAGCGCCGCCGGGACGCCCAGCGCCCACAGCGCCAGGCCGTTGAGGATGCCCTGCACGACGCCGAGCACCGTGGTCACCACCATGTAGCGGCGCACACCGTGCGCGAAGCTGCCCAGGGCGAAGACCAGGTTCGGCCGCGACGGCTCCAGCTGCTTCAGCAGCGTCGGCGTATAGGCGGCGTCGGCCGGCATCAGGATGAGCATGGTCAGCACGACCACCAGGAACGCGGTCAGGCTGAGCGCACTGCCCAGCAGCCCGGAGAAGAAGCCCAGGAACTGCGACGGGTTGAAGCTCGACTTGATCTGCTGCACCTGCTCGGCGCCGAGGCCGATGGTCTGCGCCCATTCGCCCAGCTTGTCCCCGAACTCCTGCAGCTGCGGCTTGTACTGCGGCAGCATGCCGACGAACTGGGCGAGGGCGACGATCAGCAGGCCGATGAACCCGGCGAGCAGGGCGAAGACGGTCAGTGCGACCGCACCCGTCGCGAGGCCGGAGGGCGTGCCGTGACGTTCCAGCCACACGCGCACCGGCTGGGCGCAGATGGTCAGGACGAGCGCCAGCAGCGTGGGCGCGAGGATGCCCTTGATTCCGCCCATGCCCCAGGCGATGACGACGGACGCGGCGATGATCAGCAGGATCTTCAGGGCACGTCCGATACCCGCTCCGGAGCCCTCATCGCTGTCCGGGCCCACGGGAGGCGCCTCCTCCACGCGGGTGCGACCGCGGCGGCGGAAGGGCCAGATCCCGCGTCGGGCGGGTGCCGCGGCGGGGAGCTCGGTCGCGGCGGGTGCGCCGGGGCCTGTCGATGCGTCGGTCATGATGCCTCCCGATCGGTGGTGGCCGCGGCGGCGCCGGACGGCCGGGCGGGAGGATCGGCGCCCTCCCGGCCGTCCGGCAGGCGGATCACACGGTGGGGGCGGCCGGGGGAGCGGTCGGCGGGACCGTCGGTGCGGCTGCGGCCGGTGCGGCCGTGGGTGCGGCGGGGCCGGTGGCGCCGCCGGTGTGCTGACCGGAGAGCGCCCGTGCCTTCAGGTGCGCGAACTCCTCCGGGGTGATGGCGCCGCTGTCGAGCAGCGCCTTGGCCTTCGAGATCTCATCGGCCGGGCTCGAGTGCGCGACCTGGCGGATGTAGTCGTCCGTGGCGGACTGCATCTGCCGGGCCTCCCGCTGGTTCCGCTCGGCCATCCCGGGCCCGCGCGCGATCAGGTAGACCAGCGCGGTGAGGAACGGCACGAAGATCAGGAAGATGATCCACACGGCCTTCCACCACCCGTTCAGCTTGTGGTCGCGGAACAGGTCGCTGATGATCGCGAACAGCGCGAACAGATACGCCACGAAGGCGAAGCTCCAGAAGAAGAGCCAGACGACGCTCCAGAAGTTGCTCCAGTCCATGATGGACTCCCCTCTCCACTCCAGCTCGCATGTCTGGACGTGCGGTGAGAGTAACCCGGCGTGCGTTCACGCGGCTAGTGGGTAATTCCGGAGCGCTCCGGGGTCAGCCGACGGCCTCCAGTTCGGCTGTCAGGCGGTCCACGATCTCGGAGGCCAGGTAGCCCAGGCGGCCGACGCGGGCGCTCAGCGACCGGCCCGCCGCGGCGTGCAGTGCTGTGCCCCAGACCGCGGCCTGCAGCGGTTCCGCGCCCCGTGCCGCGAGACCGGTGATGGCACCGGCCAGGGCGTCGCCGCTGCCCGAGGTGCCGAGCCCGACCTCCCCGTCGCCCACCGTGAGCAGCCGCCCGTCGGGTGAGGCCACCCTCCCGAAGCAGGACACGACCGCCCCGTACCGCCGCGCCAGTTCGCGCGCGTCGGCGTCGAGGTCGTCCGTCTCGCGGCCGAGCAGGCGCGCGGCCTCCTCGGTGTTGGGGGTGAGGATGCGGGGGCCGGTGCCCGCGAGCCGCGGATGCCCGGCGAGCGCTCCGAGGGCGTACGCGTCGAGCACGAGGACGGTGTCGCGCCCGGCCGCCCGAGCGGCGCGGGGGAGCATCCGTGCGGTCTCCGCGGCGTCGTCGAGCCCGGGACCGAGCAGCACCGCGTCCGCCCCGGCGAGATCGTCCGCCGCGGCCCGGACGCCGGCTCCGCGGATACTGCCCGCGGATGTCTCCGGGAGGGGGACGACACCGCTCTCGGGCACGGCGACGGCGACCTGGGCGGCCACCGACCGGCCGACGGCGAGGGTGAGCCTCCCGGCGCCCACGCGGAGCGCCGCCCGGCCGGCGAGCATCGCGGCGCCGGGGGAGCGGAGGGCGCCGCCGACGACGAGCACCTCGCCGCGGGATCGCTTGGAGCCGCTCGGCTCGGGCAGCGGCCAGGACCGGAGCAGCTCGGGCGTGACCTCCTCCGCCGGGGGCAGCGTCCGACGCGCGCGCTCAGGCATCGGTGCGCGCCTCTCCGGGGTGCTCCGTCGACGGCAGCCCCGCGGCGGCCAGGTGGGCGTCGTCGGCGAACGTGCGCAGGCTCCAGCCGCCGCCACCGTCGCCGCCGTCGTTCCGCAGCTCGGTCACCGAGGCGTTGGCGACCGGATGCGTCAGCAGGTGCTCGGCCAGCTGCGCCTCGGTCATGCGCAGCAGCACATAAAGGAACAGGCTCACGACCGCGTCGTGCGCGAAGACGACCACGACGCCGTCGGGACCGCTGTCGGCCATCGCGTCGCGCAGGAACGAGCGGATGCGCAGCGCGACATCCGTCCACGCCTCGCCGCCCGGCGGCCGGTAGTAGAACTTGCCGGTCCAGCGGCGGCGCTCCGCCTCCAGCGGCAGCCGTCGCTCGACGCCGATGGCGGTCAGGCGGTCGAGGATGCCGAGCTCTCGGTCGCGGAGCCGTTCGTCGAGACGCAGCGGCACCTCCTCGCCGAGCGCGAACCGCGCGGTCTGGATCGCGCGCCGGTAGGGCGAGCTGTAGAGCACGGCATCCGCGGGCAGCGCCCCCCGGAGCCGGGCTCCGAGGGCCGACGCCTGCAGCTCGCCGAGCGGCGAGAGGGTCACATCGGGGTCGCGCGCGTCGACGGCGATGACCTCGGCGCCGGCGGCCTCGGCCGCCGCGGCCGCGACGTTCGCCGTGCTCTCGCCGTGACGGATCAGGAGCAGGGTGCGGGCGGTCATGCCGTGGACTGTACGCCCGCCCAGTCGAGCACGCGCAAGGCCCGCAGCGTGATCCAGCGGCTCGGCTCGCCGACGGTCTCCATCGGCACGGCCGGCCGCCCGGGGAGCAGGCGGTCGAGCGACCAGCGGCCGTCCGGCCGTCGCCGGGAGGCCACGTGCGCGACCGCCTCGGCGAGACGGTCGTCGTACGGCACGCCCGCGGTGCGCAGGTGGTCGAGGCCGCGTAGCACGTCGTAGTGCCAGTAGTACGGGAAGGCGAACTCCAGCCACGCGTCGTCGATGATCTCCCCGGTGGTCTTGCGCCGCATCAGGCCGCGCTCCAGCAGGTACTCCTGGCCGCCGCGCAACGGCTCGGCCACATCCGTCGGTCCGCCGGCGTCGCGGTACGCGGCCAGCGCCTCCACGACGCAGATCGTGCTGTGGAACGACCCCGGGTCGTCGAGCGTGTCGGCGTAGCAGTTCCAGCCGCCGTCGGTCTGCTGCCCGTCGAGGAGCTTCCCCAGGATGGTCTCCGACGCGAAGCCGAGCGGCGCGGCGGCGGTGAGCACCCGTCCGTTGATGCACGGCTCGACCTCTCCGTCGAAGAACGGAGCGTGCTCCCACTCCTCGCCCCAGTCGACGCCCTCGGCGGTGCGCGCGGCGGCGGCCCGCGTGCGCTCGCAGTCGGCGCCCAGCAGCACCAGCAGCAGGAGCACGGAGTCCGTCGCATCCCGGTCCTGCGGCTTCCACACCGTGCCGCCCCAGGTGCCGCCGGGATCCTGCGCGTCGAGCAGCTGCGCACCCCAACCGTGGCGCTCGACCTTCTCACGCTCGGCCGCGACCTCGTCCGGGTCGGCCCCCACCACGTCCCGCAGCGTCTGCCAGCGGATGGACGGGTCCCCCTCGAGGAGCCAGCGGACGGTCGCGTCGTCCCGGCTCCTGCCGTTCTCGCTCATGCCGGAGAGGTTAGCCCTCGCCGCCGACATGCGCAGCAGGGGAGCCGCCGAACGACTGGGTTCCCAGCACGCCCAGCAGCGCCAGCTTCTCGGCCGCCTCGCTGCGCGGCGGGGCGGTCAGCACGAGCAGGCACTGCGACTGGTCCTCGGTGAACAGCGCCTGGCAGTCCAGCTCGATCGGACCGAGCTCGGCGTGGATGAGCGTCTTGTGGTCCTCGAACCGGCGGGCGACCTCGTGGCGCTCCCACAGCTCCGCGAACTCCGGGCTCTCGGCGAGCAGCGCGCGCACCAGTTCTCCGGCGCGCGAGCGCGGCCCCATCGCGCCGTAGGCGTCGCGGAGCGAGGCGACCTGTGCGCGGCTCTGGCGGGCGCGGTCCTCCTCCGGGTACTGTGCCCGCGCGTTCTCCGGGTCGGTGAACCAGCGGTAGTACTCGCTGCGAGCCAGGCCCGTGTAGCCGGATCGGTCGCCGAGCAGCGCCACCGCCATCCGGTTCTGCACCAGTGCCTCCCCGAGGTTCGAGAGCACGAGGGCGGGCGTGTCGTCGAGCCGGTCGAGGACCCGCTGCAGCGCCGGGGAGACGTGGGCGCCGCCCGAGAACCGGTCCGGGGTGTTGTGGCCGGCGACCCGGTAGAGGTAGTCGCGCTCGTCGTCGGTGAGGCGCAGCGCGCGGGCGAGCGACGACAGCATCTGCTCGCTCGGCTGCGGGCCGCGCCGCTGCTCCAGCCGCGTGTAATAGTCGGTCGACATGGCGGCGAGCAGGGCGACCTCCTCGCGGCGGAGGCCGGGCGCGCGGCGGCGGGCGCCCTCGCTCAAGCCCACGTCGGACGGGCGCAGGCTCTCCCGGTGGCGACGGAGGAAGTCGGCGAGGGCGGCACGATCCATCCCTCCATGATGCCGCCCCGCCCGGCGGCGAACCAGGGATCGCGGATCCCTGGATGAACGGTCCGCTTCCTCCGCTCCGTCAGCCGCCCGACAGTGGAGGCATGAACATCACAGGGAACACCGTCTTCATCCCCGGAGCCACCAGCGGCATCGGGCTCGCCCTCGCCGTCGCCCTGAAGGAGCGCGGCAACACGGTCATCGTCGGCGGACGCCGCACCGAGCTGCTCGAGCGGATCGCCGCCGAGCACCCCGGCATCGGCACCGTCCGCATCGACACCGCCGACGCCGACAGCATCCGCGAGGCCGCCGCCGAGGTGCTCGCGGCGCACCCGGATCTCAACGTGCTGATCGCCATGGCCGGGATCATGCGCGTCGAGGACTGGCACACGCCGGCCGGCTTCCTCGAGTCCGCCGAGGAGGTCGTCACGACCAACCTGCTCGGCCCGATCCGGCTCATCGCCGCGTTCGTGGAGCACCTCCGGACGCAGCCCGACGCCACCATCGTGACCGTCTCCTCAGGCCTCGCGTTCACGCCGCTGAAGGTCACCCCGAGCTACAACGCGAGCAAGGCCGGCATCCACATGCTGAGCGAGAGCCTCCGCCTCCAGCTGGCCGACACGTCGGTGCGCGTCGTCGAGCTCGAGCCGCCCGCGGTGCGCACGGGCCTCCTGCCCGGTCAGGAGGAGAGCGAGTTCGCGATGCCGCTCGACGAGTTCGTCGCCGAGGTGATGCAGCTCATCGAGACGCAGCCGGACGCGAAGGAGCTGCAGGTCGAGCGCGTCAAGTTCCTGCGCTACGGAGAGGCCCGCGGCGACTACGACCGCGTGGTCGAGGTGCTCAACGCCTCCGACCCGCACGCACGGGACGCAGCGGCCTGAGCGACCGGCCGCGCGGTGCGACCACGGCCGGGCCCGCGGAGCACCGCGCGCCCGGCCGGGTCACCCCCGTGCCCCCGCTCCGCTCACGCGGAGGAACACGGTCAGCCAGCCGAACACGATCACACCGGCGACCAGCTCGGTCGCGGTGAGCACGTAATAGCCGGTGACGAAGAAGACGGCGACCAGCACGATCACGCCGAACGACACGTAACCGAAGACGAAGAACGAGCGCGGCGCACCCGGGAGGGCGGGCCGGACCCAGAACACGAGCAGCGCGAACGCGATCAGCATGCCGACCGCCGACACGTTGTGCAGGATCTGCGACACATCCAGCGGGAACAGCCCGACCCCGGCCAGCAGCACGCCGATCAGGATGAGGCACACGCGCACCCGGAGGAGCCGCGGCCGCTGCTCGGGCTCGACGCCGGTGAGGTCGGTGGCGTAGCGCGCGATCGCCGCCATCATCAGACCCGCGACGATCAGCGTCAGGTTGAACGTCAACGACGAGACCGTGTTCGACATGCCGAGCGCGCTCAGGTGGTACTGCCACCAGTGCGGGTCCGGGGCGCTGAGCATGGCGGCGATGATGCCGACGATCGCGAAGACGGCGAGCACGGTCGACAGCCGCATCAGGTCTATACGGGTCGCCGAGAGGAACACCGCGTAGGCCGTCACACCTACGGCGACCCCCGCCAGCGCGGTCGCGGAGACGGCGTAGACGGTCGCGTCCGTGAATCCGTCGGCGAGCACCGCGCCGAGGGCGAGCCAGCCGAGAAGGGCGATGATGCCGTGCGCGATGCCGATCACGATCGTGTCGAAGACGGCGGAGGCGGTGACTGCCCGGCGCGCCGGATGGTCGCCGGCCGGCTGCCGGCTCGGGCTTCCGCCGAACGGGGTCAGCGCATCCCGGTGCCAGAGACGGCCGACGACGTAGGCCACCACGCCGACGACGCCGGCGGCCAGCGCCGTGAACTGGGAGACCGAGCCGGGGCCGGCGATCGGGAGCGACCGGCCCCAGAAGAACGGCAGCGACGCCAGCGCGCCGAGCACCAGGGCGGCGCCCCCGACCACGATCGCAGCGCCCTCCAGATTGAGCGCGGCGGCGCGTGCCGTCACGCGTTCGGTGCTCCGCTGCCGGGTCTCGGTCATGGCGTCCACCCCTCTTCGGCCGCATGATGCCTCGCGCGGGGTGGCCCGGGCAAGACAGCGCAGATCCGGCCGTGCCGCGCGACCTCCGTGGTGCCTTCCCGCGCTCGCGAGACCGGCGTTAGCATGCGCGCGAGACCGGGTCCCCGGCCGGAAGGGGCGGACATGGAGACGAGAACCAACGGGGACGGGATCCCCGCCATCGACGACCACGGCATGATCGGAGACCTGCAGACGGTCGCCCTCGTCTCCACCGAGGGGAGCATCGACTGGTTCTGCGCCCCGCGGTTCGACTCGCCGTCGCTGTTCGCGTCGCTGCTCGATCCGGAGAAGGGCGGCTACTTCCGCATCCGGGCCGTGGGGGAGCGGATGCGGGTCAAGCAGATGTACTTCCCGCAGACGGCGGTGCTGATCACCCGCTTCATGTCCGAGGACGGCGTCGGCGAGGTGATCGACTTCATGCCGGTGGCGGACGAGCCGACCGTGGCGACCACGAGCCGGGTGATCGTGCGCGGCATCCGGGTGGTGCGGGGGACGCTCGACTTCCGCATCGAGTGCCGCCCGCGGTTCGACTACGGGCGCCGCCCGCACACCGCGACCGCGTCGCGGCACGGGGTGCGGTTCGAGGACGGCGAGACCAGCGCGGCGCTGCACGGCGTCGGCCCGGATGTGCTGGACGGGGACGACGTCGACACGACCATCACGATGGCGACCGGCGACCTGCGGCTGTTCGTCTTCGAGACCGAGCCGAGCGGCGAGCCGCGCGACATCGGTAGGGCGCGCGGGATGCGGCTGTTCCGGGACACGGTGAACTTCTGGCGCGACTGGCTGTCGCGCAGCACCTACACCGGGCGCTGGCGGGAGTCGGTCGAGCGGTCGGCCATGGTCCTCAAGCTGCTGCAGTACGCCCCGTCCGGTGCGCTCGTCGCGGCCCCCACCGCGGCGCTCCCGGAGCAGCTCGGAGGCGTGCGCAACTGGGACTACCGGTACACCTGGATCCGCGACGCCTCGTTCTCCGTGTTCTCGCTGCTTTCGCTCGGCTACACCGAGGAGGCCATCGCCTTCATGCTCTGGGCGGCGGACCGCGCGGTGGAGCAGGTCGGCGAGGCGTCCGGACCGCTCAAGATCATGTACCGGATCGACGGATCGTCGGACCTCGAGGAGATCACGCTCGACCACTTCACCGGGTACGCCGGCTCCCGGCCGGTCCACGTCGGCAACGGCGCGGCCGACCAGCTGCAGCTCGACATCTACGGCGAGGCGATGGAGGCGCTGGCCATCGGCGAGCGCTTCCGGCCGATCGGCAATCCGGGCTGGACCAAGCTCCGCGGCATCCTGGATTGGCTGGCGGAGAACTGGGATCAGCCCGACGAGGGGGTGTGGGAGACCCGCGGGGGTAGGAAGGACTTCACCTACGGCCGCATCATGTGCTGGGTCGCCTTCGACCGCGGGCTGCGCATCGCCCGCGACCGCGGCCTCCCCGCGCCGCTGGAGACGTGGACGGCGGCGCGCGACGCCATCTACGAGCAGGTGTTCACGAAATGCTGGAACCCCGAGCGGAAGGCCTTCACCCAGTACCCGGGCACGGATGTGGTGGACGCCATCACCCTGCTGATGCCGCAGGTCGGGATGATCTCGCCGCAGGACCCGATGTGGATCTCCACGCTCGACGCCATCGGGGAGGAGCTCGTCACCGACAGCCTGGTGTACCGCTACAACCCCGCGGCCTCGCCGGACGGCCTGCCCGGTGCGGAGGGCACGTTCTCGCTCTGCACCTTCTTCTACGTGATGGCGCTGACCGACGCGGGACGCCTCGACGAGGCGGAGTACGCGTTCGAGAAGATGCTCACGTACGGCAACCACGTGGGCCTGTACGCCGAGGAGGTCGACCCGAGCGGTCTCCAGCTGGGCAACTTCCCGCAGGCCTTCACCCATCTGGCGCTGATCCGGGCCGCGATCGACCTGGACGCGGCGCTCGCGACCCGTTCGGCCCGGCGCGCATGGACCTGAACGACTCCGGCGAAGCACCCGAGGGCGCTGTCCGGCGCGAGACGGACATCCACCGCGGCCTGTGGCGGCACTGGGGGTCGCCGGCGGCCATCTACGGAACGATCGTCTACGCGAGCGTCGTGGCCGCGGCCTCCGGCGCGAAGGACGACCAGGCGTCGGCGATCCGCCTGCTGGTGTTCAGCCTCGTCAGCATCGTCGTGTTCTGGCTCGCGCACGTGTACTCCACGGCGCTCGGCTACCACGGCGACGCCGGGCGGGAGGGCGACCGCGTGCGCGACTCGCTGCGCTATGCGCTGCGCGAGTCCGGCGGGATGCTGGAGGCGGCGATCGTGCCCAGCATCCCGCTGCTCCTGGCGGCGCTCGGCGTGCTGCCGGCCGACTTCGGCGTGAACCTGTCGCTGTGGCTCTCGGTGCTGATGCTCGCGCTGCTCGGTTTCTCCGTGTTCTTCGTGCGCGGCCGCTCGCTGCTCGTCTGCCTCTCGGGGGCGGCGGTCACCGGCGCCTTCGGGGTCGCGGTGATCCTGCTGAAGAGCGCGCTGCAGCACTGAGGCGCAGCGACGCGCTCAGCGGTCGGCGAGCTCCGCCAGCAGCGCACCCAGCTCGGACGGGCGCGTGAACATCGGCCAGTGCCCGGTGGGGAGCTCGACCACGTCCAGGCGCTCCAGCCGTCCGACCTCGGCGAGCACGGGCGAGCCGGAGTCGACCCAGGAGCGCAGGTCGGCCGGGGTGAACTCGCACGCGACGATGGTGGCCGGGACCGACCGGCGCCGGGGGTCGTCGGCCAGCTCGATCGGGGTGGTGGGGATGGCGCCGGGCTCCGGCACGGCGCTGCGCCGGAACTCCTCGCGCTGCTCGTCCGTGAGGTCGACCAGGTCGGCGTCCTCGAACTCGTCCCACGGCAGCAGGTCGATCTCGCCGTCGACCGGGGTCAGGTCGCCGGCGATCACGCCGCCGGGGCCGAGCGGCCACGAGTCGACGTAGACCGTCCGCGCGATGCGGTCGGGCCGCTCGGCGGTCGCGGCGTACGACAGCGGACCGCCGCCGGAGTGCCCGACCAGGACCACGTCCCGCTCGCCGGCCCGGCCCACCTCGTCGATCCGCTGCACGATGGCGTCGACCTGGTCGCGGACGTGGATGCTGCCGCGGTCGGTGTCGCCGGGCGCCAGCCCGGGCAGGGTGAGCGGGTGCGCGTGGTGCCCGGCCCGCTCGATGACGGGCGTCACCTCCCGCCATGCGTCGGCGCCGAGCCAGAATCCGGGTACGAGAACGATCTCCATGCGCCGACGGTAGCGCCGGCCGCCGACATCGCGGGAGGCCCGATCGGGCGATCCGGTCAGAGCAGCGGCAGGCGGCCGACGATCCGGTCGACGCGGTTGCGCGGTCCGACGACGCTGACCGCCGCGAGCGGAAGGTCGGGGGAGGCGGTGGCCGCGACGGTCGCGAGGTACTCGTCGTAGACGCGGGTCTGCTGGGCGGCGACCGGCATGTCCGAGACGAAGACGCCCTCCGAGGACTCCGCCTTCGCCCGGATGCCGACGAGCTGTTCGGCCGTCGCGGCCAGCACCGAGCATCCGGCCCAGGGGAGCCCAGGATGCTCGCCGCCGTCCGCATCCACCGCGGCGGACCCGAGCAGGCCGCTCACGTGCGCCTGCGTCGCGGCGGCGACGCAGGCGGCCGCGTTGACCGCGATCCCGGGCGCGAGAGCGGCATCCACGACGATCACCCACTTGAGGCGGGCCGAGCGCGTCGGCGCGGCGGTGTCGATCTCGTCCGGTCGGAAGCCGACGGATTCGGGCATTCAGGTCTCCTTCGTTCGGTCCAATCGAACCGAACCTAGCGAGGATGCGAGCCGCCTGCGCGTGCACCGAATTTCGTTCGGCACAGAGGCTAGGATCGCGCTTATGGACGAACTTGATCGGGCGATCCTGCGTGAACTCCAGTCGGATGCGCGGCGCAGCAACCGGGACGTCGCCGCCGCCGTCGGCGTCTCGCCGAGCACCGCGCTCGAACGCACGCGACTCCTGCGGCGCCGCGGGATCATCCGCGGGGCGGTGCTCGACGTCGACCTCGCCGCGATCGGCCGGCCGGTCCAGGCCCTCATCGCGGTGCGCATCCGTCCGCCGTCGCGTCCGGTGATCGAAGGCTTCCGGGACTGGGTGGCGTCGCTGCCCGAGACGCTCGGCGTCTTCGTGACCAGCGGCAACGAGGACTTCATCATCCACGTCGCCGTCGCGGACAACGAGAGCCTGTACGCCTTCGTGATCGACCGCCTGACGCAGCGCCGCGAGATCGCGGACGTGCGGACCAGTGTGGTCTACGAGCACCTCCGCAACGGACGTCCGGAGCCGGTCGACTGATCGCGCGGCGGGGCTACGATGTGCGGCACCGCATCCTTCAGGAAGGAACCCCCATGCCCGCACTGACCGACACCTTCACCCTCTCCAACGGCGTCACCATCCCCAAGATCGGTTTCGGCACCTGGCAGATCCCGCACGGGTCCGAGACCTACGACTCGGTGCGCACCGCGCTCGACGCCGGCTACCGCCACATCGACACGGCCCGCGCCTACGGCAACGAGGCGAGCGTGGGACGCGCGGTGCGCGACAGCGGCATCTCCCGCGACGAGATCTTCATCACGACCAAGTGTCCCGCCGAGGTGAAGGACGCCGAGGGAGCCCGGCACGCGTTCGAGCGCTCGCTGGCGCTCCTCGACCTCGGCCACATCGACCTGTACCTGATCCACGCGCCGTGGCCGTGGAACGCGATCGGCAGCGACCACCGCGCCGGCAACATCGAGGTCTGGAAGGTCTTCGAGGAGGTCTACGAGGCCGGCAGCACCCGCGCCATCGGCGTCAGCAACTTCGAGGTCGCCGACCTGGAGTCGCTGCTCGGCTCGACCGACGTGGTGCCGCACGCGAACCAGATCCGCTGGTTCGTCGGCAACACGCAGCCGGAGACGACGGCCTTCAGCAAGGAGCACGACATCCTCGTCGAGGGCTATTCCCCGCTCGCGACCGGCCGGCTGCTCGAGAACGCCGACATCCGGGAGATCGCGGAGAAGTACGGCAAGTCGGTCGCCCAGGTCAGCATCCGCTACCTGCTGCAGAAGGACATCCTGCCACTGCCGAAGTCGACGACGCCGGAGCGCATCCGCGAGAACGCGGACGTCGACTTCGAGCTGTCGGCCGAGGATGTCGCCGCCCTCGACGCGCTCGACGCGGGGGAGTGACCGCCCCGGACGCGCATCCCGGCACGACGGAATAAACCAGTCCCTCCTGCGTTGGACTTGAGTGCACAAGGCTCAACTTTCAGAAACAGGAGAACACGTGCCTGAGAACTTCACTCCCGACGGTGACAGCGCCAACTCGTTCGACGAGTTCCTCGCGCGGTACCTCGCGGGTGAGCGTGCGCGTAACGCACGCTCCATCGACATCAGCCGCTTCCTCAGCCGGCGCACCCAGGAGATCCTGGCGGAGGCCGGACGGTTCGCGCTGGAGCACGGCCACAGCGAGCTCGACGCGCTGCATGTGCTGCGCGTGATGGCCGAGCAGGAGCCGGCCGCCGACGCCATGCGCCGCATCGGCGTCGACCCCGCGCGGGTCGCCGAGGCGGCCGAGTCGCGTCTGCCCGCCCCGGGCGACGTGATCCACGCGGACGGCGCATCCATCACCGCCCCGCTCCAGCGGACCCTCTTCCACGCGTACCAGGTGGCGCAGGCCTCCGGTGCGACGTACATCGACCCCGAGCACGTCTTCTTCGCGCTCGTGATCGGCCGGGAAGCCCCGGCCGGCCGCGTGCTGCAGGCCGCCGGCGTGACCCCGGAGGCCCTCACCGAGGCCATGCGCCAGAGCACGACCGTCGGCGGCGGCCAGGCGGGCCCCGAGGCCGCCGAGGACGGCTCCGAGACCCCGATGCTCGACCAGTTCGGCACCGACCTGACCGCTCTCGCGCGCGACGGCAAGCTGGACCCGGTCATCGGCCGGCTCGACGAGATCGAGCAGACCGTCGAGATCCTCTCCCGCCGCACCAAGAACAACCCGGTGCTGGTCGGCGAGGCGGGCGTCGGCAAGACGGCGATCGTCGAGGGCCTGGCCCGCGCGATCGTTGCCGGCGACGTGCCCGAGCAGTTGCAGGACAAGAAGGTCGTCTCGCTCGACCTCGCGGGGATGGTCGCAGGGACCCGGTACCGCGGCGACTTCGAAGAGCGGCTCACCAAGCTCATGGACGAGATCAGCGACGGCAAGGACCAGCTGATCGTGTTCATCGACGAGCTGCACACCGTTGTCGGCGCCGGAGGGTCCGGCGAGTCCGGCGGCATGGACGCCGGCAACATCCTCAAGCCGCGCCTTGCCCGCGGCGACCTGCACCTGGTCGGCGCGACCACGCTCAAGGAGTACCGCCGCATCGAGAAGGACCCGGCGCTGGAGCGCCGCTTCCAGCCGGTGACCGTCGGCGAGCCCTCGATCGAGGACGCCGTGCTCATCCTCGACGGCCTCCGCGCCGCCTACGAGGAGCACCACGGCGTGCGCTACACCGAGGACGCGATCCGCGCCGCGGTGGAGCTCTCCGACCGCTACATCTCCGACCGCTTCCTGCCGGACAAGGCCATCGACCTGATCGACCAGGCCGGCGCCCGGCTGCGGCTGTCGCTCGGCAAGCGGGTGGACTCGTCCGCCCTCATGGAGCGCCTGGCCACGCTGGAGTCCGAGAAGAACTCCGCCGTCGCGGCCGAGCACTACGAGGAGGCGTCGCGCCTGCGCGACGAGATCGAGTCGGTTCAGCGGTCGCTGGACGAGCTCGCCGCCGCACCCCGGGTGGATGCGGTGGTCGGCGAGCCGGAGATCGCCGGCATCGTCTCGCGGGCGACCGGCATCCCGGTGTCCCGCGTCGGCGAGGCCGACCGCGCCCGCCTGGCGCGGCTCGAGTCCGAGCTGCACGAGCGCGTGGTGGGTCAGGACGACGCGGTCGTCGCGGTCGCCAAGGCCGTCCGGCGCAACCGCACCGGCCTCGGTGACGAGCGCCGCCCGGTCGGCAGCTTCCTCTTCCTCGGCCCCACGGGCGTGGGCAAGACCGAGCTGGCGAAGTCGCTCGCCGCATCCCTCTTCGGCGACGAGAAGGCCATGCTGCGGTTCGACATGAGCGAGTTCGGCGAGCGTCACACCGTCGCCCGCCTGGTCGGCGCCCCTCCCGGGTACGTCGGCTACGACGAGGCCGGTCAGCTGACCGAGCGCGTGCGCCGCAACCCGTACTCGGTGGTGCTGTTCGACGAGATCGAGAAGGCCCACCCGGACGTCTTCAACCTGCTGCTGCAGGTGCTGGACGACGGGCGCCTGACCGACGGCCAGGGCCGCACGGTCGACTTCCGCAACACGGTGGTCATCATGACCTCGAACCTGGGCTCGGAGTTCCTCGCCAGCCGCAGCGGAGCCCTCGGCTTCGTACCGGCCGGCTCGGACGGCTTCGCGTCGGAGAAGGACATCCGCGACCGCGTGATGGGCAAGCTCCGTGAGGCGATGCGTCCGGAGTTCCTGAACCGCATCGACGAGATCGTGCTGTTCCGCAAGCTCGACGCCGTGCAGCTGCGCGACATCGTCCGCCTGCTGCTGAACGCGACCGCCTCCCGGCTGGCCGCCCGCGACATCGCCTTCGAGGCGACGGATGCGGCGGTCGCCTGGATCGCGGACACGGGCTACGAGCCGGAGTACGGCGCCCGCCCGCTCCGCCGCGTGATCCAGCGCGAGGTCGACGACCGCATCGCCGAGCTGATGGTGAGCGGCGAGCTCGCCGAGGGCGGCCGCGTGATCGTGGACGCCGAGGCCGGCGACCTGCGCGTCGCCGCCGCCCCCGCGGCGCTCCCCGTCGCGGCGTAACCCGCCCCGCCTCACCCGCCCAAGCGCCGGCCCTGCCCCAGGGCCGGCGCTTTCGCGCATCCACCATCAAGGGGCGCACACGCCGTTGTCCCCCCTCAATGTCGCCCCCTCGATGGGTCAGATCAGGCGTAACGCCGGACTGTCTCCCTGATGTCGTCCGCGAAGCGGTAGATCTCGTCCAGCGACGCGATCTCGTGCCTCGTCTCGTTCTTGTCTTCGTCGAAGAGTCCCAGGTACTTCTTGGACTTCCCGTTGAAGTGGAGCCGCGCAACGGGCTTGCGATTGTTGTCGTCCAGCAGGACGGCGAAGTACGACTTCGAGTCGCGCTGCGCCACCCGCTGTGGCTTAACCTCGCTGCAGGCGATCGCCTTGACGATCTGGTAGCCCTCGAGCTCCTCGAGGGTCGTCTCGATCTCCGTGTCGCGATTGAGGTCATCATCGGCGGCGGGCTGACTGGTCACGACCTCACCCGGTGCCGCATCCGCGGTTGCGTAGCTGGATCCGCCCAGCGCCGACTTCAGCCGCTCGTTGGCCTGATCGTTCAGGAACTGCTTCGTCGCCTTGATCACCAGCGGGGCGAACTGCTCACGCACCCGTGCGGTGATGGAGCCGTCATAGACGCGGCTGATGAAGAACCGGATCCACTCGTCTTCGGGCTCGCGGAACTGCGCAGAGAGGGCTCGCTTGATCTGTCCGATGTACTTCAGCTCGCCTGCGGCGTTGATCACCGAGTCGAGGTCGAAAGCGTCCTTGGTGAGCTTGCGCAGCTCGGGAATCAAGGTCTCGTCGATATCGAGCAGGTCGAGAACCAGGAAGGGCTTGTCGTCCATGCGGTTCGGCGCGTCGAGGTCGGTGTAGAACTGGTACACCTGGCCGTTCGTCAGGACGGCGACTCGAGCGTTGGTCACAGCGAAGTAGCGGTAGAGCTGTGAGGCGTTCTCGATGGTCAACGGCTCCGTCGACTTCTTCGCCTCGATGAGCATCTGCACTTCGCCGTCGCGGACGATCGCATAGTCGATCTTCTCGCCGCGCTTGATGCCAACATCGGCCGTGAATTCAGGCACGACCTCCAGTGGGTCGAAGACGTCATATCCCAAGACGTTCGAGATGAACGGCATCACGAAAGCGTTCTTGGTCGCTTCTTCTGTGTGAATCGCTTCGCGCTGATTGGCGACTTTCTGCGCCATCGCCGCGAGGACTTCTGCAAACTCCATTGAATCTCCCGAGTGAGTGTCGTCTCAGACATTAGCGATTGGCCGCTCAGACAGCGGCAGACCCTACTGGCGTCCCACCCGAACTGGGGTCAAAGTCCACGTGGATGCGTCGGCCGCGGGGATGTGCGCATCCTGAACATCTGCGAAGCGACGCACATGCAACCCCCTGTTGCCGCCCAGAAAGGCCTGGTTGCCTGGAGGGCGTGCCCGAATCCGATCGATCCCGCCTGCCCGCACGCCTGGCCGCCCTCGATGAGCGGCTCGAGCCCGTCAAGCGCTTCGAGCTGAAGCCCGCACGCACCCGCGGAGGGCTGATCGCCCAGTTCCTGGGCCTCGCCCTGGTCGCCGCCGTGCTCAGCTCGCTGTTCCTGCTGCCCGGCTTCCTGGGAGTCGGCGCAACAGCGGCCGCCGGCGTCAACGACTTCAATGCGCTGCCGGCCGACCTGCACATCCAGCAGTTCGCGCAGAACTCGACCGTCTACGCCAAGCAGGGCGGCCAGGATGTGCCCATCGCCACCTTCTTCGCGCAGAACCGGCAGGACGTCTCGTTCGACCAGATCGCGCAGACCATGAAGGATGCGACCGTCTCGGCCGAGGACCCGCGCTTCTACACCGAGGGGGCCGTCGACATCTGGGGCACGCTGCGCGGCGCCGTCGCCACCGTGGCCGGGGGAGACGTGCAGGGCGGCTCGTCGATCACGCAGCAGTACGTGAAGAACGTCGAGGTCGAGAAGTGCGAGGCTCTGACCAGCCAGAAGAAGGTCCAGGCGTGCTACGCGGATGCGGCCGGCGTCACCCTGCAGCGCAAGGTGCAGGAGATGCGCTACGCCGTCGAGGTGGAGAAGAACTACAGCAAGAAGGACATCCTCACCGGTTACCTCAACGTCGTCGGCTTCGGCGGCCAGGTCTACGGCGTGCAGGCGGCCGCGCAGTACTACTTCGGCACGACCGCCGCGAAGCTCGACCTCGCCCAGGCTGCCACGCTCGCGGCCATCCTGAACAACCCGGCGAATCTGCGGATCGACGAGCCCGACAACAAGGACAACGGCGCCGCCAACGGCTACGCGCTGACCAAGGCGCGCCGCGACTACGTGCTCGACCGCATGTACATCACGCACACCATCACCAAGCAGCAGCGCGACGAGGCGAAGGCCACGAAGATCACGCCGACGATCACGCCGACGACCCAGGGATGCGCGGCCGCGCAGCAGTACAACGCCGCCTTCTTCTGCGACTACGTGCGCGACGTCATCCTGACCGATCCGGCCTACGGAGCGACCGCGGACGACCGCCTGCAGACCCTCAACCGCGGCGGACTGAAGATCTACACGACGCTCAACCTCGACCTGCAGCAGGTCGCGCAGGCGTCGCTGAGCAAGTACATCCCCGGATCCCGTCCCGGCATCGACCTCGGCGCGTCCAACGTCGCGCTCGAGCTGGGCACCGGGCGCATCGTGACGATGGTGCAGAACCGCGCCTTCAACAACACGGACACGCCCATCGACGGCACGACCGCGGTGAACTACAACACGGACGAGGACTACGGAGGCTCGCAGGGCTTCCAGACCGGATCGACGTTCAAGGCGTTCGACCTGGCGGCGTGGCTGGAGGCGGGCCACAGCCTGTACGAGACGGTGAACGCATCGCAGCACCTGTTCCCGACGTCCGACTTCACAAACACCTGCGCGAACATCGACGGTCCGGCCTGGCCGGTCACCAACGACGAGGGCTCGGCGAGCCGCCTCTCGGTGATGTCCGCCACAGCGGAGTCGGTCAACACCGCGTTCGCGGAGATGGGCACCAAGGTCGACCTCTGCTCGATCGTGAACGCCGCGAAGGGGCTCGGCGTGCATCCCGCGTCGAAGAGCAACCCGTGGGTGCAGACGCCGTCGATGATCCTCGGCGTCAACTACATCTCGCCGCTCACCATGGTCACCGCCTACGCCGGCATCGCCAACAACGGCACGGTGTGCACCCCGATCGCGATCGACCGCGTGGTCAACGCCGACGGCACCGACCACAAGGTCAGCAAGACGACCTGCACCCAGGGGCTGAAGCCCGACATCGCGGCGGGCGTGACGTACGCCCTGGAGGGCGTGATCAAGGGCGGCGGCACCGCCGCCAGCGCCAACCCGTACGACGGCGTCCCCATCATGGCGAAGACCGGCACGACCGACGACTCCCTCGAGAACTGGCTGATCACGTCCACCACCAAGGTCGCGACGGCAACCTGGGTCGGGAACGTGTCGGGGCAGACGCCGCTCCGCTCGCTTTACTTCAACGGGGTCGGCGGCGGCAACGTCAAGTTCTCGATCGCGAAGCCCATCCTGAAGGCGGTCAACGCGCTGTACGGCGGTTCCGACTTCACCGAACCGACCGACGCCGTGCTCTACGGCAGCCAGATCACCATGCCGGACGTCACCGGCAAGCAGCCCGACGTCGCGCAGAAGCTGCTGGACGGACTGGGCCTCGACGTGACCGTCGACCCGAACCCGGTGCCGAGCGACCAGCCCGCTGGAACGGTCGCGGCGAGCGACCCGGCGGCCGGCGCATCGCTCGAGGACGGCGACTCGGTGACGCTCACCGTGAGCAACGGGCAGGGCGCGGCCGCCTCGACCAACCCGGCACCCGGCGGCGGGACCACGCCGACACCGAAGCCGACCGGCAAGAAGAAGGGCGGCTGAGCTAGGCGGCGGCCTGCTCCACGCCCGGCCAGATGTCGAGGATGCGCGCCCGCAGCGCGTTCGACCGCTCGGCGAAGGCGCGCTGCCGGCGGACGTACTCCGCCTTGCCCTCGGCGGTCTCGATCGCGACCGGCTCGGCGCCCCACGGCCGCATGTCGTACGGCGACGCCTGCATGTCGAGCAGCCGGATGTCGCGGGCGAGCTCGAACGCGTCGAGCAGCACCTCGCCGGGCACCAGCGGGCCGAGCTTCATCGCCCACTTGTAGACGTCCATCCCGGCGTGCAGGCAGCCCGGCTGCTCCAGCTCCGGCTGCGTCTCACGGGTGGGCGCGAACCGGTTGAGCGGCACCGCGTCGGACGTGAAGAAGCGGAACGCGTCGATGTGCGTGCAGCGCAGCTCGTGCGACTCCACCACGGCGTCCGTCGCCTCCCGCCCGAGCCGCAGCGGGACGGGATGCCGGTGCTCTTCCTGCCGGTACACCATCGCCCACTCGTGCAGCCCGAAGCAGCCGAACCGTCCTGGCCGCGACGCGGTGGAGCGGAGGATGCGCTCGACGGTCCGCAGCAGCGGCGCCTTCTCCGCCTCCATGGCGGGCCGGTCGACGACGAGCGAGCCGGTGGATGCGCCGGGCGCGTACCAGCGCCAGGACGCGCGCGCGTCGCCTGCCGCGTCGGCCAGTTCGACACCGGCGCCGGGATGCCAGCGCCGCAGCTGCGCGGGCGAGTACGAGTAGTAGGTGAAGAGGAAGTCCCACACCGGGTGCTTCTCGCCGCGGGCCGCCCGCGCCCGATGGTCCGCCGTGAGCGCGTCGGCCCGCTCGGCGTGGGCGCGCTCGCGCTCCCGCCACACGTCGGCGGAGAGCACGACGGGGGCGGGGGATACGGCGATCACCCTTCGAGGATACGTTCCAGCGGGTTGTCGCGGAGCTTCCGCTGCACGCCGCCGTCGACGAGGCGGCGCGCCGAGGTGCCGGGCTTCCGTTCGGCCTGGTCGGCGACGCACGCGCCGAACTCGGCCGCGAGCTCGAGCCGCGGGTAGGCGGTGAGCACCTCCCGGCGGAAGTCGAGCGGCAGGTCGTCGGCGCGGGCGCCGGAGATGTCGAGGGCGGTGGCGATCTCGAGCAGGTGGCCCTCCGCATCCATCGCCGGGTCGACCTCGGGCCAGTTGTGCCGCACGATCACCTCGTGGGCGCGGACCCGGCGCTCCGGCTCCCACCCGGCGCCCGCGGTCAGCGCGATCGCGACGTGACCGGCGGCGTCCTCGTAGGCGAGCGTCGCGTTGTCGAACTCGGGCACGATGCCGAGGTCGTGCAGCAGGGCCGACACGAAGAGCAGCTCGTGGTCGGCGTCGAGGCCGCGCAGCACGGCGAAGCCTTCGGCCCACAGCCACGACCGCTCCACGTGGTTGAGCAGCGAGGGCGTGTGATACGTCGTCGCGATCTGGACGGCGGCGCGGGCCGCGGCCGTGTCCGGGCGTTCGAAGTCGGAGATGCGCATGTCCTCATCCTGCCGGATGCAGCACCGCGATGCCCGTCGGGGGCGCGGAGTCGGCGGTCTCCAGCAGCCGCGCGGCCTCGGCGAAGCCGACAGAGCGGCCGACGAGCTCCTGCGGGCGCAGGCGGCCGGCGGCGACCAGGTCGAGCATGGCGGGGTAGTCGGCGGCGGCCATGCCGTGACTGCCGAGCACGTCCAGCTCCCAGGCGATCACGCGGCCGAGCGGCAGCTCGGGGACGGCCGAGGCGAGCAGGCCGACCTGCACGTGGCGGCCGCGCCGCCGGAGCGACCGGATGCTCGACGACGCTGTCTCCGCGGATCCCACCGCGTCGATCGAGGCGTGGGCACCGCCGTTCGTGAGCTCGGTCACGAGCGCGGGCGCCTCCCATCCCGCCGGGACGGTGCTCTCGGCCCCGAGCCGCGCCGCGAGCTCCAGCGCGGCGGGGGCGCGGTCGACCGCGACGACGCGCGCACCGAGGGCGGCCGCGATCATCACGGCGCTGAGGCCCACTCCGCCGGCGCCGTAGACAGCGAGCCATTCCCCGGGCTGGATGCGTGCCCGCGCCGTGACCGCGCGGTACGCCGTCGCGAAGCGGCAGCCGAGGCTCGCCGCCGCGTCCGACGAGAGGCCGTCCGGCACGCGCACCAGGTTCGTGTCGGCGGCGCGCACCGCGACCAGCTGCGCGTGCGACCCCCACTGCGTGAAGCCCGGCTGCGTCTGCCGCGGGCACACCTGCGCCTGGCCGGAGAGGCACCACTCGCACTCGCCGCAGCCGTTCACGAACGGCGCCGTGACCCGATCGCCGGCGCGCCAGCGGGTCACGCCGCGGCCGACGGCCTCGACCACGCCCGCGAACTCGTGGCCTGGAACGTGCGGCAGCGCGACGGAGTCGTCGTGGCCCGCCCAGGCGTGCCAGTCGCTCCGGCACAGCCCCGACGCCTCCACCCGGATGACGGCGCCGCCGTCCGGCACCGCCGGGTCGGCGAGCGTGCCGACCTCGACCGGCCCGCCGAAGCGCTCGTAGTACAGGGCCCTCATACGACCTCCCGGGTCAGGACGGCGACCGCGGCGAGGTCCGCCTCGGCCCATTCCAGCGTGCTCAGGTGCTCGAGGGCGACCCAGCGCAGTTCGTCGTGGTCGGTGCTCGCGACCGGGACGTCGCCGTCCAGCCCGCAGGCGTAGCAGGCCAGGTCGATCGGCCGGCCCTGGGCGCGCGTCGTCACCGTGCGGTCGAGCAGAGCCCCGACGTGGATGCGCACCCCGAGCTCCTCGGCGATCTCGCGCTCCAGCGCGGCCTCCGGCGTCTCGCCCGCCTCCACCTTGCCGCCGGGGAACTCCCAGCGCCCGGCGGCGTCCTTGCCGGGCGCGCGGCGGCAGGCCAGCACGCGGTCGCCGTCGCGGAGGACCGCGGCGACGACGAGGAGGGGCTGCACCCCTCCATCCTGCCCTGCGCCCCGCGCTACCCGGGAACGCGGCGCGGCACCGCTAGCATCCAGGTATGTCGCAGAGCGCGCCCGTGCGGCGGCCGGTGGTCGTCCTGGGCCTCGTCGCGAGCCTCCTGGCCCAGCTGGCGATGATCGTCGTCGGGGTGTGGCTGGTCGTGCTCTCCGAGGACGACGCCACGACGCTGGAACTGCTCGCCACCTGGTGCGGGATCGGCACGCTCTACCTCGTCGTCGTGCTGATCGTGCTGGGCCGTGTGGCGCGGCGGCCGGCGCTGTCCGATGCGCGGCCGGCCCGGTGGGAGACCAGCCGCATCGCCCGCCTGATCTCGATGGTCGCCACCATCCTCTCCAGCCTGATCGGCCTCACCGCGGCGATCCAGGTGCTCGCCCTGCACAACGACCCGCAGATCGGATCGGTCACCGATTTCGTCGGGGTGTGGTCGATGCTCCTCGCGTGGGGGTTCCTGCACTGGGGCTTCTCGCAGATCTACTACCAGCGGTACTTCGCGGCCCCGGAGCCGATGCTGCGCTTCCCGCATCCCGAGGGCACGCCCGCGCCGGTCCCGCGTTTCGTCGACTTCGTGTACTTCGCCTACACGCTCGGCACCACGTTCGCCGCCTCCGACGTCGAGGTGCTGGCGACGCGGATGCGCTGGACCATCGTCTGGCACTCGGTGCTCAGCTACTTCTTCAACGGCCTGATCATCGTGCTCGCCCTGAACACGATCATGTCGGGGACGCGCTAGGGCGTCAGAGCAGCGTCTCGACGCCGATCCGCACCCGGTCGCCGAGCTCGACGCCCTCCGCGCGGCGCACCGCGCCCTTGATCGGGACGACATAGCTGCCGTCGGCCTGCGGGAAGATCGACGTCGACCAGCGCGAGCCGCCCAGGGTGACGACCACCTTCACGGAGTCGAACCCGGCCGGTGGATGCGGCTGCAGCCGGATCTCCTCCGACACGTCCGGCGGCAGCTGCGCGAACACCCACAGCTCGCGGCGGGACGCCCAGCGGAACAGCTCCGCCTCGAACTCGTAGCGATAACCGGCCATATCCGCCAAGCTACCGGTGAAGCGCCCGGGCGAGAAGCGCCCCGCGGCGGAGCGGAGGACACGGCATGGCGGCACGTCCCGGATCGGTCACGTTCGTGGCCGTCCTCACCTACATCAACGGCATCCTGAACATCATCGGCGGCGTGATCCTGCTGATCACCCGCGATCAGATGGCCGGCCCGAACGGCGGCTCGGTCGCCGGCATCACCACGGCGGCCATCATCTCGATCCTGCTCGGCATCATCGTCGTCATCGTCGCCCGCGGCCTGCTGCGCGGCAGCCCGGGCGCGCGGACGGTGGTCACCGTCGTCATGGTGATCGACATCCTGAACGGCGTGCTCATGCTCTTCACGGGCCAACTGGCGAGCGGCATCGTCCAGATCCTCTGGTCGCTGCTGATCATCGTGCTGCTCTTCACCCGCCGGGCGAACGGGTTCTTCACAGGCCGCTGAAAGCGTCCCGCCATCGGACAGAATGGGAGGAGGCGGCACGACGGCCGCCCCATCCGAGGAGTCCCATGCGCTGGCCGAAGCGGTTCCGCAAGCGCGTCGAGAAGACGACGCGCACGCGGCCCTTCGACGAGCACGCCCTCCCGGAGCCCGCGACGCCCACCCTCGAGCAGTCGGTCGAGGAGGGCATGCTGCTCGCGGAATACGCCACGCGCATGTCGGTGAAGAACCACATCGTCGTCGACACCATCCAGTACGGCAACTCGTACGACCCCGCGCTGCACGCCATGGAGGCCGCGGCGATGCTGCGCGAGCTCGCGTCCGAGCAGGGCGTGGCGGCGGGCCGCATCGAGGAGGAGCTGGAGGCGGCCGAGAAGCTGAGCGGCGACGCCGAGCACCCCCACGACTACCGCCGGGTGGATGCGGACAACCTGCGGTTGCGCCGCGACGCCGCGATCGCGCTCGCCGCGGCCCTGCGCCGGAAGGCCGACTCCGAGGAGGAGTTGCTGGCGCTGGTCGAGCGCGGCCGGCAGGACGCGTGGGACGAGGTGGGGCGCGCCATCGAGGCGGGCCTCGACGCCTTCTCGGGCGCCGAGGCGCTGAAGGCCGACTACGAGCGCGAGAAGCCGGCGCGGCTCCGGCTGCTGATCTGGCGCGACCTCGCCCGGCTGGAGGAGGAGCGCACCGGCTACTGACCGGAGCGCAGGCTCACCGGCGGCACGAGCTCGCCGACCTCCGACCGCACCCACACGTCCCCGGTCTCGCGTTTCTCGGCGTGCGTGCTGAACCGGTAGAGGAACATCCGCGCCCGCACGGCGCGCGGCGCCCGACCGCCGAACGGGTCGCACCGGAGCAGCTTCAGCGTCGGGCCGTCCGCCTCCAGCAGCCGCAGCAGCAGCACCTCGAACCAGGGCGAGTCGCGCGAGCCGAGCGCGAGGAACCACATGAGCCAGTCCAGCCGCAGGTGGTACGGGGCGAACTGGCGCGGCACCCGGCGCGGGTCGCCCGGCTTGCCGCGGAAGCCGTACTCCTCCCACCGCGCCTCCGGGTCGTACGGGTCGTCGGCGGTGCCCTCCACCACGACCTCGTAGCGCTCCTTCGTGACGCTCCCGAACGCGCCGTAGGCGTTCACCAGGTGCCAGCGGTTGAAGGAGGCGTTCATCAGCTGGCGGCGTGCGAACAGGTTCCGCAGCGGCGGCCAGCTCAGCACGACGAGGAACACCGTCACGGCGACCGCCACCACGGCGTACCAGAGCGGCACGGTCTCGGCACCGAAGCGGCCGACGTCGGCGCCGCCCAGCAGCCAGGACCAGACGCCGTCGCTCACCCCGGCGAAGCACAGCACGATGGTGATCCAGTTGAGCCAGGCGAAGTTGCCGGTGAGCACCAGCCACAGCTGCGTCAGGATCATGACGGCCGCGGCGATGCTCGCCACCGGCTGCGGCGCGAACAGGAACCACGGCACGATGAGCTGGGCGAAGTGGTTGCCGAGCACCTCCACCCGGTGCCACCACTTGGGCAGCAGGTGCGCGGTGCGGCTGAACGGGTTGGGCATCGGCTGCGTCTCGTGGTGGTAGTACAGCGCCGTCAGGTCGCGCCACGAGCGGTCGCCGCGCATCTTGATCATCCCGGCGCCGAACTCCAGGCGGAACACCAGCCAGCGGATGAAGAACACGATCGTGATCGGGGGAGCGGTGTCCCACGCCCCGAGGAAGGCGACGACGAAACCCGCCTCGCAGATCAGGCTCTCCCAGCCGAATCCGTAGAAGGTCTGCCCGACGTTCACGATCGAGAGGTAGAGGAACCAGACGATCAGGAAGACGGGGACGAACACGTACGTGGGCGCGAGCTGCACGACGCCGAGCACGATCAGGGCGGAGAGCGCCGCGCCCGTCCACGCCACGGCCCGGAGCAGTCGGTCGGAGTACCGCCAGCGGAACAGCGTCGGCTGCTTCCGCGCGTACGGGTGCCGCAGGAAACGCCGCACCGGGAGCAGGCCGTGCTCGCCGAGCAGGGCGGGGAACTGGTTCACCGCGGAGACGAACGCGACCAGGTACAGCGCCGCGACACCCCTCTCGAGGATCTCGCGGGCGATCGTGTAGTCGTCGCCGGCCAGCCATGCGGTCAGCCATGCGGGGACTTCCATCGACACCACCCCGATCGTCGGAACGGGTTCACCGTACGCCGACAGCCGGATCGGGACGAGGCCCGGACCGGGCACTGGACGGGTGTCGCGCCGTGCCGCGCCGAGTGTCTCGCCGGGGTCAGACCGGAACGGACGCCGCCGGCTCCGCCCCGAAGAGCTGCCCGGGGTAGCGCAGCCCGTCGAAGTAGCGGTTCGTGTGCGCGACGATCTGCTCGCCCGAGATCTCGACGCCGTCCCACTCCGTGTCCGTCGTGGTGTGGGCGTCGGAGACGAGCGTCACGTCGAAGCCGCGCACGGCGGCGCTCTGCGCGGTGGTGCGGACGCAGTAGTCGCTCTGCGCGCCGGTCACGACCAGCCGACCGACGTCGAGACGCTCGAGCACCTCATCCAGGTCGGTGTCGGCGAACGCGTCGCGGTAGTGCTTCAGGATGCGCGGCTCGCCCTCCGCGGGAACGAGGCCGTCCGCCAGCTCCCACGCGGTGGTGCCCTGCTCCATCCCGTCCTCCTCGTGCTGCACCCAGACGACCGGCGTGCCTGCGGAACGGGCCCGGTCGACGAGCCGCACGACGCGGGCGAGCACGCCCTCGGCGTCGAAGCAGCCGGGCAGCACGCCCTTCTGCAGGTCGATCACGAGCAGGGCGGAAGGCACGATGTCGGTCACGGTCCCATCCTGCCAGGGGGAGGCTGGGACGCGTCGTGCTTCGGCGTCAGGCCGCGAGCTCGGCGTCCAGCCGGATCGGCCGGTGGTCCGAGGCGCCGGCGGGCAGCACATCCACCCGCTCGATCTCGAAACCGGTCGACGTGACGAAGTCGAAGTAGCCGGAGAAGAACTTGTAGCGCAGGTAGGTGGGCTCCGTCGTCCGCTTCAGCGTGTAGCCGGAGGTGGTGAGGTGCCGTTCGAGGCCGCGGATGAACCACGGGTAGTTGAAGTCGCCGACCATCACCGCGGGGGTCTCGGGGGAGAGGGACCGCATCCCGTCGTGCGCCGCGGCGATCTGCTTGCGGCGCAGCGAGTTGAGGGCGGTCAGCGGGGCGGCGTGGAACGAGCCGACCAGGATGTCCTCGCCGCTGTCGCGGTCGCGGAGGTGCACGGCCAGCAGACGCTCGTTGGCGGGCGCGAGCACCCGATCATGGAGCGACTTCTGCACGGCGAACACCTGAGTGTTCAGGATCTCGTAGCGCTCGTCGCGCACGTACACCGCGAGCCCGAGCCGGTTGGCCCGAGTGGTGTCCGCAAGCGCGAGGTGGTGCAGCCGTTGCGGGAGGGCTTCGCTGTCGCACTCCTGGAGGCACAGCACGTCGACGTCGTAGGCCTCGGCGATACCCGACAGCTCACCGCTCGCGGCGTGCTTGCGGAGGTTGTAGCTCACGATCCTCAGGGTCATGCACCTCTTCTCGACGTCCACCGTCGCGGGCAGGCGCATTCGCGCCTGCCCTGCCATTCTGTCCCACTCGCGGCTCGGCTCAAGCGACGCGACGGCATCCCACAAGGAATTCACATCACGGTCACCGTCGGTTCGGAGCGGTACGGTGGTCGCATGGCAGGCGACGCGGTCATCCTCACGGTTCCGGGACCCCAGGGCGACCGGGAGGTGCGCATCTCGAGTCCCGGCCGGGTGATCTTCCCGCAGGACGGCATCACGAAGCTGGATGTGGCGAAGTACCTGGTCGAGGTCGGCGAGGCGTTCGTCCGGGCGAACGGCGACCGGCCGGTCTCGCTGCAGCGCTTCCCCGACGGCATCGACGGGGAGCAGTTCTTCTCCAAGAACCCGCCGCGGGGCACGCCCGACTACGTGCGGTCGGTCCCCGTGGTCTACCCGAGCGCCCGGTCGCATCCCCAGCTCGTCATCGACGAACCGGCCGCCGCCGTCTGGGCCGCGCAGATGAACACCGTGGTGTTCCACCCGTGGCCGTCGCGCGCCGAGGACTCCGACAACCCGGACCAGCTGCGCATCGACCTCGACCCGCAGCCGGGCACCGGCTTCGCGGAGGCCGTCCCGGCCGCCATCGAACTGCGGGCCGTGCTGCAGGAGGCGGGGCTCACCGCGTTCATCAAGACCTCCGGCAACCGCGGCCTCCACGTCTTCGCGCCGATCGTCCCCGAGCGGGAGTTCCTGGATGTGCGGCACGCCGTGATCGCAGCGGCCCGCGAGCTGGAGCGCCGGATGCCCGACCGCGTCACCACGGCGTGGTGGAAGGAGGAGCGCGGCGAGCGGATCTTCGTCGACTTCAACCAGGCCAACCGCGACCGCACCATGGCCGGCGCCTACAGCCCCCGCGCGCTGCCGCACGCCCCGGTCTCGGCCCCGATCACGTGGGACGAACTGGAGCGGATCTCGCCCGAGCAGTTCACGATCCTGACGATGCCGGAGCGCCTCCGCACGACGGGAGACCCGTGGGAGTCGTTCGCTGCGGACCCCGGCCGGATCGACGAACTGCTCGGCTGGTGGGAGCGCGACCTGTCGAACGGGCTCGGCGAGCTGCCGTTCCCGCCCGACTACCCGAAGATGCCCGGCGAGCCGCCGCGCGTCCAGCCGAGCCGGGCGAAGAAGGCGTAGGGCGCGCGGGCGGTCAGTCGGCTGCGCGTTCGGCTGCGGCTTCGCCTGTCGCCTGTGCCGTGGCTTCGCCTGTCGCCCGTGCCGCCGCCCGGGCCGCCGCCCGGGCCGCCGTCTCGAGGTCGGCGACGAACGCGTCGTAGGCGGCGTCCCATCCCGGGTCGTCCCGCAGCCGCAGCAGCGCCGACGGGTGCGTGGTGACGAGGACCGAGCGGCCGTCCGCCTCTTGCAGCTTTCCGCGCTCCTCTCCGATGCGCACCGCGCGGCCCAGCACGCTGCGCCCGGCGGTCGCCCCCAGGCACACCACCACGCGCGGCCGCACCACGCCGAACTCCGCCTCCAGCCAGGGGTGGCAGGCCACGATGTTGCCGACCGCGGGCTTCTCGTGGATGCGGCGCTTGCCCTGCCGGTGGAAGCGGAAGTGCTTCACGGCGTTCGTCAGGTACACGTCGGTCCGCTGGATCCCGGCGTCGCCCAGCGCCTGATCCAGGATGCGGCCGGCCGGCCCGACGAACGGCTCGCCCTCGATGTCCTCTCGGTCGCCCGGCTGCTCGCCGACCAGCATCAGCGGAGTGCCCGCACGCCCGCTCGAGAATACGACCTGCGTGGCGTCCCGGTACAGCTCGCAACCGCGGCAGCCCGCCGCCGCGGCCCGCAGCGCCGGAAGGTCGCGCCCGGCCGGAAGGAACCGTTCGGCGCCCGGCCGCTCCTCGTCCGCCATGCCGGCCACGCAACCACGCCGCGCGCGGCTCCGCAATCGCCGCCCGCCCGCATCCGCCCCTCGCGCGCGCCGCTACCGTCGGAGATCCCCGCGCCTGCGTCGGAGATCGCGCGCGGATCGCCGCGATTCTCCCGCGGGAGAGCCTTGCGTCGGAGATGTGAGCGCTTTCCACCGACGATAGCTCGGCGCGGCCCATCCGCCCGTCGAGCGTCGGCTACCGTGCGCGTGCCTCGCAGGTCCGCGCCCGCTACCGTCGGAGATCCGCTCGCGTGCGTCGGAGATCCGGCGCGGATCGCCGCGATTCTCCCGCGAGAGAGCCTTGCGTCGGAGATGTGAGCGCTTTCCACCGACGATAGGTCGGTGCGGGCCTCCGCCTCTCGGGCTCTTGCTACCGTTCGCCTGCCTCGGAGATCCGTGCTCGCTACCGTGGGAGGTCCGCGCCCGCTGCCGTCGGAGATCCGTGCCCGCGCGTCGGAGTTTTAGCGCCGATCGCCGCGATTCTCCCGCGGGAGAGCCTTGCGTCGGAGATGTGAGCGCTTTCCACCGACGATAGGTCGGTGCGGCGGCTTGCGCCCCTCGGGCGCTCGCTACCGTCGGAGATCCGTGCTCGTGCGTCGGAGATCGCGCGCCGATCGCCGCGAATCTCCCGCGGGAGAGCGTTGCGTCGGAGATGTGAGCGCTTTCCACCGACGATAGGCCGGGCGGCTCGGAGCGGCGGCGGCCGCGGCTCAGGTCAGCACGTCGCCGAGGTCGTACGCGATCGGCCGGTCCAGCTGCTCGAACGTGCACGAGCGCGCCTCCCGGTCGGGACGCCAGCGCTCGAACTGGGCGGTGTGGCGGAACCGCATCCCCTCCATCTGGTCGTAGCGCACCTCCAGCACCCGCTCCGGCCGCAGCCGGACGAACGACACGTCCTTGCTGCCCGAGAAGCGGCTGCGGTCCGTCTCGCCGGTCATCGCCGCGCCGCTGTCGTCCCGCTCCACCAGCGGCTCCAGCTCGTCGATCAGGGCGAGCCGCTTGGCGTCGGTGAAGGCGGAGACGCCGCCCACGTTGCGCAGCTGGCCGTCGCCGTCGTAGAGCCCGACGAGCAGCGAGCCGACCCCGCGCCCGCTCGTGTGGATGCGGTAGCCGAGCGCCACGACGTCGGCGGTGCGGTGGTGCTTGATCTTCAGCATCGTCCGCTTGTTCGGGGCGTACGGTCCGGCGAGCGGCTTGGCGACCACGCCATCCAGCCCGGCGCCCTCGAACTCGACCAGCCAGCGCCGCGCCAGCTCGACATCCGTCGTGGTGCGGGTCAGCTCGATCGGCGCGGGCAGGTCGCCGGCGAACTCCTCCAGCGCGGCACGGCGCTCGCCGAACGGACGGTCGACGTACGACTCGTCGCCGATCGCGAGCAGGTCGAACGCGACGAATGTCGCGGGCGTCTGCTCGGCCAGCAGGTTCACGCGGCTCGCCGCCGGGTGGATGCGCTGCGACAGCGCCTCCCAGTCCAGCCGCTGACTGCCCGGTTCGCCGGTGGGCACCACGATCTCACCGTCGAGCACGCAGGGCGCGGGCAGGATGCGGCGAAACGCATCCACCAGCTCGGGGAAGTACCGGGTCAGCATCTTGGAGCCGCGGCTGCCGATCTCCACCGACTCCACCGCGCCGTCGCCCTCGGCGTACACGATGGCGCGGAAGCCGTCCCACTTCGGCTCGTAGCTGAGGCCGCCGGCGACGCTGTCGGGCTCCGGCACGGCGGGGACCGCCTTCGCGAGCATCGGGGCGATCGGGGACGAGGCGGAGGGTCGCATGCTCCGATCATGCCGCGAACCGCCACCCTCCGGAAGGGATGCGGTCACGCTGAGGATGCGCTCGGAGCCGGTGGATGTGAGGTAAGGCTTGCCTATACTGGACCACGATGTACCGTCCCGACCACGCCTCCCACACCGCCGCGACCGCGCATCATGACGACCGCGTGCAGTTCCTCGTCGTCGGCGACCAGACGTCGCTCACGCAGCTGGAGGCCGAGCTGGCCCTGCTGCCGCTGTGCGCCCGTGGACGCGTGTTCGTCGAGGTGGAGGACGCCGCCCAGGTCGCGCCGCTGGCGACTCCGATGCGGATGACGGTCACCTGGCTGACGCGGTCCGACCGCAGCGGTCGCCCCGGGACCGGGGAGCGCTGCGCCCGCGGTGAGGCCGCATCCCGTGCCGTCCGCGCCTGGTGCGCCGAGATGCTGTGCGACGGCCCGGGCGAGACCCGCGCCATCGTCACCGGCGGCTACGCCCTGGTGACGGAGGTGCGCGACCACCTCGTCGAGACGGTCGGCATGGCGCACGACGCCGTCGTGGCCCCCGCCCTGCGCTGACGCGCGCGACCCCTCGATCGCCGTCGGCCGGCCGGCAATCAGGCGGGCACGTCGAGCCCCACGAGCGTCTCCGTCACCGCCCAGAGGTCGCGGCCGAGTTGCGCGTTGCCCGCCTGCGGGTTGGTGCGCCCGTTGGCGTTGAGCCGGTCGAAGTACGTCCCGCTGGGCGCGCCCACCGGCGCGGGGCCGGCGAGCAGCAGCAGCGGCGCCGCGCCCGCCTGCACCGGGATGCCGAAGCTGCTGCGCGTGACCAGGTGGCCGAACCGGATCAGCGGCGACGAGTTGCCGAAGTTCGTGGCGATCGTGCCGGGATGGAACGAGTACGCCGTGACGCCGGTGCCGGTGAGCCGCTCCGCGAGCTCGGAGGCGAACAGGATGGTCGCCAGCTTGGCCGTGCCGTAGGCGCGCCAGCCGCCCTGCCACGGCCGGCGCTCCCAGTCGAGGTCGTCGACCCGGAGGTTGCCGAAGCGGTTCGCGAGGCTGGCGGTCGACACGACGCGGACGTCGCGCCCGGCCGCCGCCGTCTCCACCAGCCGGGGACGCAGCAGCGCGGTGAGCAGGAACGGCGCGAGATGGTTGGCCTGGATGGTGCGCTCGTGCCCGTCCGCCGTCAGCTCGCGGTCGTGGTACAGCCCGCCCGCGTTGTTGGCGAGCACGTCGATCGTGTCGTAGCGGTCGAGGAGCGCGGCGGCCAGCGCCCGCACGTCGTCGAGCCGTTCGAAGTCGGCGAGGAAGGGCGTCGCCCCGATCCGCTCCGCGACGGCGCGGGTCCGCTCCGGGTTGCGGCCGACGACAGCGACCTCGTCGCCGCCCGCCGACAGCTGCTCCGCGGCGACCTCGCCGATGCCGGAGCTCGCGCCCGTGATCACGACGGTCCGCGTCATCGGTAGCCGCCCTTCTCGAGGCCTGCCTCGATCTCGAACCGGTTGTGCAGCGGGTCGCGCCCCGCCACGAAGTAGAGCAGCGGGAACAGCATCCCGTAGCGCTGCCACTGCCGCTTGTGGACGGCCTCGTGCTCCAGCACGTCGTCCGTCACGTTGTGGTCGGTGAGGTAGACGCCGCCGACGCACGAGCCGCCGCGCCCGAAGGTGCGCCGGGGCATGCCGCGGAAGACGGTCAGCCCGGCCCGTCGCTCCACCCGGCCGGTGCTCCACAGGAAGCCCCAGGCGAGGCCTACGGCCGTGGCGTACAGGTAGCCCGCGCGGCTCACCGGGGAGTCGAGCAGCAGGATGCCGAGCGGCGTGCGGTCGAAGGCGGTCACTTCTCGGGCCGGCCGTACGTCTCGAGCAGGCGCAGCCAGACCTCGCTGATGGTGGGGTACGACGGCACCGCGTGCCACAGCCGGTCGAGCGGCACCTCGCCGACGACCGCGATCGTCGCCGAGTGCAGCAGCTCGCCGACGTCCTGACCGACGAACGTGACGCCGAGGACGACCTTCCGGTCCTCGTCCACCACCATGCGCGCCGTGCCCTCGTAGCCGTCCGCGACGACGTGCGCGCCCGACACGCTCCCGATCGGGTAGTCGACGACCCGGATGCGGTACCCGGCCTTCTCGGCGCGCTCGGCGGTCAGCCCCACGGACGCGACCTCCGGGTCGGTGAACGTCACCTGCGGCACCGCCTCGTGGTCCGCGGTCGCGACGAAGGCGCCCCACGGCTCCAGCGACACCTCGCGCCCGTGCGCGCGGGCGGCGATCGCGTCGCCGGCGGCCCGGGCTTGGTACTTGCCCTGGTGCGTGAGCAGGGCCCGGTGGTTGACGTCGCCGACGCCGTACAGCCAGCCGCCGTCGACCGGTTCGCCGTCGGCGCCGAGCACGCGCATGCTGTCGTCCACGTTCAGCCAGGCGCCGTCCTCCAGGCCGAAGGCGTCGAGGCCGATGCCGAAGGTGCGGGGCACGCGACCGGTCGCGACGAGGAACTCGTCGGTCTCCACGACCGTCCCGTCGTCGAGCTGTAGGCGGAATCCGTCGTCGTCCGTCCGCTCGACGCGCTCGGTCGCCTGGTCCAGGTGCAGCACGACACCGAGTTTCTTGAGGGAGGCGGCCACCAGCTCGCCCGCGAACGGCTCGTCGCCGCCGAGCAGCGAACCGCGCGCGATCAGGTGCACCTCGGTGCCGAAGCCGGCGTACGCCGTCGCCATCTCGGTGGCGACGACCCCGCCGCCGAGGATGGCGAGCGACACCGGCACGCGCTGTGCGCTCGTCGCCTCGCGGCTCGACCACGGCTCGCTCTCGCGGAGGCCCGGGATGTCGGGCATCAGGGCGGCGGAGCCGGTCGACACGGCGACCGCGTGCTTCGCCCGGAGCACGGTGACCGTGCCGTCCTCGGCGGTGACCGTCACCTCCTTCGGCGCGGTGATGACACCCCAACCGCGCACGAGGTCGATGCTGGCGCCGTTCAGCCACTCGACCTGGCCGTCGTCCTTCCAGTTGCTGGTCATGTCGTCGCGCCGCTTGAGCACGGCGGCGACGTCGAGCGGGCCGGTGACGGCCTCGCGGGCTCCGCCGACCTTCTGCGTCGCGCGCAGCAGGGCGCCGCTGCGCAGCAGCGTCTTCGACGGCATGCACGCCCAGTAGGAGCATTCGCCGCCGACCAGCTCGGATTCGACGATGACGGTGCGCATCCCGCCCTGCACGGCCCGGTCGGCGACGTTCTCGCCGATGGCGCCCGCGCCCATCACGATGACGTCGTAGTCCCTGATCTCGCTCATGCTCTCTCCTGCTCTGCGGGACGCCGCGGCGCCGTCCGCTCTCTGTCTGTTCGTCGTGCCGGGTGGAACGGATGGATTCAGCGGCCCACGAACCGGGCCTCCGTGCGCGTGAGGAACGCCTCCATCCCGACGCGGGCGTCCTCGCTGGCGACGAGCCGCACCAGGGTCGGCTGCAGCTCCGCTTCCGCTGCGGCGTCGCCGTCGCGCACCGCCCGCTTCGCGTTGGCGAGCGCGGCCTGCACGGCGAGGGGCGCCTGCGCGGCGATCCGCTCGGCCAGCTCGAGGGCGCGGTCGAACTGGGCGCCGTCGTCCACGACCTCCTGAACCAGCCCGATCCGGTGCGCCTCCTCGGCGTCGAACAGGTCGCCGGTGAGGATGTAGCGCATCGCATCGCCCCAGCCGACCGCCCGCGGGAAGCGGAGGGTCGCGCCGCCGAACGGCAGGATGCCGCGGGTCACCTCGATCTGGCCGAACCGCGTGCCGCGTGCAGCCACTGCGATGTCCGAGGCGAGGATCAGCTCGATCCCGAGTGTCAGACAGGTGCCCTGCACGGCGATGACCACGGGCTTGGTCAGCTGGCGGCCGGAGACCTGCCACGGGTCGACGCCGTCCGGACCGACGAACGAGAGCCCGTCGCGGCCGATGCGTGGCCCCAGGTCGGCGAGGTCGAGACCGGCCGTGAAGTGGTCTCCGACCGCGTGCACGAGTCCGACGCGCAGCTCCGGGTCGCGCTCCAGCTCGCCGTAGGCGTCCGCCAGCCGGCTGAGCAGCTCGAAGTCGGCGGCGTTGCGCTTGTCGGGGCGGTTCAGGCCGATCAGCAGGATGTGGCCGCGCCGCTCGGTCAGGATCTTGGGCTCGCTCATGTCTCCCACGCTAGCGGTCACCGTCCGCCCCGCCCGGCGCGCCGGTCGGCCCGGTGAGGGCACCCAGGATGCGCAGGATCACCGGCAGGTCGTGCCCGGCGGCGTCCGGCGTCTCCGGCGCGAACTCCATGAGCCCCGCGCCCGCGAGCTCGAACCGCCGCCGCAGCGCGCGGATCGTCTCGGTGAGCCGTTCCGGCTGCACCCCGAACGGCTCCGGCGAACCGATGCCCTCGATCGCGGAGGGGTCGAGCACGTCGAGGTCGATGTGGAGGTACACCGCGCTCGCGCCGGTGGCCGCGACCGCGTTCACGATCGTCTCCGGATCGTCGAGCTCGCCCGAGGCGACGACCCGGATGCCGTGCTCGTCCACGTAGGCGGACTCGCCGTCGTCGAGCGCTCGCGTGCCCGCCAGCACCAGCTGGGCCGGATCCAGCCGGTCCGCGCCGGTGGAGGCCAGCCCCTCCGGACCGTCGCCGAGGATCGCCCGCAGCACCATCCCGCAGAACGCGCCGGAGGGGGAGGACTCGACGTCGTTCAGGTCCCCGTGCGCGTCGAACCACACGACGGCGACGTCGCCGGGTGGATGCGCGGCCAGCGCGTGCTGCACCGCGGCGAGCTCGGCGCCGCAGTCGCCCCCGATCGTCACGACCGGCGCCTCCAGCAGCCCGAGCTCCGCCTGCGTCGCCTCACGGACGACGGCGAGGGAGGAGAACCGGTTCACGCCCGTCCCCAGCGACTCGCCCGCCGCAGCGGGCACCGGCACCTGGTGAGTGCGCGCGGTCGGGAGGTCGCCGCGGATGGCGTCGGCCCCGTCGATGAGGCGCATGGCGCGCGACGACCCGGAGCCCTGCCACTGCGGCACGACTAGGAACGAGGCCCCGCTCACCCCTGGGGACCCGACGTCACGGCCGCCTGCGCGCCACCGGACTTGAGGGCGGCGAGCCGTGCCTCCACCTCGGTCATCTCGCCGAGGTCGTCGAGCTGCTCGAACTGCGAGTCGAGGCTGGACGCCGCGAGCTCCTGGGCCCCGCGGACCTTGGCCTCCTCGCGGCGGATCTTCTCCTCGAAGCGGGAGACCTCGCTGGTCGGGTCCATGATGTCGACGCTCTTGACCGCATCGATCACCTGGGCCTGCGCCTGGGCGCTCTTGGCCCGCGCGATCAGCTCGGCGCGCTTGCTCTTCAGCTGCTCGAGCTTCTCCTTCATACCGTTCAGGCCGGTCTTGAGCTTCTCGACCACCTCGGTCTGGGCGGCGATCTGCGGCTCCGCCGCCTTCGCCTCGTTCTCGGCGGAGATCTGCCGCTGCAGCGCGACCTTGGCCAGGTTGTCGAACTTGTCGGCGTTGGCGGCATCCCCGGATGCCCGGTACTGGTCGGCCTGACGGCTGGCGGCCAGCGCCTTGTCGCCCCACTCGCTCGCCGCCTCCACGTCTTCGCGGTGGTCGTCCTCGAGCAGCCGCAGGTTGCCGATGGTCTCGGCGATGGCGCTCTCGGCGTCGGCGATGCTGTTCGTGAAGTCGCGGACCATCTGGTCCAGCATCTTCTCCGGGTCCTCCGCCTGGTCGAGGAGGGCGTTGATGTTCGCCCGCATCAACTGCGAGATCCGCCCGAAGATGGACTGTTTCGCCATGTGCTCTTCCTTTCGCTCCCGCCCCCGATGGGCGCTCGTTCCGTGTCTTCCGGTGGTCAGAACCGTCCGCCGCCGCGCCGGCTGCGCGTGCCGCCGCCGCCGAAGCTGCCGGCGCTGAAGCCGCCGCCTCCGCCGCCGAAGCCGCCTCCGCCGCCCCAGCCGCCGCCTCCGCCGCCCATCCCGCCGCGCAGCACCGAGTCGATGAGGATGCCGCCGAGGATCGCGCCCATGGCGCCGCCGCCTCCGCCCCGCGAAGTGCCGCCGCCGAAGACGTCGCCGAGGCCGCCGGGCATGCCGCCGCCGGTCGGGAACCCGCCGACGTCCTGCTGCGCGAGCTGAGTCGCCTCGTCCGCGAGCTGCGCGGCGCGTTGCGCGAGCGCCAGGGCGGACACGGCATCGGTGGCCGCCGTCTGCTCGGCCTGCACGACCAGGCGCCCGGCTTCCGCGAGGCGGGTGCGCGCATCGGGGCCCACCGCGCCGCGGCGTGCCGTGATGAAGTCCTCGCACGCGGAGACGCGGGCCTTGGCGGTGAGCAGGGTCTGCTGCAGTGCCGACTGGGCGCGCTGCGCCTGGGCACGCGCATCTCGCACGCCCTGGAGTACCGCGTCGATGGAGCGGTTGGCGCCGTCGAGGCGCTGGGCGAGCTCGAGCGGGTTCACCCGCCCGGCCGCAAGCTTGGCCTTCACGTCGTCCACGGTCGCCTCGGTGCCGGCGACCGCCGCGGCGATCGTCCCGCCCGGGTCGCTCGACGCCGCCAGCGCGCGTGCCTCGGCCAGGTCGCTGGTCAGCTCGGAGAGCGTGCCGTCGAGGGACTGCTGCGCCGCCGCGAGGTCCGCGCCGAGCCGGTCGACCGCGTCGAGCAGCAGGCCGGCCTGGTCCGCCGACTCCTCGGCCGCTCTCACGCCGACCGCCGCGGCTCCTGCGTCGCCGGCCGTCGCCTTCTGCGCAGCGCCGGCGAGCGCCGTGTCGGTGAAGTCGAGGCGCTGCTCCGCCTGCTCGACGTTGTCGTGCACCGTCGCGAGCGACGCCTCGGTGTAGCGCTGGGCGAGACCGTCGAGCGTCGCCCGGGTGGTCGCGAGGCGCTGCCGCAGAGCGGCCGCCTGCGTCTGGATCTCGGAGGTCGCCTGCGGGATGCGCTTCTCGAGCGCCCGCAGCTCGTCGAACGCGTCGGCCTGCGCGTCGAGCGCCTGGTTGGCGGCGGTGCACAGCTGCACGATGTGGATGTTCCACTCGCGCCGCTGCTCGTCCGTGTCGGGTTCCGCGTCGTCCAGCCGCTGCTTGAGGGTGAAGGCTTCGCGCAGCTGCGCCTTCGCGCCGTCGAGCGCGGCCTGGAACGGCACCACCGCATCCGCCCCGTACTGCGCGGTGGCGAAGCCGAGCTCGTCCTCGCTCGTGCGGATCGCGTCGTCCGTCTGCACCAGCGCGGACCCGGCTCGGCGTTCGAGCTCGTCCAGCGGGATGCTCTGCAGCTCGCTCTGCGGCGTGGTCGGACCTGCGGCGGCCTGCTTCTTGCGCGAACCGCGCGAGCGCACCAGCACGAAGATCACGACGCCGACGATGACGATGCCGATCAGGAACACCCAGAAGAAGATGGCGCCGCCGCCGCCACCACCGCCGCTTCCGCCTCCTCCGACGGCGTCGCCCAGCCCGGTGGCCGCGGCGACACCCGCGCCCGCCCAGTCGTTCGCGTGCAGCTTCGGCTCGATGTCCTCCTGCTCGATGCGGTCGAGCTGGTCCGCGCTCACCGGGCCGGCGTCGTCGCCCGACAGGTAGTAGGTGCGGCCGTCGGTCGCCACCGCGAGCAGGTAGTCCCGCTGGCCGAGTCCGTTCTTCGCCGCGGTCTCGTTCGCCCAATCGGCGGCCTCGGTCGGATCGGTGAACTCGGGCACGTAGACGACGTAGAGGTCGATGCGGTGGTCGTCGTACAGCTTCTGCGCGGCGTCCGCGACGCGCTGCTCCTCGGATCCGCTGAGCACGTTCGACTGATCGACGACGTGGCTCGGCCCGAGGTCCACCGGTTCGGCCGCCAGCGCGGGGGAGGCCGCGCCCGCGAGCGGAGCGGCGACGAGACCCAGCACAAGGAGGGACCGGGTCAGCAGACGTCGCACGCGCATCCACCCACTCTCTCGGGTCCGGCTGATACTCCGCCGAGTCTATGCGGGCTCCCGGACGCTGTCACTGTTTCCGCCTGTTACGGGCACCCGTGCGCTCAGCCCGGCGGGCTGCTGGGATGGAGGAACCCGGTCGAGAGGAGTCGCGCATGTCCGACGCACCCGCCCTCGCCGTCGTCGAGGCGACGCGCGACCGCTCACACGACCCCGCGTACCACGACTACGTCCAGCTGCTGGTCGGCAACGTCATCGCCGAGGCGGAGGCGCAGGGCTGGGCGGTCACCCGGCTGGCGGCCGACCATGGCGCCGACGCGCTGCTCGCCGACACCGCCCGTGCGGACGCCGTCGTCATCGTCGGCGGGGAGGACATCCACCCCGACTTCTACGGCGGACCCACCGGCTACCCGAACGAGTCGCGGCACCTGCCCGCGGCGGACGCCGCCCAGATCGCGCTGGTGCACGCCGCCCTCGTGCGGCGCACGCCGCTGCTCGGGATCTGCCGCGGCCTGCAGATCGTGAACGTCGCGCTGGGCGGGACGCTCGTGCAGGACCTCGGCGAGGAGTGCGGTCACGTGAACCGCGGCGTGCCCATCCCGCAGGTGCTCACGACCCACACCGCCCACGCCGAGCCCGGCACCCGCATCGCCGGGCTGCTCGGCGAGCAGCCGATCGAGGTGCGCAGCGCCCACCACCAGGCGGTCGACCTGCTCGGCGCGGGACTCGTCGTGTCGGCACGGTCGCACGACGGCCACGTGGAGGCGGTGGAGCACCGGGATGCGCCGGTGCTGGCCGTGCAGTGGCACCCGGAGGACGTCGCCGCGCCGTGCGGGCAGCTCCGGAGCCTGCTGGGCGGCCTGAGCCAGCGCGTGCCCGTCGCGGCCTGACCCCGTCGGCCCGGCCGCGCCTCGTCGGCCCGGCCGCGCCTCGCGTGGCGTCGCCTCGCACTGCCTCGCTGCGTCGCGTCGTCAGCCGGACGCGGGCCACCCCTGGTCGCCGATCAGCGGCACGAACGCGACGGCCCCGAGGTTGGTCTCGTGCAGCTCCCCGTCCTTCCGCAGCGTGTACGCGGCGAGGTGCTGGGCGCGCCCCGGCCGCCCGACCGGCATGACGATGCGTCCGCCGGGTCGCAGCTGCGCCGGCCATGCGGGCGGCACCGACGGGCCGGTGGCCGCCGCGACGATCGCGTCGTACGGCGCGCTGGCGGGCCAGCCCAGCGTCCCGTCGCCGGTGACGACCTCGACCCGGTAGCCGAGCGCCTCCAGCGTCGCCGCCGCCTCCACCGCGAGTCCGGGATGCCGCTCGATGCTGACCACACGATGGGCCAGCTCGGCGGCGACCGCCGCGGCGTACCCGGAGCCCGTCCCGACGTCGAGCACGGCGTCCTCCGGCCTGATCCGGGCGGCCTGCAGCATCAGGGCGACGATGTACGGCTGCGAGATCGTCTGTCCCTCGCCGATCGGCATCGGGTGGTCCTCGTAGGCGTACGGCGCCGCGGCGGGCTCGACGAAGAGGTGCCGCGGCACGCGTCTCATCGCGTCGAGGACGCGCTGGTCCTCGATCCCGCGGGCGGCGAGCTGCTGCTCGACCATGCGCGCGCGTTCGGTGAGGTGGTCGTACTGCGTGCGGCTATTGAACCACCACGGCCGGTCCGCCCGCACCGCCCGCGTCCATCGAGGGGTCGCAACACGCCGTTATCCGCCGCGCATGACGGCGTGTTGCGCCCCCTCGTTGCCGCCCGGGCCGCCGTCAGGCGCCGGGGACCGGCACGACGGCGGCGGGCCGCCCCTCCAGCGCGCTGCGCGCCGCGTCCACCGCCGACGGGTCCGCGCCCGCCGATTCGAGGGCGAGCAGCGCGGCGCCGAGGATGGGCGCGGCCGTGACCAGCTCCATCCGCGCCGCCGGGGCGCCCTCGGCGAGCAGCCGCTCGATCGTGCCGAGCAGCCGCTCGTCCCGCCCGCCGATGACCCCGCCGCCGAGCACCACCGGCACCGGCCGGTCGAGCAGGTCGAGACGGCGCAGCGTGGTGATCGCCATCGTGGCGATCTCCTCCGCCTGCTCGTCGACGAGGCCGAGGGCGACGGCGTCGCCGTCGCGGGCGCAGGCGAACACGGTGGGGGCCAGCCGCGCCAGCCCGCTGCTCGGAAGGCGGCCGAAGTGGAGCGCCTCGATCACCTCCTGCACGCTGCCGAGCCCGAGAGCGGCCGGTACGGCCTCGGCGAGTGCCGTCGGGCCGCCGCGGCCGTCCACCGCCCGCGCCGCGTACCAGAGGGCGCGCTCGCCGAGGTGCCAGCCGCCGCCCCAGTCGCCGGAGATGGTGCCGAGCGACGGATAGCGCACCACCCGGCCGTCGGAACGGACGCCGATGCAGTTGATGCCGGTCCCGCAGACGACGGCCACGGCGTCGGGTTCGCCCGTGCCCGCGCGCAGCAGGGCGAAGAGGTCGTTCTCGACCGTCGCGCCCGCCCATGGCGTGTGCGCGATCGCGGCGCGGAACTCCGCGAGCTCGGCCGGGAGGTCGAGCCCGGAGAGGTACAGGTTGACGGCGGCCAAGGGTCGCGGGCCGGTCCTTTCGAGCAGGCTGCCGATCAGGCCGGAGACGAGGTCCGCCGCCGCGTCCATCCCGATCGCGTGCGGGCTCGATGTACCCGCCCGCGCCTCGGCGACGACGGTGCCGTCGAGCTCGAGCGCGACCGCATCCGTCTTCGAACCGCCGCCGTCGACCGCGACGACCAGCGGCGCCTCCTCGGAGCGACCGCTCACTGCGCCCATGCCAGGTGCTCCCGGTTGTGCGCGATCAGCAGGTCGGTGAGCCGCTCCGCCCGGTCGTACTGCCCGACGAGTGGATGCGCGAGCATCGCGCGCCGCACGCGGTCGCGGCCGCCGTGCACGGCCGCGTCGAGAGCGAGGCGCTCGTAGCCGGCGACGTGCGCCACCAGGGCGGCGTGGTCGGCCGGCAGCGGGTCGACGGGCCGCGCCGTCACGCCCCGGGCGTCGACCGTGGCCGGGACTTCGATGACGTGGTCGTCGGGGAGGAACGGCAGCGTGCCGTCGTTGCGCAGGTTCACGACCTGCACGTCGCCCCGGTCGCCGGTGAGCGACGCGATCAGGTCGACGGCCGCCTCCGAATAGAAGGCGCCGCCGCGCTGCGCCAGCTGCTCCGGCTTGGTGTCGACCGCCGGGTCGCCGTACAGCTCCAGCAGCTCGCGCTCGACGCGCTGCACGGCCTCCGCGCGCGTCGGCGCATCCCGCTGCTCGCGCAGCACCTCGTCGTGCGCGTAGTAGTAGCGCAGGTAGTAGCTGGGCACGTCGCCGAGCAGCCGGAGCAGGGAGGCGGGCAGCTCGACCTCGCCGGCCAGCTGCTCCAGACGCTCGCCCAGCAGCTCGGGCAGGACATCGCGCGTGCCGTCGCCGTCGCGCACGAGCACCGAGCGCTCCCAGGTCAGGTGGTTGAGCCCGACGTGGCCGAGCTCGACCTGCGCGGGCTCCAGCCCCAGCATCCCGGCGAACCGGCGCTGGAAGCCGATGGCCACGTTGCACAGCCCGACCGCGCGGTGGCCCTCCTGCAGCAGCGCTCGGGTGACGATGCCCACGGGGTTGGTGAAGTCGACGATCCAGGCGTCGGGCTTGGCGTGCCTGCGCACCTCCTCGGCCACGCGCAGCACGACCGGGACGGTCCGCAGCGCCTTCGCGAACCCGCCGGGGCCCGTCGTCTCCTGGCCGATGCAGCCGCACTCGTGCGGCCAGGTCTCGTCCCCGTGCCGTGCGGCCTGGCCGCCGACGCGCAGCTGAAGCAGCACCACGTCCGCATCCGCCACCCCGGCCACCAGGTCCGGGGTCGGAACGATGCGTCCGGGATGCCCGGCGGCGCGGAACATCCGCTGGCTCATGCCGCCGACCAGGCGCAGCCGCTCGGGGTCGGGGTCGACGAGCCAAAACTCCTCGATCGGGAGCACGGCCCGCAGCCGGGCGAACCCGTCGATGAGCTCGGGGGTGTAGGTGGAGCCGCCTCCGACGACCGTCAGTTTCACGAGTTATCCCTTCACGCCGGTGAGTGTGATGCCCTCCACGAAGACGCGTTGGGCGAAGAAGAAGATGAGGACGACGGGCACGGTGACCAGCATCGTCATCGCCATGGTGAGCCCCCAGTCGGTGCCGTGCACGCCGCGGAACGACGCCAGCCCGTACGCGACGGGCCACGAGGCCGGATTCTCCGAGGTGTACAGCAGCGGACCGTAGTAGTCGTTCCAGGAGGCGAAGAACATGAAGATGGCGGTCGCCGCGATGCCCGGCTTCGCCATCGGCAGCACCACCCGCCAGAGCACGCCGAACTCGCCGTTCCCGTCGATGCGCGCCGCATCCGGGTACTCGCTCGGGATCGTCAGGAAGAACTGCCGCAGCAGGAAGATCGAGAACGCGTCGCCCAGCAGGTTCGGCAGGATGAGCGGCCACAGCGTGCCCGTCAGCCCGAGCTGCGACCACAGCACGTAGATCGGGATCGCCGTCACCTGCGGGGGCAGCAGCATCGCGATGATGATCACGGTGAACAGCACACCCGACCCGCGGAAGCGGATCTTCGCCAGCGCGTAGGCGGCCGGGACGCTCGACACCAGCATGAACACGGTCGCGAGCACCGCGTACATCGCCGAGTTCGCGAACCACTGCGCGAGCGGCACGGTCGTGAACACCTTCACGTAGTTGTCCCAGTGGAACGGCTGCGGCCAGAGCGACGCCGTCAGCGTCTGCTCGCTCGACATCACCGACGTCAGGAACACGAACACGACCGGAGCGATGAACAGCACCGCGAGCACGACGAGAGCCACGTGCTCGGCGATCCACGCCAGGATGCGGCGGGCGCGCGACGAGCGCGGCGTCGGGATGCGGCGGGACGGCGGCGGCGCGCTGGCCGCGGTCGTGCCGGGGGAGAGGGTTGCGGAGGTCATTGGGCGCCTTCCGGGGTGAACGCCTTGAAGCGGCGCAGCAGCAGGACGAGGATGACGGCGGCGACCACGAACAGCAGCACCGCGAGCGCCGAGGCGTAGCCGAGCTGGTACGTGCCGAAGCCGCGGACGTACAGCCACTGCGTGTAGGTGAGCAGCGAGCCCCCGGGGTAGCCGAGGTTGGCCGAGATGCCCTGGCCGACCACGGCCTTGCCCGACGCCACGGAGGATGCGACCGCCGCCTCCGTGAAGTACTGGATGGCCGCGATCACCCCCGTGACCGCCGCGAACAGCAGCACCGGCGAGATCGACGGCATCGTCACGTAGCGCACCTTCTGCAGGCCGTTCGCCCCGTCGAGGGAGGCGGCCTCGTACTGCTCGCGCGGCACATCCAGCAGCGCGGCCAGGAAGATGATCATGATGTCGCCCATCACCCAGATGCCGAGCAGCACCAGTGACGGCTTCGACCAGGCGGGGTCGTTGAACCACAGCGGTCCCTGGATGCCGAACCAGGACAGCACCAGGTTCACCGGGCCGGTGCCCGGGTTGAACAGGAACACGAAGGCCACCACGCTCGCCACCGGCGGCACGAGGGCGGGCAGGTAGAACACGGTCCGCCAGATCCCGGATGCGCGGCGCGCCCGCGCCAGGAGGCCCGCGATCAGCAGTGCGAACGCCGTCTTCACCGGCACCCAGATCACGACGAACCACAGCGTGTTCAGCGTCGCGAGCCACACGTTCGGGTCCTGGGTGAACAGGTACTCGTAGTTCCGCAGGCCGATCCACTGGGGTGCGGAGATCAGATCGAAGCGCGTGAAGGAGTAGTAGATCGACGCGATCAGCGGATAGACGAAGAAGATCAGCAGACCGAGCAGCGCCGGCGCCAGGAGCGCCAGCGTCACCAGGTTCCGGCGGCGCCGTGCGGAGGATCGTCGTGCGGGGCGGGCGGCGACCCGCCCCGCACGGTCGATGGTGGCGGTCATCGTGTGAGGCTCACGGTCCCGTGCTCAGGGCGAGCGCGTCGTCGATCTGCTTGTCGACCGCCGCGAGCCCGGCGTCGAGGTCGCCGCCCTGGCTCTGGTACTTGTTCCACCAGTCCTCGAACGACTGCTGGTAGCCGGCGCCGAGCGGGCTGGCGGGCGTGGTCTGCACGTTCTTGTCCGACGCGATGTCGAGGAACGTCTTGTACTGCTCCGACACCTGCAGGTCCGGCGAGTTCAGCGCGTCGGACGTCGTCGGCACGTTCTTCAGACCGTTCGCGAGCTTCACCACGGCCCCGGTGTCGGTCGTCAGGTACTTGAGCAGCGTCCAGGCCAGCTCCGGCTCCTTGGAGCCCTTGGAGATGCCGATGATGTTGCCCGTGATGTAGCCGCCGCCGTAGAGGTCGGTGTGTCCGTCGGCCGTCGGGAACGGCGCGGTGCCGTAGTGCAGGTCCTTCGCCTGGTCGTCGATGAACGCCGTGCGGTACTCGCCGTCGAGGTTCATCGCCACCTGACCGGTCTGGAACGCGTTGTCGGCCGAGAACTCCTGACCGAGCCCGGAGGTGAAGGTGTTGAGCTTGTCCCAGCCGATCTTGTCGACGAACGCCTTCTGCCAGGTGATCAGCTCCTTCCAGCCGTCGCTGGAGCCGATCGCGCTGGTGCCGTCGGACTTCAGCCACTCGGCGCCCGCCGCCGGCCCGTAGTGGGCGGCCGAGTTCTCGTACCAGCCCATGGTCGGGTTGAAGCCGAGCGTCTTGATGGAGCCGTCCGGCTTGAAGGTGGTCAGCTTCTCGGCCATCGACTCCAGCTCGCCGAGCGTCTTCGGCGGCGCGGTGTACCCGGCGGCCTTCAGCAGGTCGGTGTTGTAGTACAGGCCGTACACGTCGGCGAGCATGGGCATCGCGCAGCGGGTGCCCTTGTACTCGGTGTACGACTTCACCGTCGGCGAGAACTGGTCCATATCGACGTGGTCGCGCTCGATCACCTTGTTGAGGCTGCGGAACGCGCCGTTCGAGCAGAAGTTGCCGACGATGTCGGTCGAGTACGAGAGGCCGACGTCGACCTTGCTGCCCGTGGCGATGGCCTTCTGCAGCTTCTCGTCGTCCTGGCCGGAGTGCACGTCGACCTTGATCTTCGGGTATTTCTTCTCGAAGTCGTCGACGACCGACTGGATGACCTTCGCCTCGCGGTCGGAGAAGAAGTGCCAGAACGAGACGGTGCCGCTCAGGTCCTTCGGGGCGGTGTCGCTGAAGTTCGCGCCGCCCGACCCTCCGGAGCATCCGGAGAGGGCGAGCGCGGCGGCTGCGGTGATCGCGGCCGCTGCGACGAGATGACGGTGTTTCACGGGTGTGGCTCCCTCACTGTTGGTGGTGCGGGTGGATGGTGCAGGGCAGGACGCGGGACGCTACGGTGCGATCCGCGACACTTCGGCGAACAGGGCGTCGCGCACATCGCCGACGAGGTGCTCCCGGGCTCCGCGGAGCACGGGGTGGGCGGCGACGCCGGTGGCGACGACGCTGCGGTCGCCCCAGGAGGGGCGGAGCTCGGCGGTGACGAGCTCGGCGAGGCGCGGTCCGCCGGCGAGGCCGGTCGCGCCGCCGAGCACCACGAGCTCGGGGTCGAGGAGGGCGAGCACCGGCACGACGCCGACGGCGACGCGACGCGCCAGCTCGCCCAGGAAGCGCTCGCGCGCCGGGTCGTCGCCCTCGAACCGCGCGGTCAGGCCGTGGCCGGCCGCGAGCCGTGCCACCGCCGGGCCTCCGATGAGGTCCTGCAGGTCGCGCGCCTCCGGGTCGAGGTCGGCCGCGGAGCGGGGGATGGGCAGGTAGCCGATCTCACCGGCCCCGCCCGAAGCGCCGCGGTGGATGCTGCCGCCCTGGTCGACGGAGAGGCCGAGGCCTTCGTCCATCCAGAGCAGCGCGAATCCGCCGGTGTCCCGGCCCGCGCCGTCGGTCCGCTCGGCCAGGGCGGCCAGGTTCACGTCGTTGTCGATGTGGACGGCGATGCCCAGCGCGTCCGCGAGGCGCCGGCGGATGCCCTGCTTGGGCCATCCGGGGAGTGTCTCGATGTAGGTCAGCTCGTCCGTGCGGGGGTCCAGCGCGCCCTGTACGCCGATGCAGACGGCGCCGACGCGCTGGGCGTCCGCTCCCGACGCCTCGCAGGCAGCGTCGATCGCCGTCCGGATGTCGTCCTCCGGGGTTCGCGCGGCGAGCGGGGTGACGGCGATCGGCCGCTCCGCGCCCGCGGCGTCGACGACGGTCGAGCGGATGGCCTCCGCGTCGATGTCGACGGCGACGCCGAGCATCCGGTCGGTGCGCACCGCGTAACTGGCCGCGTTCGGGCCGCGCCCGCCGGAGACCTCCCCGACGACGTGGATGAGGCCGGCGGTCTCCAGCCGCGCCACCATCTGGGCGGCGGTGGGCTTCGAGAGCCCGGAGAGCTCGCCGATGCGCGTGCGGGTGAGGACGCCGTGCTCGAGCAGCAGCGACAGCGCGGTGCGGTCGTTGGTCTCGCGCAGCCACCCGGGGGTGCCCCGAACCGGTCCGGCCATCCTCATCCCTTCGTTGGAACGATGTTCTCGGGTGAATGTATCAGGAAAGTTTCTTTATAGTAAAGCTCTTGTTTCTCGGACCGCCTGACTTTTTTCTCAGACGGTGAACCTCCGGCACCGCGGGCAGCGTGCACCAGGTGGAAGGGAACATCCATCATGAGAAGCACCGTTTCACCCTCGCGCATCGCCGCCCTGGCCGCCGGAGCGGCCGCCGTCCTCCTCGCGCTCGCCGCCTGCTCGTCCCCGGGGGGAGGGGTCTACGCGCCGCCCAGCGGTTCGGGATCGTCGTCCTCATCCAGCTCAAGCGGCTCCGGGACGGCCGCCGGGTCGAGCGCCCTCAAGACCGGCACGACGACGCTCGGCACCGTGGTCGTCGACGGGGCCGGCCTCACCGCCTACGTCTTCGACAAGGACACCGCGAACTCGGGCAAGAGCGTCTGCACCGGCGCCTGCGCGGCGCAATGGCCCGCCATCGAGACCAGCAGCGACCACCCGACGGTGTCCGGGGTCACCGGCACGGTGGGCACCATCACCGGCGTCGACGGCAAGAAGCAGGTGACGCTCGACGGCTGGCCGCTGTACACCTTCGCCGGCGACTCCTCCGCGGGAGACGTGACCGGCCAGGGCCTCGGCGGCATCTGGTGGGCGGTCGCGCCGGACGGCACGAAGATCACGTCGTCCTCGTCGTCACCGTCCTCCACCTCGGGGAGCGGCTACACGAAGTGATGAGCGCCTGCGCGGTCGGTCAGCCGAGCGCGCGGGCGTGCTCCACCAGGCGGTCGAACGCCGCATCCAGGTCCGGGTCGACGCGCTGGCGGTCGGCGTCCTCGAGGTACCACTCCACGATCTCGCCGGCCCCGCGCGCGAACGGCACCCTGGCCCGGAAGCCCGGCACGAGCGCCTTCACCTTGCTGTTGTCGAAGTGCATGGAGTGCGCCTTGTCGCCCAGCAGCCCGGGGCCGACATCCGGGATCACCCGCGCGATGGACTCGCTCGCCACGTGCACCAGTTCGGCCTCGACGCCGAGCGCCTCCGCGAGATCGCAGTAGATCTGGTCCCACGTCGGAGCCTCGTCGCCCGTGATGTGAAACGTGTCGCCGACGGCCTCCGGCAGCCCGAGCAGCCCGACGAAGCCGACCGCGAAGTCGGTGTTGTGGGTGATCGTCCAGCGGCTCGTGCCGTCGCCGTGCACCACGACCGGCGCGCCGCGGCGCATCCGCTCCAGATCGGTCCAGCTCCCGCTCGTCGGGATCATCGTGCGGTCGTAGGTGTGCGACGGGCGCACGATCGTGACGGGGAAGCCGCGGTCGCGGTACGCCTCCACGAGCAGGTCCTCGCACGCGATCTTGTCGCGGGAGTACTGCCAGAACGGATTGCGCAGAGGCGTGGACTCGGTCACCGGCACCCGCGCCGGCGGCTTCTGGTACGCCGACGCCGAGCTGATGAACACGAACTGCCCGACGCGCCCCTCGAACAGGTCGAAGTCGGTCCGCACGTGGTCCGGCGTGAACGCGAGGAACTCCGCGGCGACGTCGAAGCTGCGCTCGCCGAGCACGCGGTGCACGCTCTCGGGGTCCCGGACATCGGCGTGCAGCACCTCCACGCCGTCGGGGAGCGGACGCGTGGAGCTGTTGCCCCGGTTCACCACCGTGACCTCGTGACCCTGCTCGAGCGCCTCCGCGACGCACGCCGAGCTGATCACGCCCGTCCCGCCGATGAAGAGTGTCCGTGTCGCTGCCATTCCCGCTCCTTACGCGCTGGTCGGGACCTGCCCCGACTGCACAGGCTAGTCCCGGTTCGTGGCGCTCGCGAGATCGGACAGGAGTGGGATGCGGCGCGTACACTGCATCGCGAATCCCGACCGTGAGGAGCCCGCCCACCCGTGTCCGCCCTGCGCACCTGGCCCGGCCTGGCCGTCGCCTGCCTGCTCGCCGTCATCCTCGCGGTGGTCGTCACGGCCGTCCTCGCTCTGATCCTGCGGGGCATCGGGCGGCACCAGCAGTGGCCGGCCGTCCTGATCCGGCGGGCGCGCATCCCGTTCCGGCTGTTCCTGCTGGTGATCGTGCTCTGGATCGCCGTGGCCATCAGCCTGCCGCCGGAGACGACGTCGGCGTGGCGCGACGGCATCCGGCACACGTTCCTGATCCTGGCCATCGCGACGGGGGTGTGGTTCGCCGCGGCGCTCGTCATCTTCGTCGAAGACCTGGGCCTCGCCCGGTACCGGCTCGACGTGCCCGACAACCGCTACGCGCGGCGCGTGCGGACGCAGGTGCTCATCCTGCGCCGTCTCACCGTGGTCGCAGCGGTCGTCATCGGTCTCGGCGCCATCCTGCTCACCTTCCCGGCGCTGCAGGCGGCGGGCGCGAGCCTGCTCGCGTCAGCCGGGGTCGTCGGCATCATCGCCGGTGTCGCCGCCCAGTCGAGCCTCGCGAACCTGTTCGCCGGCATCCAGCTCGCGTTCTCCGACGCCATCCGCATCGACGACGTGGTCGTCGTCGAGGAGCAGTGGGGCACGATCGAGGAGATCACGCTCACCTACGTGGTCGTGCACGTCTGGGACGACCGCCGCCTCGTGCTCCCGTCCACCTACTTCACGACCAAGCCGTTCGAGAACTGGACCCGCCAGCACAGCGAGCTGCTCGGCTCCGTCGAGTTCGACCTCGACTGGCGCGTCTCCACCGGAGGGATGCGCGCCGAGCTGAACCGCATCCTCGCGACCACCGACCTCTGGGACCACCGCACCGGCGTCCTCCAGGTCACCGACGCCGTCGGCGGGTGGGTGCGCGTCCGCGTGCTCGTCACCGCGAAGGATGCGCCGACCCTCTTCGACCTGCGCTGCCTCATCCGCGAACGCCTGATCGACTGGATGCAGCGCTACTCGCCGCTCTCCCTCCCGCGCCAGCGCATCGAGCTCACCGAGGAGCCGGTGCCGAACGAGCGCCCACCGCGCGTCCGCACCGAGGAGGAGGGCCGGCTGTTCAGCGGATCGCCGGACGGCGAGCAGCGGGCGCAGCAGTTCACGGACGCCATCCCCGTGATCCGCGAGCTGGACGGGGAGCCGGTCCCGGCGTCGCCGGTGCCCGGCGAGACGCCCACGGCGACGACACCGGCAGCGACAGCACCAACAGCGACAGCACCGACAGCGACACCGACAACGCCACCGAAGGAGAACCGATGACCGAATCCGGCGAGTCCCGCGAGTCCCGGGCCGACGGGCCCGACGAGCAGCACCGGCGCCCCGACGGACTCGACGACGCCACCGTGGATGCGCTGGGCACCCTGTCCGAGGCGCTGGAGGTGGTGGAGCACGCGCGCGGCCTGCTCTACGGCTTCCACCGCCTCACCGGCAAGGCCGACCTGACGCTCGGTGACGCCGTCGACAAGCTGCGCGAGGCCGGGCACACCGACCTCGCCGACCGCATCGAACGCGAACTGCTCGGCCGCAACGTCATCGAGGGACGCTGGACCTTCCAGATCGTCGAGGACTTCGACGACGGCTACTACGCGCTGTTCCGCGACCTGGAGCGCGCTGCCCGCGACGAACTCGCCGCGGGACGCCGCCACCTCTTCGAGGCCGAGATGAAAGAGGAGCGGCGCACCCACGGCGAGCCGGGTCACGAAGCGCGGCCCTGACGTCCGCGCTGGCGTTCGGGCCGGCGCGGCCCCTGTTGGACCGGCGCGCGTTCCTGCCGGTCAGGAGATGGATTCGACCGCCGCGACGATCGCGCCCGTCGCCACATCCGGTGCCGAGAGCATCGACACGTGGCTGGACGGCGTCTCCACGATCGTGGCGTCGGCGCGCTCGGCCATCCGGCGCTGCAGGGCCGGCGGGATCACCCGGTCCTCCGTCCCGACGACCGCCCACACGGGACGGCTCTGCCAGGCCGGGACCGGCGCCGGCGTCGTGTTCGCCGCCAACGCGATGGGCCGCTGGCCCGCCGCGATCTGGTCGCGCGCCTCCTCGGAGAGATCCTGGGCGAAGAACTGGTGGACGGTCGACGGCTTCAGGTAGGCGTCCGCATCCCCTTCCGGCGCGCCCGGGTAGCCGACGATGTCGAGCACCGTCGTCGGGTCGGGAACATCGAGCGCCGAGCCGGACCCGCCGAGCAGCCCGAACACGGTCTCGCCCTCGTCGGGCAGGAACGCGTCGATGTAGACGAGGGCGCGCACGTCACCGCCGTTCAGCCCGGCCGCGCTGATGACCGCGCCTCCATACGAGTGCCCGACCAGCACCACGGGACCCTGGGTCCGCTGCGCGACGAAGGAGGCGACGTAGGCGCCGTCTCCCGCTGCGCCGCGCAGCAGGTTCGGCGGCGCGAGCACCTCGAAGCCGCGGTCGCGCAGGTCGGTGATGACGGGGTTCCAGCTGGACGCGTCGGCCCAGGCTCCGTGGACGAGGACGATGGTGGGGTTCGGCATGGCGCTCCTTGGTTCGGTTTCGTTCGGTTTTCGTTCGGTGCTGTGAACGGGTTCGATGACGCTCCGGGAACGCCGCCAGGCTAGGGTCCGCCCCTCCGCCGCGTCTACCCCCGCGCCGCGCCCGCGCCGCCGCGCGGCGCCGCGCCGTGTGCCCCTCGCCGTCTCCTACCGTCGGAGATCTGCCACCGATCGTCGGAGATCCAGGCCATTTCGCCCCAAATCTCCCTCCGCAGAGCGTTCCGTCGGAGATTTGAGCACCTTTCTCCTCCGTTCCACAGCCACGGCCCGCGACCGGTTCTCCACAGATTCGCTCCCCGAGCGCCGCGCCAGCCGCGCCCCCGCGAGGCTGGACCCATGATCGACGAACACCTCCTCCAGCGCCTCGGCGGAATCGCCACCACCCACCAGTTGCGAGCCGCCGGCGCCTCCTCTCCGGAGCTCACCGCCGCGGTCGCCGACGGCCGGCTTCATCGCCTCCGCAAGGGCATCTACGTCGCACCGTCGGCGCCGCCGCTGGCGGTGGCGGCCGTCACCGCGCGCGGGCGGCTCTCCTGCGTCTCGGCGGCCCGCACCTACGGTCTCTGGTCGGGCACCGACACCCGGCTGCATCTGCAGCATCCGCCCAACGCCCGGGCCGGCCCGGCCGTCGCGGCGGTGCGGCATTGGCTGCCGACCGAGCACGACGAGCAGCTGTGGCGGGTGACCTTCGCCGACTGCTTGCGCTCCGTCGCGCGGTGCGCCGACCGGGAGACCGCCATCGCGGTCTTCGACACCGCCATCTCAGCGGGGCTGACGACGCCGCTCGCGATTCCCCGCATCCTGGAGAGACAGCCGGCGCGGGTGACGAGTCTCGCCGCGCTCGCGCGACCGGGTTCCGAGTCCGGCGTGGAGTCGCTTGTCCGACAACGGCTGCACGCTCTCGGCCACCTCGTCGAACAGCAGGTGCACGTTGCCGGAGTCGGCCGCGTCGACATGCGCGTCGACGGCGTGCTCTTCCTCGAGATCGACGGTTTCGCGTTCCACAGCGACCGGCAGTCGTTCGAACGGGACCGGGCTCGGGATGCGGTGCTCGCGCGCCAGGGCTCCGCCCGGCTCCGCGTCTCGGCCGCCCAGGTCATGGAGGACTGGCCGACAGTGCTCGCGTCCATCCGTTCCCTGCTCCGACCGGCTGCGCTACCGTGACGGGATGCCGACCCTTCCGGAACGCATCGTCAACGCCTCGTGCGCGACGGCTCCGCCGAGCGGGCAGGAGTGCAACGACACGGTCGCGCTGACGGTGGCTGTGCCCTGGTGGGTGACCCTGCTGGTGTTCGCCGCTGGGCTGCTGATCGTGGCGGTGGCGGTGTACTTCGGCACGCGCAGCCCGAAGAACTGAACAGCGGTCCCCGCTCCCATCCGCGTGCAGCGGCACTCGGCGAACTCACAGGAACACCGGGACCATCCCGGGCCTGACCGGTGTTCCACCTACTGACGGCGTCGCAGCCAGCGCGCCGCACGAGGAGGAAACGTGACACAGGACTACCGCAAGAGCCCGGAGGCCGTCTCCAAGCTGACGCCGCAGCAGTACGCGGTGACGCAGGAGGCCGCGACCGAGCCGGCGTTCCGCAACGAGTTCTGGAACAACCACGAGGAGGGCCTGTACGTCGACATCGTGTCGGGCGAGCCGCTCTTCGCGTCCGTGAACAAGTACGACAGCCGCTCCGGCTGGCCGAGCTTCACCGTGCCGGTCGAGCCCGCCAACATCGTCGAGAAGACCGACCGCACCTACGGGATGGTCCGGACCGAGGTCCGCTCCGCCCACGGCGACAGCCACCTCGGGCACCTGTTCGACGACGGGCCCGCCGAGGCCGGCGGCCTGCGCTACTGCATCAACTCGGCGGCCATGCGGTTCGTTCCGCTCGCCGAGCTGGAGTCCGCCGGATACGGCCAGTACGCCCACCTTTTCACCAAGTAACGACCCGAACGAAGGAGTAACACCATGACGCAGAAGGCCATCCTCGCAGGAGGCTGTTTCTGGGGTATGCAGGACCTCATCCGCAAGCTCCCCGGCGTGGTGAGCACGCGCGTGGGCTACACCGGCGGAGACGTCCCCAACGCCACCTACCGCAACCACGGCACCCACGCCGAGGCCATCGAGATCGAGTACGACCCGGAGCGCACCAGCTACCGCGACCTGCTCGAGTTCTTCTTCCAGATCCACGACCCGTCGACCAAGAACCGGCAGGGCAACGACATCGGCACCAGCTACCGCTCCGCGATCTTCTACGCGGACGACGAGCAGCGCCGCGTCGCCGAGGACACCATCGCCGACGTCGACGCCTCGGGTCTCTGGCCCGGCAAGGTGGTCACCGAGGTGTCCGCGGCCGGCCCGTTCTGGGAGGCCGAGCCGGAGCACCAGGACTACCTCGAGCGCATCCCGTGGGGCTACACCTGCCACTTCGTGCGCCCGGGCTGGAAGCTCCCGAAGCGCGAGACCGCCGCGAGCTGACCCGAGCGGCCGAGTCGCGAGGCCGTCGAGCCGCCGAGCCGCCGAACCGCGGGGCCGTAACCGGGCCCCGCGAGTTCGGCGGCGCGACAGAGCGGCCCCGCGGGCTCGGCGGTGAGACGCCGTCGCCCCGCCGACATCGTCGCGCGTCACCAGGGTTTGCCATACTGAGCCCCGTGAGCAGCGACAGCGCGGTGGTCGTCCGCGGCCTGGCCAAGTCCTACGGGGCGGTCAGCGCCGTGCGCGGCGTCGACTTCGACATCGCGGCGGGCGAGACGTTCGCCCTGCTCGGGCCGAACGGCGCCGGCAAGAGCACGACCATCGAGATCCTCGAGGGCTACCGCCACCGCACCGCCGGTCAGGTGACGGTCCTCGGCGTCGATCCCGCGTCCGGAGGCACCGCCTGGAAGGCCCGGCTGGGCATCGTCCTCCAGACCAGCGCCGAAGCGCCGAACGTCACCGTCCGCGAACAGCTGACGCACTTCGCCCGCTTCTACCCGGCCCGCCGCGACGTCGACGAGGTGATCGCCGCCGTCGGCCTCACCGAGAAGGCCCGGACGCGCGTGCGCAATCTGTCCGGCGGTCAGCGTCGGCGGCTGGATGTGGCGCTCGGCGTGATCGGGCGCCCCGAGGTGCTGTTCCTGGACGAGCCGACCACCGGGTTCGACCCCGAGGCCCGACGGCAGTTCTGGGAGCTCATCCGCTCCCTGAAGCGCGAGGGCACCACCATCCTGCTCACCACGCACTACCTCGACGAGGCGGCGCAGCTCAGCGATCGGGCCGCCGTCATCGGCCAGGGGCGGCTGATCGCGATGGGCGCGATCGACGAGTTGGGTGGCCCCTCCGCCCGCATCCCGATCGTCCGCTGGCGCGACGCCTCCGGGACCGAACGGAGCGAGCGCACCGAGAACCCCGCGTCCCTGGTCGCCCGCCTCGCCGCCGAGGCCGGGGGCGAGCCGGTCGCGCTGGAGGTGGTGCGCCCGAACCTCGAAGACATCTACTTCGACCTGGTGCACGAGGCGAACGAGGCCGCGGAGGTGTCGCGATGACCGCGATCGGGCTCGGGGTGGAGCGCGCCCGCTACGAGACGATGATGTACTTCCGGCAGGGCGACACCATCTTCTTCACCTTCCTGTTCCCGGTCGTCATGCTCGGGATCTTCTCCGTCGCCTTCCAAGGGCTCGGCAACGTCGGCGCCGCACCGGACGGCAGCGGAGGGATCACCCGCGCCGCCTACTACCTGCCCGGAATGATCGCCGCCGGGATCCTGCTCTCCGGCGTGCAGAACCTCGCCGTCGACATCGCGGGGGAGCGGAGCGACGGGACGCTGAAACGGCTCGGCGGGACCCCGCTGCCGGTGTTCTCGTACTTCCTCGGCAAGATGGGCCAGGTCGTCGCGACGAGCGTCCTCCAGATCGGCCTGCTCCTGGTCGTCGCCCGTCTCGCGTTCGACGTGGCGCTGCCGACCGAGCCGGAGCTGTGGCTCCGCTTCGCCTGGATCTACGCGCTGAGCATCATCACCTCCGCGGTGCTCGGGATCGCGCTGTCCGCCGTCCCGCGCACGGGCCGGAGCGCGACCGCCGTCGTCATCCCGATCGTTCTGATCCTGCAGTTCATCTCCGGGGTCTACATCCCGTTCAACGTCCTGCCGGACTGGCTGCAGAACGTGGCCTCCGTCTTCCCGCTGAAATGGATCGCGCAGGGCCTGCGGAGCGTCTTCCTGCCGTCGGACTTCGTCGCCCAGGAGCCCAACGGCAGCTGGGAGCTCGGCTGGGTGGCCGTCGTCCTGCTGGTGTGGCTGGTCGGCGGACTGATCGCCTGCCGCATCACGTTCCGCTGGATCCGCCGCGACTCCTGAGCGCCCCCGCCCGCTGGGCCGCCACTAGCGCGCCCGGGACCGCCGCCCCACGCCGCCCGCTGGCCCGCCGGACTACGCCACCCGCTCCAGCAGCACCGCGACCTCCATGTGGCCGGTCTGCGGGAACATGTCGAGCACGCGTCCCGCGCGCACGCGGTACGACGGCATCCGGGCCAGGTCGTGCGCGAGGCTTTTCGGGTTGCAGCTGGAGTAGACGACGCTCGGCGCCCCCGACCCTTCGAGCCACCCGGCGAGGTCGGCGCCGATGCCGCGCCGCGGCGGGTTCACGATCACGAGCTCCGGAGCCGTCGCCGCGTTCAGCGCGAACGCCGTGGCGTCGCCCGCCCGGAACGCGACCTGCGGCAGCCCCGCGGCCGCCGCGCTCGCGCGGGCACTGCGCACCGCCTCCCGGCTGGTCTCCACCCCGACGACCCGGCGGCCGGGCGCCGCGACGTGCAGGGCGAAACCGCCGACGCCGCAGTACAGGTCCCAGACCGACGCGGGGGAGACGTCGTCCACCCAGGCGGCGACCTGCGCATACAGCTCCCGGGCGACGTCCGTATTGGTCTGGAAGAAGCTCTGCGGCCGCAGCCGGAGCGACACGTCGCCCAGCCGCATCGACAGCGCCGATTCCCGGGTGAGCACCACGTCGGTGTCGCCCTCGACCACGGCCTTGTGCTCCGGCTGGAGGTTGACGGTCACGACCCGCGCCTGCGGCAGCTCCGCCTGCAACCAGCCGAGTCCCGCCCGGACGCGCGCGACCGTCTGTTCCGACCGCGCGACGAACCGCACCATCAGCTCGCCGTCGGGCGACTCCGTCACCAGCACGAACTTGAGCTCGCCGCGGCGCTCCGGCACGCGGTAGGGCTCCAGCCGCTGGCGCGCGACGAACCGCGCGAGCACGGGGAGTGCCGCGCGGATTCCGGGTGCGCAGATGCCGCACTCCCGGAGGTCGACGCCGCGTCCCGCCTCGTCGAGGATGCCGATCGTCGGCGCCTCGATCGTGCCGCCGATCACCATCTTCGCCTTGTTCCGGTACCCGGATTCGGCGCTCGCCACGGCGGGCAGCCAGACCGCGTCGCCGAACGGCGCGAGCAGGTCCCGGGCCAGACGCTCCTTGCCCTCGAGCTGCTCCGCATACGGCACGCCCATGAGGGTGCACGAGCGGCACACGCCGGCGTCGAAGTAGGAACAGTCCATGGGATCTCGATCAGTGGTGCCCCCAGTAGGATTTGAACCTACGGCCTTCTGCTCCGGAGGCAGACGCTCTATCCCCTGAGCTATGGGGGCCAGGGTGCCGAACCAGGCTAGCATCCCCGCGGGCGGGCTTGTGACATCCTGGCGCGACTCCTCCCGCCACTCACGGCGCCGGGCTCAGAATGCCGGAACGTTCCCCAGCACAGGCTCCATGAGCGGGGCCGCGTCGCCCGGCTCGAAGAAGGCGGGCGACTCGGCGACGATCCAGTACCCGCCCCGGAACACCTGCACCTGGCCGGCCGTGCCGGGCTCGAAGTAGCCCTCGACCGTCGGCGGGACGCCGTAGGTCGGCACCGGCTTCGCGTTCGTGATGGCCGCGTTCTTCAGCCCCTCCAGCTCGCTGGCCGGCGGCTTCGCGACCGCCACCTCGATGACGTCGCCGCTCGTCTGGTTGAGCCAGGCGCACGCCACGCCCTGCCAGTCCGCGATCTTCTTCTCGAGCGAGCCGTCCTTCGGCGCGTACCCGGGGTCGGCGCCGTAGTTCGGGTTGAAGGCGTACAGCTGGTCGGCGGTCAGCACCTGGTCGCAGGTCAGTCCCACCGGCGTCGGCGGGTCGGACGGGGTGGGGACCGGTGTCGCGACGGGGGTCGACGTCGTCCCGCCGGCGGCCGCGGTGCCGCTCGGTGACGCGGCGGGCTTCGCCGACGGGGAGCATCCGGTCAGCGCGAGCGCGGCGACCAGACCGAGCGCGGTCGTGGCGGTGAGGAGGGCGGAGCGGCGGGTGGTGGATGGCATGCTGCGTGTCGTCTCTCTGCTCGGCGCGCGCCGTGCGGGAGCGCGCGTCCGCGACGACCCTATCAACCCGCACACGGACAACCCCCGCACGGGAGAGCCGCGAGGCCCGCCGGCGCCCCGGTAGAATCGTTCCTCATGACTCCTGCTGACCTCTCCGCCGCCCTTCTCGACATCGTCACGACGGTCGTCGAGCAGCGACGCGAGGCCGGGGCGGACGTGCCGCAGCTGACGCTGACCGTCGACGACGTGCCCCTCGAGCGGCCCAAGAACCGCGAGCACGGCGACTGGGCGTCGAATGCGGCCATGCGTCTGGCCAAGAAGGTCGGCGCGAACCCCCGCGAGCTCGCCGAGCAGATCGCGACCGCCGCCGCCGGGATCGACGGAGTCGCCTCCGCCGAGGTCGCCGGCCCCGGCTTCATCAACTTCCGCCTGGAGGCCGCCGCCGCCGGGCAGCTGGCGCAGACCATCGTGGAGTCGGGCGAGGCGTACGGCCGCGGCGACATCTACGACGGCCTCCGCGTGAACCTGGAGTTCGTCTCCGCCAACCCGACCGGTCCCGTCCACATGGGCGGCGCGCGCTGGGCAGCCGTCGGCGACAGCCTGGCCCGCATCCTGCAGGCCGAGGGCGCGGATGTGACGCGCGAGTACTATTTCAACGACCACGGCTCGCAGATCGACCGCTTCGCGCGCAGCCTCCTCGCCGCCTACCTGGGCGAGCCGACGCCAGAGGACGGCTACGGCGGCGCCTACATCGGCGAGATCGCCGAGCGCGTCGTCGCCGAGGCCGCGGCGCAGGGCACCGACCTCAGCACGCTCCCGCGCGAGGAGCAGCAGGAGGTGTTCCGCTCGATCGGCACGCAGCTGATGTTCGAGGAGATCAAGCAGCGCCTCCACTCGTTCGGCGTCGACTTCGACGTGTACTTCCACGAGGACTCGCTGCACGAGTCGGGCGCCGTCGAGCGCGCCATCCAGCGCCTTCAGGAGCAGGGCCACATCTTCGAGGCCGACGGCGCGATCTGGCTCCGCACCACGACCTTCGGCGACGACCGCGACCGCGTCGTGATCCGCTCCAACGGCGAGCCGGCCTACATCTCGGGCGACCTCGGCTACTACCTCGACAAGCGCGAGCGCGGCTTCGAGCAGAACATCATCATGCTGGGCGCCGACCACCACGGCTACATCGGCCGCATGATGGCGATGGTCGAGGCGTTCGGCGACGTCCCGAACGTGAACCTGCAGATCCTCATCGGTCAGCTCGTCAACCTGGTGAAGGACGGCGAGCCCGTCCGCATGTCGAAGCGCGCCGGCACCATCGTCACGCTCGACGACCTGGTGGATGCGGTGGGCGTCGACGCCGCCCGCTACGCCCTGGTCCGCTCGTCCACCGACTCGCAGCTCGACATCGACCTCGACCTGCTGGCGAAGCGCAGCAACGAGAACCCGGTCTTCTACGTGCAGTACGCCCACGCGCGCACGCGCTCGGTGGCCGCGAACGCCGAGAAGGCGGGCGTCGACCACAGCACCTTCGCGCCGGAGCGGCTCACCCACGAGACGGAGTCCGCCCTGCTCGGCGGCCTGCAGGAGTTCCCGCGCATCGTCGCCCAGGCGGCGGAACTGCGCGAGCCGCACCGGGTCGCCCGCTACATCGAGGAGCTCGCCGGGCTGTACCACGCCTGGTACGCCGTCCGCGACGGCTCCACCCGCGTGCTCCCGCACGGCGACGAGCCCGTGACCGACCTGCACCGCACGCGTCTGTGGCTGAACGACGCGACCGGTCAGGTCATCCGCAACGGCCTGGGCCTCCTGGGCGTCTCCGCACCGGACCGCATGTGATGAGCGACAGCACGACCCGCGTGCTCCCGGAGGTGGGGGAGCGGACCACCCGGCGGCGGCGTCCGCTCTGGCTGCGCCTGCTGCTGTGGATCGGCATCCCGGTCGTCGTGATCGTCGTGCTGCTGGTCGTGGTCGACGGCGCCGCCCGCGCGTACGCCGAGCAGCGGGTCTCCGCGGAGGTCCAGAAGAACCTGCCGGCCGACGTCCAGGGCAAGGTCACGACCCGCATCGGCGGCTTCTCGGTCATCCAGCAGTACCTCGCCGGCTCGTTCCAGCGGGTGGAGCTGGATGCGCCGAACGCGGTCGTCCAGGGGGCCCCGCTGAGCGCGAAGCTCGTCGCGACCGGCGTGCCGACCGACCTGTCGAAGCCGATCTCCGAGGCGACGGGCACGATCTCTATCACCCAGGAATCGCTCAACAAGCTCGTCAAGATCCCGGGCGCCACCGGCGACATCACCCTGGGTGACGGGACCATCGGCTACGACGGCTCGCTCAACCTCCTCGGCCTGCCGGTCGGCTACACCGTGACCGCCACCCCGGAGGCGGCGGGGAAGCAGGTCCTCCTCAAACCCGAGAAGGCCTCGCTCAAGACCGGTGCGGGCAACGTCAACCTCGACAAGCTGCTGCAGGCGCTGACGTCGCAGGGTCCGTTCCCGGTCTGCGCCGCGCAGTACCTCCCGGACGGCGTGCAGGTGTCCGACATCGCCGTGACCCCGGGTCACGCGACGGTGACGCTGACGGCCTCCGATGTCGTCATGGACCAGAAGTTCCTCAACAGCAAGGGCAGCTGCTCCTAGCCCGACTGCGCCGGCCGGCCCGACCGTTCGGGCCGGCTCAGGAGCGCGGCTGCACCGAGACGAGCCGCCCCGTCGCCTTCAGAAGCCAGGCGAGCCGGGCGATCGTCGTCGCAGCGTCGAGGCCCTGGCCGTCGGGCCGCACGACCACGCGGTAGGCGCCGTGGGACGCGTCCGCGGGGGCGTCAATGGGCTGGATGCTGAGCACCGGCCGCTCGGAGAGGCTGCGGGCGTACGCGGCCAGCCGGGTCCGGGTGCAGCCCTGCACGCGGAGGTCGTAGGTGAAGGTGCTCATGGCGATGTCCTCTCGGTCGTCGTGCTCACCTCTAGAGACCGCCACTGCTTCGGCATGGTGACGCGGATCCCCGCCGTAACACGCACCGAGCGCGGGTCGCGGCCTCGATAGACTTCTGCTGTTTCTCCATCCGGCTTCAGGGGCCAATCCGGGTCCGCTCGCCTAGGAGGCCCCCACTCGTCGCCACCCGTGAGGATCCCTATGGCCGATTCCGACGTCGCTGCCCGCAGCGCGAACGCCCCCGCCGCCGCCCCCAATCCGCTCGCTCCGTCGTGGTTGCGCGTCCCCGCCGACGCCAACGCGCTCGCGCCGGGACTCTGGTCGCGCACCGTCCGCCGCGACGGCGACGCGCTGTCCGTCGGGGGCGTCCCCGTCGGTGAGCTCGCCGAGCGCTTCGGCACCCCGCTCTACGTCGTCGACGAGGAGGATGCGCGGTCGCGCGCGGCCGAGGTGCGCACCGCCTTCGAGCGCGCCTTCGCCGACATCGGCACCGCCGCGAAGGTGTACTACGCCGGCAAGGCGTTCCTGAGCGTCGAGGTCGCGCGGTGGATGGATGCCGCCGGCCTGTTCATCGACGTCTGCAGCGGGGGAGAGCTCGCCGTCGCACTCGCGGCCGGCGTCGACCCGGAGCGGCTCGGCTTCCACGGCAACAACAAGTCGCTCGCCGAGATCGACCGGGCCGTCTCGGTCGGGGTCGGCGCCATCGTCATCGACAGCATCCAGGAGATCGACCGCGTCGCGGCCGCGGCCGAGCGGCACGGCGTCGTGCAGAGCGTCCGCCTGCGCGTCAACAGCGGTGTGCACGCCCACACCCACGCGTTCCTCGCGACCAGCCACGAGGACCAGAAGTTCGGGATCGCGCTCGAGCACGCGGTCGACGCCGTCGGGCGCATCCGGTCGCACCCGTCGCTCGCGTTCCGCGGGCTGCACTGCCACATCGGCTCGCAGATCTTCGGGGCGGACGGCTTCGCCGAGTCCGCTGCGCGCCTGCTCAGCCTGCACGCGCAGCTGCTGGAGGGCGGCGACGTCCCCGAGCTGAACCTCGGCGGCGGCTTCGGCATCGCCTACACGTCCGCCGACGACCCCGCGCCGATCGACGAACTCGCCCACCGAATCGCGGAGACGGTGGCGGCGGGATGCGAGCAGCTCGGCATACCGGCGCCGGTCGTCGCCTTCGAGCCGGGCCGGTCGATCATCGGCACCGCCGGGCTGACCCTCTACACGGTGGGCACGACGAAGGACGTCCCGGTCGCCTTCCAGGACGACGGCGAGACCGCCGTCCGGCGCTACGTCAGCGTCGACGGGGGGATGAGCGACAACGCGCGCCCCGCGCTGTACGAGGCCGAGTACTCGGCCCGCATCGCGAACCGCACCTCGACCGCCGCTCCGGCCCTCGTCCGCGTGGCCGGCAAGCACTGCGAGAGCGGCGACATCGTGGTGAACGCCGAGTACCTCCCCGGCGATGTGACGCCGGGCGACCTGCTCGCCGTCCCGGCGACCGGCGCCTACTGCTGGTCGCTGGCCAGCAACTACAACTTCCTCGGCCGGCCGCCGGTCGTCGCCGTGCGCGACGGCGACGCCCGCGTCATCGTCCGCGGCGAGACGATCGACGACCTGCTCGCGCGCGACGCCGCGTACGACCCCGCCGCCGCCCGTCCCCTCGCATCGAAGGAGAGCGACCGCGCATGATCGAGTACCGCAACCTCCGTGTGGCCCTGCTCGGGGCCGGTTCCGTCGGCTCCCAGGTGGCCCGGCTGCTGCTGGAGCAGGGCGACGAGTTCGCCTCCCGCATCGGCGCCCGGCTCGAGCTCGTCGGCATCGCCGTACGCGACGTGGATGCGTCGCGCGACGTCGACCTGCCGCGCGAGCTGTTCACGACCGACGCGAGCTCCCTCATCCTCGGCGCGGACATCGTCGTGGAGCTGATGGGCGGCATCGAGCCGGCCCGCGGGTACGTGCTCGAGGCGCTCAACTCCGGCGCCGACGTGATCACCGCGAACAAGGCCCTCCTCGCGACGCACGGCCCCGAGCTCTTCGAGGCCGCCGAGCAGGTGGGCGCGCAGCTTTACTACGAGGCGGCCGTGGCCGGCGCGATCCCGATCATCCGCCCGCTGCGGGACAGCCTGGCCGGCGACCGCATCAACCGCATCCTCGGCATCGTCAACGGCACCACCAACTTCGTGCTCGACCGGATGGACATCCACGGCGAGACACTGCAGGACGCCCTCGCCACCGCCACCGACCGCGGCTACGCCGAGGCCGACCCGACCGCCGACATCGGCGGCTACGACGCCGCGCAGAAGGCGGCCATCCTCGCCAGCCTCGCCTTCCACACCACCGTCCCGCTGGAGCGGGTGTACCGCGAGGGCATCACCAGCGTGTCCAAGGCCCAGGTGGATGCGGCGCGCGAGGCCGGCGCGGTCATCAAGCTCCTCGCGATCTGCGAGCGCCTCACCGACCGGGAGACCGGGGAGGAGGGCGTCTCGGCCCGCGTCTACCCGGCGCTGATCAGCCGCGACCACCCGCTCGCCGCCGTGCACGGCGCGCACAACGCCGTGTTCGTGCAGTCGGCGGCCGCGGGCGACCTCATGTTCTACGGCGCGGGCGCGGGTGGGGTCGAGACGGCCTCCGCGGTGCTCGGCGACGTCGTCTCCGCCGCCCGGCGGCACGTCGTCGGCGGCCCGGGCGTCGCCGAGTCGACACACGCCGACCTGCCGGTGCTCGACATCGGCCGCGTCGTCACCCGGTACCAGATCACGCTCGACGTCGAGGACCAGCCGGGCGTGCTCGCCGCCGTCGCGCGCATCCTGAGCGACGGAGGCGTCAGCGTCGAGACCGTGCAGCAGTCGGTCCCGAGCCACACCGGTCCCGTCGTCATCGCGGGTAACGCGGAGCCGTCGGCGGCCCGCCCGATTCACGGCGGCGCGACCCCCACCGCTACCCTGGTGATCGGTACCCACGAAGCCGAGGAGGCCGCGCTCGCGGCCACCGTGGAGGCTCTCGCGGCGAGCGACGTCGTGATCGCCATCTCTTCCGTTCTCCGAGTCGAAGGATCGTAATGCCCCAGCCGAAGGCCTACAGTCGTCAGTGGCGAGGCGTCCTGCACGAGTATGCGGACCGCCTGAACATCTCCGACGCCACTCCGATCGTCACGCTCGGCGAGGGCGGCACGCCGCTCATCCCGGCCCCGGCGCTCTCCGCACGCACCGGCGCCGACGTGTACGTCAAGTTCGAGGGCATGAACCCGACCGGGTCGTTCAAGGACCGCGGCATGACCATGGCGATCTCGAAGGCCGTCGAGCACGGCGCGAAGGCCGTGATCTGCGCCTCCACCGGCAACACCTCCGCGTCGGCGGCCGCGTACGCGACGCACGCGGGCATCCAGGCCGTCGTGCTGGTGCCCGAGGGCAAGATCGCGATGGGCAAGCTCAGCCAGGCGATCGCGCACAACGCGCAGCTGCTGCAGGTGCAGGGCAACTTCGACGACTGCCTCGACATCGCCCGCGAGCTCGCCACCAACTACCCCGTGCACCTGGTCAACTCGGTGAACCCCGACCGCATCGAGGGTCAGAAGACGGCGGCCTTCGAGGTCGTCGAGGCGCTCGGCGACGCGCCGGACTTCCACCTCGTCCCCGTCGGCAACGCGGGCAACTACACCGCCTACCACCGCGGCTACTCCGAGGAGCTGCAGCGCGGCGAGTCGACGAAGCTGCCGCGCATGTTCGGCTTCCAGGCCGCCGGGAGCGCCCCGATCGTGCTCGGCCACGCCGTCAAGGAGCCCGACACCATCGCCACCGCGATCCGCATCGGCAACCCGGCCTCGTGGGAGCTCGCGCTCAACGCGCGCGACGACAGCGACGGCTGGTTCGGCGCGATCGACGACGCCAAGATCCTCGAGGCGCACCGCATCCTCTCCGCCGAGGTCGGCATCTTCGTCGAGCCGGCGTCCGCGATCAGCGTCGCCGGGCTGCTCGAGCGTGCCGAGGCGGGCGTGATCCCGGCCGGCTCCACCGTCGTCCTCACCGTCACGGGCCACGGCCTGAAGGACCCGCAGTGGGCGCTGCGCACCGCCGACGGCTCCGACGTGCAGCCGACCGTCGTGCCGGTCGACACCACCGCGATCGCCGACGTGCTCGGCCTGTCGCCCGCCGGCGGCACCTCCGCCGCGGAGAACGCCGGGGCGACCGCGTGAGCTCGACCGACCTGCGCGGCCGCACGGTCGTGGTGAAGGTGCCCGCCACGAGCGCGAACCTCGGGCCGGGCTTCGACACGCTCGGCCTCGCGCTGGCGCTGTACGACGAGCTCGAGGTGTCGGTGCGCGACGAGCCCGGCGCCACGGTCGAGGTGACCGGCGTCGGCGAGGGCGAGGTGCCCACCGACGAGAGCAACCTCGTCGTGCGCGCCATCGCGCACACCTTCGAGACCGTCGGCGTGCCGCTGCCCGGGCTGCGGCTGCGCGCCCGCAACAACATCCCGCACGGGCGGGGGATGGGCTCCTCCGGCGCCGCGATCGTCTCCGGCATCATGGCCGCCAAGGGGCTGCTCGAAGGCGTCGTGGACCTCGACGCCCAGCAGCTGCTGGCCCTCGCCAACGACATGGAGGGGCACCCGGACAACGTGGCGCCCGCCCTGTTCGGCGGCCTCACGATCGCCTGGGTGACCCCGGACGGCCCGCGCTTCAAGAAGCTCATCGTGCACCGCGGCGTCTCGCCGCTCGTCCTCGTGCCCGAGACGGTCATGTCGACGGCGCTCGCCCGCAGCCTCCAGCCGCAGTCCGTGCCGCACGAGGATGCGGTGTTCAACGTCTCCCGCTCCGCCCTGCTCGTCGCGGCCCTCATCCAGAGCCCCGAGCTGCTGCACGCGGCCACCGAGGACAAGCTCCACCAGAGCTACCGCGCCTCGGCTATGCCGGAGACCGACCGGCTGATCACCCTGCTGCGCGACAACGGCTTCGCCGCCGTCGTGTCGGGCGCCGGGCCGTCCATCCTGGTGCTCGGCAGCGACCCGGGGCAGCGCCTCGCCGCGGCCCGTCTGGTGGAGGAGGCGGCGGAGACCCGCTGGCAGCCGCTCATGCTCGCCGTCGACTTCAAGGGGGCGACGGTTGCGCGCCAGGAGGCCGCAGCGGTGGATGTGACATCGTCGGACACACCGGCGGCCTAGCGTCCGAGGCGCTGTCGCCGAGGTGGTAAACTGCAGTCGCACCCGAGAAGGACCCGCGTAACGAGCGAATCCAGCTTTCCGGGTGATCTCCTAGCAATCATGCCGTCACTCCTGCCTGCCTGCCCGGCACTCCCTTTCGGGATTCCGGGGCGGCGACGTCGCGCGGATCAGAACGCAGCACGTACCGGCAGTTCATGTGGCGAAGCTTCACAGACGGCGCGCGAAGACGCGCCGGGGGAAAGGATCCTCTTCCGTGACTGATGTCGAACTCCACGCCGGGGGCGTGGACACCAGCGACCTGACCGGCCTCAAGGTGGCGGAGCTGCAGGCTCTCGCCGCCGGGCTCGGGCTCCAGGGCGCGACCCGGCTCCGCAAGGGCGAGCTGGTCGAGGCGATCGCCGCCGCGCGCGCGGCGTCCGCTCCGGCCGACGCCGCCGAGCCGGTGCAGCTCGAGGGCTTCGGCGACGAGGCGGCGCAGCCCGCCGCGGCGTCCCAGGTGCTCACCGAGCCGCTGATCGCCGAGCCGCTCATCGCCGAGCCGGCCGGCGCCGAGCGCGTCGAGCCCACCGTGGGCGACCCGCTGCTTCCGACCACCGCGGACGCGGGCTCCACCGAGCCGCGCCGCCGCGGCTCCCGCCGCGTCAGCAGCCCCGACGGCACCGGTATCGCCACCGGCACCGGTACCGCCGCAGGCACCGGTACCGCCACCGGCAACGGTGTGGCGGCCGGCTCGCACGTCAACTCCGGCGCGACCGGCGTCGACTCGCTCATCCCCGACGTGGATGCGCTGCTCGACTCCGCCCTCGCCTCCCGCGAGCAGGCCCGTGGGCCGCAGAACGGCCAGCAGAACGGCGGCCAGCAAAACGCCGACCAGGCCCAGGGCAACGGCGGCCGTCGTCGCCGCGGCCGCGGCCAGGGCGGCCAGAACGGCGAGCAGGGTCAGGACGCCGCGGGCGCCCCGACCGCCGAGCAGCCGCAGCAGGAGCAGACCGACGGCCGCGCGGACGCGCAGCAGGGCGACGACTCCGGCTCGACCGAGCAGCAGGGCACCGGCCGCAACCGCCGCAACCGCAACCGCAACAAGAACAACGGCCAGCAGAACGAGCAGGGCCAGGGCCAGCAGGCTCAGGGCGCCCAGCAGGGCCAGGGCCAGCCGAAGGACCTGCAGCAGGGCGGCCAGCAGGGCCAGCAGAACCGCGGCCAGAACCCGCTGAACGACCAGGCCGAGGGCGAGCGCGGCGGTCGTTACCGCGACCGCAACCGCAAGCGCCGCGGCGGCCCCGCCGGCGACGAGTTCGAGCCGGAGCTGACCGAGGACGACGTCCTCATCCCCGTCGCGGGCATCCTCGACGTGCTGGACAACTACGCCTTCGTCCGCACCACCGGCTACCTGCCGGGCGCCAGCGACGTCTACGTCTCGCTCGGCCAGGTCAAGAAGTACAACCTGCGCAAGGGCGACGCCGTGGTCGGCGCCATCCGCCAGCCGCGGGACGGCGAGAACAACAGCCGTCAGAAGTACAACGCGCTGGTGAAGGTCGACTCGATCAACGGCCAGACCCCGGAGGAGGCGGCGACCCGTGTCGAGTTCGGCAAGCTGACGCCGCTCTACCCGCAGGAGCGCCTGCGCCTCGAGACCGAGCCGACCAAGGTGACCCAGCGGATCATCGACCTGGTCGCTCCGATCGGCAAGGGCCAGCGCGGTCTCATCGTCGCGCCGCCGAAGGCCGGCAAGACGATCGTCATGCAGCAGATCGCGAACGCGATCACGGCGAACAACCCCGAGGTGCACCTCATGGTGGTGCTGGTGGACGAGCGGCCCGAAGAGGTCACCGACATGCAGCGCACGGTCAAGGGCGAGGTCATCGCCTCCACCTTCGACCGTCCCGCCGAGGACCACACGACCGTCGCCGAGCTCGCCATCGAGCGCGCGAAGCGCCTGGTCGAGCTGGGCCACGACGTGGTCGTGCTGCTCGACTCGATCACCCGCCTGGGCCGCGCGTACAACCTGACCGCTCCCGCGTCGGGCCGCATCCTCTCCGGTGGTGTCGACGCGTCGGCGCTGTACCCGCCGAAGCGCTTCTTCGGCGCCGCCCGCAACATCGAGCACGGCGGCTCGCTCACCATCCTCGCGTCGGCGCTCGTCGAGACCGGCTCCAAGATGGACGAGGTCATCTTCGAGGAGTTCAAGGGCACCGGCAACATGGAGCTCCGCCTGTCGCGTCAGCTGGCCGACAAGCGCATCTTCCCGGCCGTCGACGTGAACGCCTCCGGCACCCGCCGCGAGGAGATGCTGATGGGCCAGGACGAGGTCAAGATCACCTGGAAGCTGCGCCGCGCCCTCGCCGGGCTCGACCAGCAGCAGGCGCTCGAGATCGTCCTCGGCCGGCTGAAGGAGACCTCGAGCAACGTCGAGTTCCTGATGCAGGTGCAGAAATCGATGCCCGCGCCGACCAACGGCCACGGCACCGCGCACTCGCACGGCCACGAGAACGACCACCGCTAGCTGCGATCAGCGCCCGTCCGCCGTGCCCTGTGCACGGCGGGCGGGCGCTTCGTCGTTTCCCGGCCGCCTCCCCGCCAGAAAGAAGACCCCATGTTCGAGTCCGTGAACACCCTCATCGCGGAGCACGACGACCTCCAGCGCCAGCTGTCCGACCCGGAGCTGCACAGCGACCCGGTCCGCTCGAAGAAGGTGAACCGTCGCTACGCCGAGCTCTCGCGCATCGTGGCGGCCTACAACGAGTGGCGGCAGCTGTCCGACGACCTCGAGGCCGCCCGCGAGCTGGCGTCGGAGGACGCGGCGTTCGCCGAGGAGATCCCGGGGCTCGAGCAGAGTGTCGCCGACACGTCCGAGAAGCTGCGCCGGCTGCTCATCCCGCGCGACCCCAACGACAGCCGCGACGTCATCATGGAGATCAAGATGGGGGAGGGCGGCGCCGAGTCGGCACTCTTCGCCGGCGACCTCCTGCGCATGTACCTGCACTACGCGGACTCCAAGCGCTGGAAGGCCGAGATCATCGAGCAGACCTCGAGCGACCTGGGCGGCATCAAGGATGTGCAGGTCGCGTTCAAGGGCAACTCCTCCGACCCGGCCGAGGGTGTCTGGGCGCACCTCAAGTACGAGGGCGGCGTCCACCGGGTGCAGCGCGTCCCCGCGACGGAGTCGCAGGGCCGCATCCACACGTCCGCCGCCGGTGTTCTCGTGTTCCCCGAGGTGGACGAGCCGGAGGAGGTCGAGATCAACCCGAACGACCTCAAGATCGACGTGTTCCGGTCGTCCGGCCCGGGCGGTCAGTCGGTCAACACGACGGACTCGGCGGTGCGCATCACGCACGTGCCGACGGGCATCGTCGTCTCGATGCAGAACGAGAAGAGCCAGCTGCAGAACCGCGAGGCGGCGATGCGCGTGCTGCGCGCCCGGCTGCTCGCCCGGCAGCAGGAGGAGGCGGACGCCGAGGCGGCCGAGTTCCGCAAGGGCCAGATCCGCACGATGGACCGCTCGGAGCGCATCCGCACCTACAACTTCCCCGAGAACCGCATCGCGGACCACCGCACCGGCTACAAGGCCTACAACCTCGACGCCGTCATGAACGGAGCCCTCGACCCCGTCATCGACTCGAACATCCACCTAGACGAGGAAACCCGCCTCACCAACCTCGCCGACTGACCCGCTTTCCCCTATCGCCCGCGCCCCCACCGTCGAGTACACGAAAAGTGCACGGGAAACGCCGTCGCGGCGTGCACTTTTCGTGTACTCGACGGAGGGGGGACGCCCGGAGCGCGACGGGAGCCGCGGCGCGGGTCAGCGGAGGGCGGTGGTGGCGCGGTCGCGGGTGGTGAGGTCGCGGTGGGTGGCGGCGGCGCGCCAGCCGTCGGCGGTCAGGAGGTCACGGATCGCGGCGCCCTGCAGCTCGCCGTGCTCGAGCACGAGCGTGCCGCCGGGGCGGAGGAGGCGCTGCGCGACGCGTGAGATCGTGCGCACCACATCCAGGCCGTCCGGGCCGCCGTACAGCGCGGCGTGAGGGTCGTGCAGCCGCACCTCGGGGTCGCGGGGGATGGCGTCGTCGGGCACGTAGGGCGGGTTGGAGATGACGACGTCCACCGTGCCGTCGAGCTGCGGCAGCGCGTCGGCGAGGTCGATGAACACCGGCGTCAGGTTGGTCGCCCCCACTTCGTCGATGTTGCGGCGGGCCCAGATGTACGCCTCCGGGGAGTTCTCGACCGCGTAGATCCGCGCGTGCGGCACCTCGGTCGCCAGGGCCAGCGCGATCGCGCCGCTGCCGGTCCCGAGGTCCACTCCAACCGGCTCGGGCGATGGGACGGCGCGCAACGCGTCGATCGCGAACTGGGCGACCTGCTCCGTCTCCGGCCGCGGCACGAAGACGCCGGGACCGACGTTCAGTTCCAGCGACCGGAACGGCGCGCGGCCGGTGATGTGCTGCAGCGGCTCCCGCGCGGCCCGGCGCTCGACGAAGGCGCGCATCCGCTCGACGTCGGCGCCGTCGACCTCCGCATCCATCACGATCAGCGCCTGCACCCGGCCCCGGCCGACGCCGAGCACGTGGGCGAGCAGCAGCTCGGCGTCCACCTCGGGGTCCGGGACGCCCGCGCGCGCCAGCACGCCCACCGCGTCGTCGCGGAGGGTCCTGGCCGGGACGGGGGTGGATGCGGAGCCGGGAAGCGGAGAGGGGGTGGGCGCTGTGGGGGTCATCGCCCGACGAGCCTACCGTCCCGTCACACAGGTTCCGTGCCGGGTCTCGGCGTCTAGAGTGGTGACGCGTTCCCATCCACCGCCACCCGCACGAGGAAGAGACCTATGTCCGCACAGATCTACGACAACGTCACCGAGGCCGTCGGACGGACGCCGCTCGTGCGGCTCAACCGGCTCACGGAGGGTCTCGACGCGACCGTGCTCGCGAAGCTCGAGTTCTACAACCCGGCCGCCAGCGTGAAGGACCGCATCGGCGTCGCGATCATCGACGCGGCCGAGAAGGCGGGCGCTCTGCGTCCCGGCGGGACGATCGTGGAGGCGACCAGCGGCAACACCGGTATCGCCCTGGCGATGGTGGGGGCGGCCCGCGGCTACACCGTCATCCTCGCGATGCCGGAGACGGCGAGCAAGGAGCGCCGCGTGGTCATGCGCGCGTTCGGCGCCAAGGTCGAGCTGACCCCGGGCGCCGACGGGATGCGCGGAGCGGTCGAGACCGCCAAGCGCATCGTCGAGACGACCGACAACGCCATCTGGGCGCGCCAGTTCGAGAACGAGGCCAATCCGGCCATCCACCGCGCCACCACCGCCGAGGAGATCTGGGCGGACACCGACGGCGGCGTCGACATCTTCGTCGCCGGCGTCGGCACCGGCGGCACGATCACCGGCGTCGGCCAGGTGCTCAAGGAGCGCAAGCCCGAGGTGCAGGTGGTGGCCGTGGAGCCGCTGGACTCGCCCATCCTGAACGGCGGGAACCCGGGTCCGCACAAGATCCAGGGGATCGGGGCCAACTTCGTGCCCGAGATCCTCGACACCACGATCTACGACGAGGTCGTCGACGTGTCGCTCGAGGACGCGCTCGACGTCGCCAAGCGCCTCGCCAGCGAGGAGGGCATCCTCGCCGGCATCTCGTCCGGTGCGATCATCTGGGCGGCGCTGCAGGTGGCGAAGCGGCCGGAGAACGCGGGCAAGACCATCGTCGCGATCGTCTGCGACACCGGGGAGCGCTACATCTCCACGCCGCTGTGGGCCGACCTGCTGGACTGACCGGGGTGCCGATCTTCCGGGCGCGCGAGGACCTCCGCAACGCACGCCGGCACGACCCCGCCGCGCGCGGGTCCTTCGAGATCGCGGTCGCCTACTCCGGGCTGCACGCCATCTGGTCGTACCGCGTGGCCCATCGGCTGTGGCGGGCGGGGCTCCGGACACCCGCGCGGTTCCTGTCGCAGTTCACGCGGTTCCTGACGGGCGTCGAGATCCACCCCGGCGCGCGCATCGGGCGGCGGTTCTTCATCGACCACGGGATGGGCGTGGTGATCGGCGAGACGACGTGGATCGGCGACGACGTCATGCTCTACCACGGCGTGACCCTGGGCGGCCGGGGGAGCGGGCACGGCAAGCGGCATCCCACTGTGCACGACGGCGTGACCGTCGGCGCGGGGGCGAAGGTGCTCGGAGCGATCACGATCGGCGAGCACTCGGTGATCGGCGCCAATGCGGTGGTCACGCGCGACGCGCCGCCGAATTCGCTGCTCGTCGGCGTGCCCGCGCATCCGCGGCCGCGCTCGGGGCACGAGCAGATCCCGGGCGACACCTGGATCGACCCGGCGATCTACATCTGAGGCGGCGGGAACCGTCTCGGCGGGAAGCGTCTCCCCGGGAGGCTCCGCAGCGGTGAGGCGTCAGCGCGCGGCCCGCTCCCGGGCGCGCTCGATGGCCTCCCGCTCGCGCTTCCGCGCCTCGCGCAGCTTCGACTCCGCCTCGCGCCGGGCCTTCGCGGCCTCGCGCACGGCCTTGTCCCGCGGCGCCGGCTCCGGCAGCGGTTCTGGTGCGGCGGGCGGCTGCGCCCCGCCGCGGTCGGCGATGTAGCGCTCGATCCCGTCGAGGATGCGGTCCAGCCCGAACGCGAAGTCGTCCTGCTCGCCGCCGTCGGCGTCCGCATACGCACCCGTCGCGACGAGCGGCCCCAGGTCTGGGAACCGCTCGGGCGTCACGAGTTCGGACAGCGCCCGCGTGAACGCCTCGCCGTTGGCGGGCGGCCCGTCCGCCTGGCGCGCCCGGGTGACATCCCGCTCGACGATGCCGACGGCGCGCGCGTAGGACGACAGCAGCAGCGCGGTCGACATCTTCTCGGCGTCGGTGAGGGGGAGCGTCCGCATCTCGCGCAGCCCCCAGTCGAGCACCGCCAGGTTGTTCGGCATGAGCGGGATGCCGCTGATCGGGATGTCAGGGAACCACGGGTGCTCCCGCATCACGTCGATCGTGGCCATGGCCCAGCGCCGCAGTCCGCCGCGCCAGTCATGAGCGCCATCGCCGCCCGCGGGGCGGTTCGTCAGGCCGTCGTCGGGCGGGATGGGGAGGGCGCAGACGGCGTCCTGCATCAGCGCCAGCACGTCGTCCTTGCTGGTGACGTAGCGGTAGAGCGACATGGTGGTGAAGCCGAGCTCCCCGGCGATGCGGCTCATCGACACCGCGCCGAGTCCTTCCGCGTCGGCGAGTTCGATGGCCGTGTCGACGATCCGCTCGATGCTCAGCTCGCGTTTCGGGCCGCGCTGCGGGTGCTCGGCGACGCCCCAGCTGAGCGCGACGGCGCGGGGGAGCGCCTCTTCGACGTCTTCGGCCATGTTCGGCGCCCTTTCCGACGGAGTGTTGACACCCATCCTAGAACTGTGTATCACTTAAACAACCGTATGCGGCATAAACAGTTTACGAGACACACAGTCGAAGGGAACACCATGAACCGACCGGCGATCGAGGTGACGGGGCTGCGCAAGGCGTTCGGCGCGCAGACCGTCCTCGACGGCATCGACCTGCGCGTGGAGGCGGGGAGCGTGTTCGCGCTGCTCGGCCCGAACGGAGCGGGCAAGACCACTCTCATCACCATCCTGTCCACGCTCGTCCGGCCTGACGCCGGCTCTGTGACCATCGCGGGGCACGACCTGGCGGCTGATCCGGACGGCGTCCGGGCCTCGATCAGCGTCACCGGCCAGGCCGCGGCCGTCGACGGCGTGCTGACGGGAGCCGAGAACCTGCGGATGATGGCGCGGCTCTCCGGCTTCAGCGCGGCCGTGGCGCGGCGGCGCAGCGACGAGCTGATCGACCGGTTCGACCTGGCCGACGCGGCACGGAAGCGGGTGTCGACCTACTCGGGCGGGATGCGGCGCCGGCTCGACCTCGCGCTCAGCCTGGTCGCCGCACCGCCCGTCATCTTCCTGGACGAGCCGACCACGTGCCTCGACACGCGCAGCAGGCAGACGCTGTGGGACATCATCCAGGACCTCGCCCGGCGGGGGACGACCATCCTGCTGACCACGCAGTACCTCGAGGAGGCCGACCAGCTGGCCGACCGGATCGCCGTGCTCGACCACGGAACGATCGTCGCGGAGGGTACCGCCGCCCAGCTCAAGGCGCAGGTCGGCGGCGAGGTCGTCGAGTTGCGGGACGCCCGCGGCGACATCGTGCGCGAGCTCCCGACGGACGGCAGCGTGGATGCGCTGCGCGCCGCGATCGACGACCTGGACGCGCTCGCCGTGCCCGGCGCATCTATCGCCATCCGCAAGCCCTCGCTCGACGACGCGTTCCTCGCCCTGACCGGGCAGCAGGCGGCCGGGCAGCAGGCGGCCGCCCAGCAGACCACACACCACGAGACCGAGAAGGAGGCCGTCCGATGACCGCCCTCACCGTCCCCACCCGCCCCGAGCGCCCGGTCACGCCGCTGACGAGCACCGTCGTCTTCGTCGGGCGCGGCATCCGCCACTCGCTCCGCGACGTCGAAGCGCTCACGATGGCGATCGTCCTGCCCGTGATGCTGATGCTGCTGTTCACCTTCGTGTTCGGCGGCGCGCTGGATGCGGAGGGCGGCTACGTGCAGTACGTGGTGCCCGGGATCATCCTGCTGTGCGCCGGTTTCGGCGCCTCCAGCACGGCCGTCGACGTCGCGCGCGACCTCAGCGACGGGATCGTCGACCGCTTCCGTACGATGCCGTTGCGCTCGCGCGGCGTGGTGACCGGCCACGTGGTCGCCAGCCTGCTGCGCAACCTGGTGGCGACCGGCGTCGTCATCGCGGTGGCCCTGCTTGTCGGCTTCCGTCCGACGGCGAACGCCCTGCAGCGGGCGGGGGCGCTCGGTGTCGTGGCGCTGTTCATCCTGGCGATCACCTGGCTCTACGCCGGCATCGGGCTAGCGGCGAAGAGCCCGACCGCCGCGAGCGGGTACGGGTTCGCGCTGCTCTTCCTGCCGTACCTCTCGAGCGCGTTCGTCCCGACGGACACGATGCCGACCTGGCTGCAGTGGATCGCCGAGAACCAGCCCATCACGCCGATCATCGAGACCATCCGGTCGCTCCTGTTCGGCCGCGATCCCGGTTCCGACCTGTGGTGGGCCGTCGGCTGGTGCGCGCTGATCATCGCGGCGGCCTACGTCTGGGCCGCCTGGCTCTTCCGCCGCTCCGCCGGCCGCCGCTGACCCGAGCGCCAGCGCCCCTCCGTCGAGTACACGAAAAGTGCACGCCCGCGCGGCGTGTCGCGTGCACTATTCGTGTACTCGACGGAGGGGGAGGGGGCGCAGTCAGCGGAGGCGGTTCGCGAAGGCGTGGATGGCGTCGCGCATGCCGTCGGTGTCGAAGGTGCCGTCGTCGCGCTTCACGAAGTGGTAGGCGTGCATGCCCGTCTCGCGGGCGCCCTCCACGTTCGCGATCGAGTCGTCGAACAGGATGGCGTCCTCCGGCTTCACCCCGTACCGCCCGAGCGCGCGCGTGTAGATGCGGCGCTCGGGCTTCCGGGCGCCGAGCACGGCGGAGACGAGGTCGTTCCCGCCGAGCACGTCCACGATCTCCGGGGTGAGCACGGGCAGCGAGTCCTTGAACGGGATCGGGTTGTTCGACAGCAGCGACACCGTGCCGAGCCCCGCCGCCTCGTGCAGGGCGGCGATGGCGCCCGGGATGGGCGTCATCGCGGCCTTCCGCGCCTCCTGCCACTGGGCGAGGGAGAGCCGCGCGCCGGTCACCTCGGCGAAGGCGTCGAGGTACTCCTCGCTGGTGGAGTACTCGCCGATCTCCGCCGCGCGCTCGAATCCGCCCGCCCACCAGGACGACGCGAGCCGGTACTGGCTCACTCGTCCGAGCTCCGCGAGCTTCGGGAGCCGCTTGTGGAAGTCGTAGTCGTAGAGCGTCTTGTCGCAGTCGAAGAAGTAGACATCCATCGACTCCAGTATCGTCCTCCCAGTCTCGCCCTCCATGCCCCGGCTATCATTGGAGCCGTCATGGCTCCCATCTACGACTGCTCGGTCGACTCCGAACTGCTCACCGGCATGCGTCTCGCCCGGGCGGCGATCGGGCGCGGCGAACTCGTCGTCATCCCCACCGACACCGTCTACGGGGTCGCGGCCGACGCCTTCAACCCCGCCGCCGTGCAGCGCCTCCTCGACGCGAAGGGTCGCGGACGCCAGTCCCCGCCGCCCGTGCTCGTCCCCGGCATCCCCACGCTGGCCGCGCTCGCCGAGCGGGTGCCCGACGAGGTGGATGCGCTGGTCCAGGCGTTCTGGCCGGGCGGCCTCACCATCGTGCTGCCCGCATCCCCGTCGCTGGTCTGGGACCTCGGCGAGACGAAGGGCACGGTCGCCCTCCGGATGCCGAAGGACACTATCGCGCTCGAGCTGCTCTCCGAGACGGGGCCGCTCGCGGTGTCGTCCGCCAACCTGACCGGCCGTCCCGCCGCGCGCACCGCCGCCGAGGCCGAGGCGATGCTCGGCGACTCGATCTCCGTCTACCTCGACGGGGGAGAGGCCGGCTCAGCCTACGAGCGTGTCGAGGGCAAGGACTCGTCCTCGACGATCGTGGACGCGACCGCCCTGGCCTCCGGGTCGGGCGGGCTGCGCATCCTCCGCCAGGGCGTGGTCTCGGTCGACCAGCTGCGGGAGGTCGTCGGCGACGCCCTCGCCGTGCCCTCGGACGCCTGACCCGTGACCCTCCTCCTCGCCCTCGCGCTCATCTCGGCGGTCATCACCTTCGGGATGTCGTTCGTCGTCTACAAGCTGGCGATGCGCTACCGGCTCTACCCGAAGATCCGTGCCCGGGATGTGCACACCCGGCCGACGCCCCGGCTCGGCGGCGTCGCGATGTTCCTGGGCATCCTCGTCGCGTTCGGCGTCTCGTGGCTGCTGTCGAGCCAGTTCGGCGTGCTGTCGCTGATCTTCTCGGACCAGGGGCCCATCCTCGCCATCCTGGGCGCGTCCCTGCTGATCGTCGTGATCGGCGTGGCCGACGACATCTGGGACCTCGACTGGATGACGAAGCTCGCCGGCCAGTTCGTCGCGGCCGGTCTCGTCGCGTGGCTCGGCGTGCAGATCTATTCGCTGCCGATCGGCGGCCTGACGGTCGGCTCGCCGGTGATGTCCATCATCATCACCCTGTTCGCGATCGTGCTCGTGATGAACGCGATCAACTTCATCGACGGCCTGGACGGCCTGGTCGCCGGCGTCGCCCTCATCGCGAACGGCACGTTCCTCGTCTACACGTACCTGCTGCAGCGCGAGATCAGCCCGCAGAACTACTTCAGCCTGGCCGGCGTCATCGCCGCGATCCTGGTCGGCGCGTGCGCGGGGTTCCTGCCGCTCAACTGGCACCCGGCGAAGATGTTCATGGGGGATGCGGGGGCGCTCCTGATCGGCCTGCTCATGGCGACCTCGGCCATCTCGGTGACCGGCACCATCAACCCCGAGGCGCTGCAGACCCTCGGCAAGTCGTCGCTGGTGCCCGCGTTCATCCCGGTCATCCTGCCGTTCGCCGTGCTCGTCGTGCCGCTGCTCGACTTCGGCCTCGCCGTCATCCGGCGCCTGCGCGCGGGCAAGTCGCCGTTCAGCGCCGACCGCAAGCACCTGCACCACCGCCTGCTCGACATGGGACACACCCACCTGCACGCGGTGCTCATCTTCTACGCGTGGACGGCCGTGCTCTCGATCGGCTGCCTGCTGTTCTTCTTCGACCCGTACTGGATGGCGATCGTCTTCGTCGCCATCGGCCTGGTCGTCTGCACCGCCTTCACGCTCGCACCGCTGAGCCGCCGCAAGGCCAACGAGGCCGTCGCCGAGCTCGCACCCGCGGGGAGCCGCGAGGCCGAGGAGACCGCCCGCTTCGACCAGCTCGACGCCGCCAGCGAGCGCCCGGCCGCCACGACAGAACCCGCCCTCACCGAGGAGTCCCGATGACCGACAGCACCCACGCCGCCCCCGCGCAGCCGTCCTCCAACCCCGTCCTGCGCGACGTGCTGCGCTACGGCTTGATCCTGGCCGGCGTCATCGCCGTCGTCGGGATGCTGCTCGGCGGCCTGTTCGCCGGCTGGATCGGCGTGACGAGCGCCCTCATCGGCACGGCGATGGCGGCGGTGTTCCTCTCGATCACCGCGCTGAGCATCCTGATCGCGAACCGTTTCATCGGCTCCGACCTGTTCGTCGGGCTGTTCTTCGGGATCGTGCTGGGCGGCTGGATCGTCAAGTTCGTGCTGTTCCTGGTGCTCGCGATCCTGTTGCGCGACCAGCCCTGGATCAACCCGGTCGTGCTGTTCCTGAGCCTGATCGCGGGGGTGATCGGCTCGCTCGTCGTGGACATGATCGTAGTCTTCCGGTCGCGCGTCCCGTACGCCAGCGACGTCACCCTTCCGGGTGAGAAGCGCTGACCCGTATCCAATTCGTTATGGGCTGAAAACTCTTGTAGAGTTGTCAGTGATCCCCCACCCGTTCGCGCTCAGAACACGTGACGTGCGAGTAGTGCAGGGTTACCCACCGTTCGTCGTCGCGAGAGCCATGAGCTCGACGCCCCGAAACAGGAGATAGCGCTGTTAGCTAACGCTGTGAACCTGCTGGTCCAGGCCGCAAGCTCCGATGATGGAAGCTTCCACGGGCCCTCGATCAACGAGTTCTTCCCCCCGACCCTGTTCACCATCGGTGGCCTCGAGTTCAACCGCATCATCGTCGTCCGCGTACTCGCGACGATCGCGCTCCTCCTCATCTTCTGGCTGGGCACGCGCCGGATGCGCCTCATCCCCGGGCGTTACCAGTCCGTGGTCGAGATGGGCCTCGACTTCGTCCGCGTCAACATCGCGGAGGACCTGCTCGGCAAGAAGGACGGACGTCGCTTCCTGCCGCTGCTCACGACCATCTTCTTCATGGTGCTGTTCTTCAACATCACCGGCATCATCCCCTTCCTGAACATCGCGGGCACGTCGGTGATCGCGGTTCCGCTGCTGCTCGCGATCGTCGCGTACATCACGTTCATCTACGCGGGCATCAAGAAGAGCCCGAAGAACTTCTTCAAGAACGCGCTCTTCCCGCCCGGCGTGCCGTGGCCGCTGTACATCATCGTGACGCCGATCGAGTTCGTCTCGACCTTCATCCTGCGTCCCATCACGCTGACTCTCCGACTCCTGATGAACATGGTGGTCGGGCACCTGCTGCTCGTCCTGTTCTTCACGGCGACGACGTTCTTCTTCTTCACCGCGGGCGGCTGGTGGGCCCTGTTCGGCATCGGCACCTTCGCCTTCGGGTTCGTCTTCACGCTCTTCGAGATCCTGGTCGCAGTCCTGCAGGCCTACGTCTTCGCGCTGCTCACCGCTGTCTACATCCAGCTGGCAGTCGCCGAGGAACACTAAGAACGATCCGCGCACCCGCACGGATCGCCATCACGGAAGGAAACACACAACGTGGACATCGCTGCAATCAACGGCAACATCGCCACCGTCGGTTACGGCCTCGCGGCCATCGGCCCGGCCATCGGCGTGGGCATCGTCGTCGGCAAGACCATCGAGGGCGTGGCCCGTCAGCCCGAGCTGGCCGGCCGTCTCCAGGTCCTGATGTACATCGGTATCGCGTTCACCGAGGCGCTCGCCTTCATCGGTATCGCTACCTACTTCATCTTCGTCTGAGTCCTCTTTTCTCACTCAGTAAGGAGGAACCATGCTTAAGAGTGTGGTGATCGCAGCCGCGGAAGAGTCGCACAACCCGCTCATCCCGGAGTGGCCCGACATCATCGGCGCGCTGATCTGCTTCATCGTCATCCTGTTCTTCTTCTGGAAGCTCGTGCTTCCGCGCATGACGAAGCTGCTGGATGAGCGTGCGCAGGCGATCGAAGGCAACATCGAGAAGGCCGATGAAGCGCAGCGCAAGGCCGAGGCCCTGCTGGAGGAGTACACCGCCCAGCTCGCCGAGGCGCGTGCGGAGGCGGGCAAGATCCGCGAGACCGCTCGTGCCGACGGACAGAAGATCGTCGCGGAGGCCCGCGAGGCCGCAGCGACGGAGGCCGCTCGCGTGACCGCCCAGGCGCAGGCTCAGCTCGAGGCGGAGCGCCAGACGGCGCTCGTCCAGCTGCGCGGCGAGGTCGGCTCGCTTGCGATCGACCTCGCGTCGACGGTCGTGCGCGAAGCGCTCGACGAGGACAAGCGCGCTCAGGCCATCGTGGACCGCTTCCTGGCGGACCTCGAGGCGGACGAGCAGAAGGCAGGATCGGGCAACTGATGGGAAGCGCCACCAGAGAAGCATTGGCCCGGTCCGTGTCGGCACTCGCCGACCTGGGATCCAAGGCCGATCTGGCGACGGCTGAGGACCTGTTCGCCGCAGGACGGGTCGTCGCCGACTCGGCCCAGCTCCGAGCCGTCCTCAGCGACCCCACGGCCGACCCGGCGGCGAAGGCGACGCTCGTGAAGCGCGTCTTCGTCTCGCTGCCGGCGGACACCGTCGCGCTGCTCGGCGTCATCGTCGCGCAGCGCTGGTCGTCGCACGACGACCTGCTCGCCGCGATCGAGGAGCTCGGGATCCGCGCGATCGCCGCCTCGGCGCCGCGCGACGTCGACATCGTGGCCGAGCTGTTCGCCTTCGGAGGCGCCGTGACCTCCGATGCGCAGCTCGAACTCGCCCTGCGCAGCAAGCTCGCCTCGACGGAGTCGAAGGTCGCCCTGGTCGAGCGCCTGCTCGCCGGGCGCTCCTCGCAGCAGACGACCGCGATCGTGCGCCAGCTCGTCCAGCAGCCCCGCGGCCGCAGCATCCGCGAGTCGCTCCGTGCCGCAGCGCGCGTCGTGGCCTCGCAGGACCGCCTGACGATTGCGACGGTCTACACGGCGGCTCCGCTGCCCGAGGCCCAGACCGAGCGGCTGCGCTCCGCGCTCAGTGCCACCTACGGCGACCTGAAGATCAACCAGGTCGTCGACCCCTCGATCATCGGCGGATTGCGCGTGCAGATCGGTGACGACGTCATCGATGGAAGCATCGCGTCGCGTCTCGCCGAACTCCGGCTTCAGCTGGCGGGCTGACCGCCTCAAGATAGGAATCACAATGGCAGACATCCAGATCAGCCCCGACGAGATCCGCGACGCGCTCAAGGACTTCGTCAACAGCTACGAGCCGACCGGCGCCGAGGCGACCGAGATCGGCCACGTGCTGGACGCCTCCGACGGCATCGCGCACGTCGAGGGCCTCCCCAGCGTCATGGCCAACGAGCTCATCCGCTTCTCGAACGGCGTCCTCGGCCTCGCCCAGAACCTCGACGAGAACGAGGTCGGCGTGGTCGTGCTCGGCGAGTTCGAGGAGATCGTCGAGGGCATGGAGGTGACCCGCACCGGCGAGGTCCTCTCCGTCCCGGTCGGCGACGGCTACCTCGGTCGCGTGGTCGACCCGCTCGGCAACCCGATCGACGGCCTCGGCGAGATCGCCAGCGAGGGCCGCCGCGAGCTCGAGCTCCAGGCGCCCGGCGTCATGCAGCGCAAGTCGGTGCACGAGCCGCTCCAGACCGGCATCAAGGCGATCGACGCCATGATCCCGGTCGGCCGCGGTCAGCGCCAGCTGATCATCGGCGACCGCCAGACCGGCAAGACGGCCATCGCGATCGACACGATCATCAACCAGAAGGCCAACTGGGAGTCGGGCGACGTCAACAAGCAGGTCCGCTGCATCTACGTCGCCATCGGCCAGAAGGGCTCGACCATCGCCTCGGTGAAGGGCGCGCTCGAGGACGCCGGCGCGATGGAGTACACCACCATCGTCGCGGCCCCCGCCTCCGACCCGGCCGGCTTCAAGTACCTGGCGCCCTACACCGGCTCGGCCATCGGCCAGCACTGGATGTACGGCGGCAAGCACGTCCTCATCGTCTTCGACGACCTGTCCAAGCAGGCCGAGGCGTACCGCGCCGTGTCGCTGCTGCTCCGCCGTCCGCCGGGACGCGAGGCCTACCCGGGCGACGTCTTCTACCTGCACTCCCGCCTGCTGGAGCGTTGCGCCAAGCTCTCCGACGAGCTGGGCGCCGGCTCGATGACCGGTCTGCCGATCATCGAGACCAAGGCGAACGACGTCTCCGCGTACATCCCGACCAACGTGATCTCGATCACCGACGGCCAGATCTTCCTGCAGTCCGACCTCTTCAACGCCAACCAGCGTCCCGCGGTCGACGTCGGCATCTCGGTCTCCCGAGTCGGTGGCGACGCGCAGGTGAAGTCGATCAAGAAGGTCTCCGGCACGCTCAAGCTCGAGCTGGCGCAGTACCGCTCGCTCGAGGCGTTCGCGATGTTCGCGTCCGACCTCGACGCGGCGAGCCGCCGTCAGCTGGCGCGCGGCGCCCGCCTGACCGAGCTGCTCAAGCAGCCGCAGTACTCGCCGTTCCCGGTGGAGGAGCAGGTCGTCTCGATCTGGGCGGGCACCAACGGCAAGCTCGACGAGGTCGCCGTGGAGGACGTCCTGCGCTTCGAGTCGGAGCTGCTGGATCACCTGCGCCGCAACACCGACATCCTGGACACGCTCCGCCAGACCAACGTCCTCGACGACGACACGGTCGCGAAGCTCGACTCCGAGGTGGACGCGTTCAAGCTCGAGTTCCAAACCGGCGAGGGCAAGCCGCTCGCCTCGGTCGGACGCGAGGAGTTCGAGGCCATCGACGCGGACGAGGTCGACCAGGAGCGCATCGTCAAGGCCAAGCGCTGAGCGCCGCCGCGATCGAAGAATAGGTAAGAGGAGACACATGGGAGCCCAGCTTCGGGTCTACCGGCAGAAGATCAGGTCTGCCCAGACGACCAAGAAGATCACCCGTGCGATGGAGCTGATCTCCGCCTCCCGCATCCAGAAGGCGCAGGCGCGGGTGGCCGCCAGCACGCCGTACGCCCGCGCGATCACGCGCGCGGTGTCGGCGGTGGCCACCTACTCCAACGTCGACCACGTGCTGACCACCGAGCCGGAGAAGATCGAGCGCGCAGCGATCGTCATCTTCTCGTCCGACCGCGGCCTCGCAGGTGCGTTCAACTCGAACGTGCTCAAGGAGTCCGAGAAGCTCGCCGAGCTGCTCCGCAGCCAGGGCAAGGAGGTCGTGTACTTCCTCATCGGCCGCAAGGCGCAGGGCTACTTCAGCTTCCGCCGTCGCGCGTTCGAGCGGGTCTGGACCGGTAACACGGATGCCCCGGAGTTCGAGCAGGCGAAGGAGGTCGCGGACGCGATCCTCGAGTCGTTCCTGCGCGACGCCTCCGACGGCGGGGTGGACGAGATCCACATCATCTACAACCGCTTCGTCAGCATGCTGACGCAGGAGCCGCAGGTCGTGCGCCTGCTGCCCCTCGAGGTCGTGGAGGGCGTGGAGGAGCCGGACCGCACGCAGGTCCTGCCGCTGTACGAGTTCGAGCCGGATGTAGGGACCGTGCTCGACGCTCTGCTGCCCGTCTACATCGAGAGCCGCATCTTCAACGCGATGCTGCAGTCCGCCGCCTCCAAGCACGCGGCGACGCAGAAGGCGATGAAGGCCGCGAGCGACAACGCCGACAAGCTCATCACCGACTACACGCGTCTGGCCAACAACGCCCGTCAGGCGGAGATCACCCAGCAGATCTCCGAGATCGTCGGCGGCGCCGACGCCCTGAGCTCGGCAAAGTAAACGTCCTAACGAGAGAGAACGAATCATGACTACCGCTACCGCCGAAGCCCAGGCTTCGACCGCGCAGCCGGGTGGCGTCGGGCGCATCGCGCGCGTCACCGGCCCGGTCGTCGACATCGAGTTCCCGCACGATGCGATCCCGGGTATCTACAATGCTCTGAAGACCACGATCACGATCGGCGAGGAGTCGACCGAGATCACGCTCGAGGTCGCGCAGCACCTCGGCGACGACCTGGTGCGTGCGATCGCGCTGAAGCCGACCGACGGCCTGGTCCGCGGCGGCGAGGTGCGCGACACCGGTTCGCCGATCACCGTGCCGGTGGGCGACGTGACCAAGGGCAAGGTGTTCAACGTCACCGGTGACATCCTGAACCTCGAGCCCGGCGAGAAGGTGGAGATCACCGAGCGCTGGCCGATCCACCGCAACCCGCCGGCGTTCGACCAGCTCGAGTCGAAGACGCAGCTGTTCGAGACGGGCATCAAGGTCATCGACCTGCTGACCCCGTACGTGCAGGGTGGCAAGATCGGCCTGTTCGGCGGCGCCGGTGTCGGCAAGACCGTCCTCATCCAGGAGATGATCCAGCGCGTTGCGCAGGACCACGGTGGTGTGTCGGTGTTCGCCGGTGTCGGTGAGCGCACCCGTGAGGGCAACGACCTCATCCACGAGATGGAGGAGGCGGGCGTCTTCGACAAGACGGCCCTCGTCTTCGGCCAGATGGACGAGCCGCCGGGGACGCGTCTCCGCGTCGCCCTCTCGGCGCTGACCATGGCGGAGTACTTCCGCGATGTGCAGAACCAGGATGTGCTGCTCTTCATCGACAACATCTTCCGGTTCACGCAGGCCGGTTCCGAGGTCTCCACGCTGCTCGGCCGCATGCCGTCCGCGGTGGGCTACCAGCCGAACCTGGCCGACGAGATGGGCCAGCTGCAGGAGCGCATCACCTCGACCCGCGGTCACTCGATCACCTCGCTGCAGGCGATCTACGTGCCGGCGGACGACTACACCGACCCGGCGCCGGCGACCACGTTCGCCCACCTGGACGCGACGACCGAGCTCTCCCGTGAGATCGCGTCGAAGGGTCTGTACCCGGCCGTCGACCCGCTGACCTCGACCTCGCGCATCCTCGACCCCCGTTACCTGGGTGAGGACCACTACCGCGTGGCCACCACGGTCAAGCAGATCCTGCAGAAGAACAAGGAGCTGCAGGAGATCATCGCGATCCTCGGTGTGGACGAGCTGTCGGAGGAGGACAAGATCACGGTGTCGCGTGCGCGCCGGATCCAGCAGTTCCTCTCGCAGAACACCTACATGGCGAAGAAGTTCACCGGTGTCGAGGGCTCCACGGTCCCGCTCAAGGAGACCATCGAGTCCTTCGACGCGATCGCCAAGGGCGAGTTCGACCACGTGGCCGAGCAGGCCTTCTTCAACGTCGGAGCGATCTCCGACGTCGAGGAGAAGTGGGCGCAGATCCAGAAGGAGAACGGCTGAGCATGGCTGTCCTCAACGTCAGCGTCGTCGCCGCCGACCACGAAGTGTGGACCGGTGAGGCGAGCATGGTCGTCGCACGCACCGTGGAGGGGCAGATCGGTATCCTGCCCGGCCACGAGCCGCTGCTCGCCATCCTCGCCGAGGGCGAGGTGCGCGTGACCCTCAACGGGGGCGAGTCGATCACGGCCAGCGCCGATGACGGCTTCCTCTCCGTCGAGAACAACACCGTCACCATCGTGGCCCGTCAGGCCGAACTGGTCTGACATGGCTGCGACCCCGGGAGCCCCGCTGGAGCGCCAGTTCGGAGACGTCCGCGTCCCGATGCTGGTGGCGATGGCGGGGCTTCCCGGTTCCGGCAAGTCCACCCTGGCGGAGATCCTGGCCGGGCGCCTCGGCGCCACGGTGATCTCGGTGGACCCGATCGAGGCGTCCATCCTCCGCGCCGGCATCGATTCGGACCAGCCGACCGGGCTGGCGGCCTATCTCGTCGCCGAGACGATGGCCGAGCAGGTGCTCCTCTCCGGTCACTCGGTCGTGGTCGACGCGGTGAACGCGGTGGAGCCGGCGCGCCTTCAGTGGCGCGACCTGGCCGAGCGCTGCGACGTGAAGCTGCGGGTCGTCGAGACGGTGTGCTCCGACCCGGACCTGCACGAGGAGCGCCTCGCGAAGCGCACCGGGATCGTCGCCGCGTACGCCGTCGAGCAGAGCGTCGACGAGTACGACGAGTGGCGCGGCGCGTGCGGAACGCTGCCGCGCATCACGCTCGACACGGCGGCGCCACTCGGCGAGAACGCCAACACCGCCCTGGACTTCGTGGAGGGCTAGCGTGCTCATCCTGCTCCCGCCCTCGGAGACGAAGAGGGACGGGGGAGTGGGGTCCCCGCTCGCCCTCGAACGCTTGAGCTTCCCCGCGCTCACCCCGGTGCGCCGGGAGGTCGTCGGCGCCGTCGTCGAACTGGCCGCCGATCACGACGCGGCCGTCCGCGCTCTGAAGCTCGGCCCCAAGCAGTCCGGCGAGGTGGAGCGGAACCGCAGCATCCCGGACGCCCCGACGATGCGCGCGCTCGAGCGCTACACCGGGGTCCTCTACGACGCGCTCGATGCCGGGACGCTCGACGACGCCGCATGGGCGGCCGCTGCGGATGCGGTCGCGGTGCAGTCGGCGCTGCTCGGACTGGTGGGTGCGGCGGATCCTGTGCCCGCCTACCGCCTCTCGTTCGACTCGCGGCTGTCGCTTCACCGCGGGTCCCCGTCGCTGAAGAAGCGGTGGGCCGCCGCCGGGGCGGCCGTCCTCGCGGAGCGCGACGACCTGCTGCTCGACCTGCGCTCCGAGGGCTACGCGGCCCTCGCGCCGCTTCCGGATCGGGAGGGCGCCCACTACGTGCGCGTGCTCGCCCGCGATGAGAGCGGTCACGTGCGCGCGCTCAACCACTTCAACAAGCAGGCGAAGGGTCTGCTCACCCGGGCGTTGCTGGAGGCGGGCGCCGGCTTCGCCACCACCGACGAGCTGCTGGCGTGGGCCGGAGCCGAAGGCTACGAACTGCGCCTCGCGACGGACGGAACGCGCGACCTGGAGCTGGTCGTCCCCGAGGTGCGCGGTGTGCCCGGGCGGCTCATGGCCGCCCTCCGGGTCTGACCGCCGCAGGCCGCTGGGCCGCGCGCATCCGGCCTCTTTCCCTTCGCCGCGTGGATGCGCGCCTCACCGGCAATTCCCAGTGGTGCACGCCGAGAAAGTGAGCTATGCTCACAACCAAGAGAGAGGATCACTGATCCGAGGGCGTGGACGCACCTGGTGCGAACTCGGCCTCACTTAGTCGGGCCGACGTGTGGTGGCCGGCGTGTCATCCCCATGCGCCGTTTCCACACCGGAGTGTGAGCACCATTAATCCGCCTGCGGTCGGGCACGAGCGGTAGCGTCCTCACCAGCGAGAATCCGGCGTCGGAGCCATATCCGCCGTCGGCCCGACTCTCTCGGTACCGCCGGCCGCGTCACGCGCGGAAGCAGCCCTCGAAGTGGTCGTCGACCATGCCGGTCGCCTGCATCAGCGCGTACATCGTCGTGGGCCCGACGAACCGGAATCCCCGGCGGCGGAGCTCTTTGCTCATCGCGGTCGACTCGGGCGTCACGGCGGGGATCTCCCCCCACGATCGCGGACGCGGTCTGTCGCCCGCGGGCGGCGCGAAGCCCCACATGAGCTCATCCAGCGGCTCCTCCAGCGCGAGCACCGCCCGCGCGTTCGAGATGGTCGCCTCGATCTTGCCGCGGTGGCGGATGATGCGCGCATCCTGAAGCAGCCGCTGCACGTCGGCCTCGGTCATCGCCGCCACCTTCTCGGGTTCGAACCCGAGGAACAGCTCGCGGAAGGCGGGACGCCGGCGCAGGATGGTGATCCACGAGAGCCCCGCCTGGAAGCCCTCCAGGCACAGCTTCTCGTACAGCGCACGCGCGTCGTGCTGCGGGCGCCCCCACTCCTCGTCGTGATATCGCCGGTACTCCGGGTCGCTCGCCGACCAGGAGCAACGTGCGAGTCCGTCTTCGCCGACGACCAGCGCCGAGCGTGGCTCTGTGCTGGCCGGGCTCACCGCGTCGCTCGTGCTCTCCGTGCCGGCCGGGGCCTCCATGCCGTCCGTGCTGTCCGTGCTGTCCGTGCTGTCCGTGCTGTTCGGGGTCTCCGTGGTCGCCTCGCTCATGCCGCCAGCAGGATCCCCTCGTGCTCGAGCAGCCACAGCTTGGTGGGGATGCCGTCCCCGCCGCTGTAGCCGGTGACCCGGCCGCTGGACGAGAGCACCCGGTGGCAGCCGACGATGATCGGCACCGGGTTGGCGCCCACGGCTCCACCGATGGCGCGGCCGTAGCCGGCGTGACCGAGCGACGCCCCCAGCTCGCCGTAGGAGACGAAGGTGCCGAACTCGAGTTCGGCGAGCCGCTCCCACACCGCCTGCCGGAAGGGGGTGCCCTGCAGGCGCACCGGCACGTCGAAGGTGCGACGCGTGCCCGCGAAGTACTCGTCGAGCTGCGCCGCCGCGTCGTCGAGCACGGCCGTGCTGCGTTCGGGATGGTCGTCGAGCGGCAGACGGCCGGCCCGTTCGATGGAGAGCGACGTCACCGCGGTGCCGTCACTGGTGAGTTCGAGGCGCCCGATGGGGCTCGTGGTGCGGAGGAGGTAGGCGAAGGAACTGCTCATGGGTCGACTCTAGAGCGCGCCGCCGACGTCCACTCGCGGGATTCGGACATTGGGGATAAGCCGTCTGGAGGCCAGGTTGTGGAGGGATTCCGGATGATGGTCGGGCGGGAGCGCGTGCCTAGACTCGGAGCATGGCGAACATCGAATACCGCACCCTCGGACCGTCCGGCCTGATCGTCTCCACGATCGGTCTCGGCTGCAACAACTTCGGCCGCGCAGGCACCGTGACCGAGACGCAGGAGGGCACGGATGCCGTCATCGGCGCGGCCATCGACGCCGGAGTGACGCTGTTCGACACCGCCGACATCTACGGCAGCGAGCGGGGACTCTCCGAGACGCTGATGGGCAAGTCGCTGGAGGGGAAGCGCGACCGGATCGTGCTGGCCACGAAGTTCGGGATGGACATGGCCGGGCTCAACGGGCCCGACTGGGGAGTGCGCGGGTCGCGCCGCTACATCCGGCTGGCGGTCGAGAGCTCGCTCCGGCGGCTCCGCACCGACTGGATCGACCTGTACCAGCTGCACCAGCCCGACCCGGTGACGCCGATCGAGGAGACCCTCGAGACGCTCGACGACCTGATCGCCGAGGGCAAGATCCGCTACATCGGCCACTCCAACCTGAGCGGCTGGCAGATCGCCGAGGCCGAGTTCACCGCGCAGTTGCACGGCCACCCGAAGTTCGTCTCCGCGCAGAACGAGTACAGCCTGCTCGCGCGCGACGCCGAGCGCGAGGTGCTCCCGGCGGTCAACCGCTACGGGCTGGGCTTCCTGCCCTACTTCCCGCTGTACAACGGGCTGTTCACGGGCAAGTTCACCCGTGAGGGCGGTCCGGCCGACAGCCGCATCATGAACATCCGCAAGCACCTGCTCGACAACGCCCCGTGGGATCGTATGGACCGGTTCCAGGCGTTGTGCGACGAGCACGGCGTCACGATGCTGGAGGCGACCTTCGCGTGGCTGCTGGCTCAGCCGGGACTCACGAGCGTCATCGCGGGGGCGACGAAGCCGGAGCAGATCGTCGCCAATGCCGAGGCGGCGACCGCCTGGTCGCCCACCGACGCGGAGGTGGCGGAGATCTCCGAGATCTTCGCGCGCGACTGACCCCAAAACCTTGTGAGTGAGCACTCACTCCGTTAGAGTGAGCGCGTGAATCAGGATGATGTGCGCGACGCCCCGCGCACCCGCGCCCCGTCGATGTCGGCGGACGACCGCAAGGCGATGATCGTCGACGCCGTCATCCCGCTGCTGCTGGAGCACGGCCGGGGGATGACCTCCCGCCAGATCGCCGAGGCCGCCGGCATCGCGGAGGGCACGATCTTCCGCGCCTTCGGCGACAAGGAGACCCTCGTGCAGGCCGCCATCGAGAAGTACCTCGATCCCGAGCCGCTGCGTGAGGCGCTGCGCAGCATCGACCCGGCGCTGCCGCTCGAGCACAAGGTCCGCGCCATCCTGTACCTGCTCCGGGAGCGGTTCCAGAGCGTGATGCGGATCATGCCGGTGATCGGCCCGCAGCGGCCGCCGGTCCCGCAGGAGCGGGGCGAGTTCGCGCGCATCATCGCGCGCATCATGGAGCCGCAGTCCGACGACCTGAACTGGCCGCCCGAGCGCGTGGCGCATGTGCTCCGTCTCATCAGCTTCTCCGCCGCGTTCCCGGCACTGAACGAGGGCATCGAGTTCAGCATCGACGACCTCGCCCGCATGGTGCTCGTCGGCGTCGCGGGCGAGTCGCCCTACGTCGCCGACCTCCATCACCCCATCCCGACCTCATCGACGTCGTCCACCACGGAGGCATGATGCTCCTCAGACTCCTCGGCCGGTTCCTCCGGCCGCACTGGCCCCTCCTGATCGGGGTGCTCGTCTTCCAGCTCGCGCAGTCTCTGCTGTCGCTCTGGCTGCCCACGCTCAATGCGGACATCATCGACAACGGCGTCGCGAAGGGCGACACCGGCTACATCCTCTCCGTCGGCGCGGAGATGCTCGGCGTGACGCTCGTCCAGATCGCCTGCGCCATCACCGCCGTGTACTTCGGGGCGAAAGTGGCCATGCTCGTGGGCCGGGATCTGCGCGAGGCGATCTTCCACCGCGTCGGCGAGTTCTCCGAGCGCGAGGTGACCGCCTTCGGTGCGCCCTCGCTGATCACCCGCAACACCAACGACGTGCAGCAGGTGCAGATGCTCGTCATGATGACCTGCACCCTGCTCGTCGCCGCGCCGATCCTGGCCGTCGGCGGCATCGTTCTGGCCATGCAGCAGGACATCGACCTGTCCTGGCTGATCGCGGTCAGCGTCCCGGCGCTGCTCGTCGCCGTGAGCATCATCATCGCGCGCATGGTGCCGCAGTTCCGCCGGATGCAGGACAGGATCGACCGCGTGAACCGCGTGCTGCGCGAGCAGCTGAGCGGCATCCGGGTCGTGCGCGCCTTCGTGCGGGAGGACGTGGAGACGAACCGCTTCCGGACGGCGAACGACCAGGTGACCGAGACGGCCCTGAAGGCCGGACGCCTGTTCGCGCTGATGTTCCCGATCGTCATGCTCGTGCTCAACGTGTCGAGCGTCGCCGTCATCTGGTTCGGTTCGTTCCGCGTGCAGGACGGCACGCTGCAGGTCGGGACGCTGACCGCGTTCCTGCAGTACCTCACGCAGATCCTGATGGGCGTCATGATGTCGACCATGATGGCCGTGCTGGTGCCGCGCGCCGCGGTCTGCGCTGACCGGATCGGCGAGGTGCTCGGCACCGAGCCGTCGGTCCGGGCGTCCGCCGATCCGATCACGGAGGTGCCCGGGCACGGGACCGTCGAGTTCGTCGACGTCGGCTTCTCGTATCCCGGCGCCGAACATCCCGTGCTCACCGACATCACCTTCTTGGCGGAGTCCGGCAGGACCACGGCCATCATCGGCAGCACCGGCGCCGGAAAGACCACGCTCGTGAACCTCATCCCGCGCCTCTTCGACGCCACCAGCGGCATCGTGCTGGTCGACGGGGTGGATGCGGCCGACCTCGACCCCGAGGTGCTCTGGTCCCGCATCGGGATCGTGCCGCAGAAGCCGTACCTGTTCTCGGGCACCGTGGCGTCGAACCTCCGCTACGGCAACCCGGACGCCACGGACGACGACCTGTGGCACGCCCTCGAGATCGCGCAGGCGCGTGACTTCGTCGAGGCGATGCCCGAGCGTCTGGAGGCGCCGATCGCCCAGGGCGGGACCAACGTTTCCGGCGGCCAGCGGCAGCGTCTCGCGATCGCGCGTGCGCTCGTCCGGAAGCCGGAGATCTACGTGTTCGACGACTCCTTCTCGGCGCTCGACACCGCCACGGACGCGCGGCTGCGTGCCGCGCTGGCCCGCGAGGTCACGGACGCGACCGTGATCGTGGTCGCGCAGCGGGTGTCCACCATCGTGGACGCCGACCAGATCATCGTCCTGGAGGACGGCCGGGTGGTCGGCCGCGGGACGCACGACGAGCTCCTGGAGAGCAACGCGACCTACGCCGAGATCGTCTCGTCGCAGCTCGCGGCTCAGGATGCGGCATAGGGGGACACGCGATGAGTGAGAAGACGACAGCGCCCGAGCGTCCCGCCGGCCCTCCGATGCGGCGCGGGCCCGGAGGCGGCGGCCCGTTCGCCGGCATGGGGATGCCCGTCGAGAAGTCGATGAACTTCGGCCCGAGCGCGAAGCGGCTGCTCGGCCGGCTGCGCCCGGAGCGGCTGGCCATCACGGCCGTGACGGTGCTCGCGGTGATCTCGGTGACCTTCGCCGTGCTCGGCCCGAAGCTGCTCGGCAACGCCGTCAACCTGGTCTTCGCGGGGGCGCTGTCGCTGCAGTTCCCGTCGGGGCTGACGCAGGCGCAGGTGATCGCGGGTCTGCGCGCCCAGGGCCAGAGCCAGCTGGCCGATCTCGTCTCGGGCACGACGTTCACGCCGGGTGCGGGCATCGACTTCACGGCCGTCGGTCAGACGCTGCTCTGGGTGCTCGCGCTCTACGTGGCGTCGTCGGTGTTCAGCTATCTGCAGGCCTACGTGCTGAACGGCGTGACGCAGCGGACCGTCTATCGGCTCCGCGCCGACGTGGAGGAGAAGCTGCACCGGTTGCCGCTGAAGTACTTCGACGGGATGCAGCGCGGCGAGCTGCTGAGCCGGGTCACGAACGACATCGACAACATCTCGCAGTCGCTGCAGCAGACCATGAGCCAGTTGCTCACATCCCTGCTCACGGTGGTCGGCGTTATCGTGCTGATGTTCGTGATCTCGCCGCTGCTCGCGGTGATCGCGCTGATCACCATCCCGCTGACCCTGGTCATCACCACGGTGATCGCGAAGCGCTCGCAGAAGCTGTTCGTCGCCCAGTGGCGGCACACGGGCGAGCTGAACGGCCAGATCGAGGAGGCGTTCACCGGCCACTCGCTGGTGAAGGTGTTCGGCCGCCACCGCGAGGTGGAGGCCCGCTTCCGCGCCAAGAACCAGGAGATGTACCGGGCCAGCTTCGGCGCCCAGTTCATCTCGGGGATCATCATGCCCGCGATGATGTTCGTCGGGAACCTGATGTACGTCGCGATCGCGGTCGTCGGCGGCCTGCAGGTGGCGAGCGGCGCGATGCAGCTCGGCGACGTGACCGCGTTCATCCAGTACTCGCGTCAGTTCACGCAGCCGCTCACACAGCTCGGGTCGATGGCGAACCTGCTGCAGTCGGGCGTGGCCAGCGCGGAGCGCGTCTTCGAGCTGCTGGATGCGGACGAGCAGTCCGAGGACCCGCGCGAGCCGGAGAGCCCCGAGGGCACGAAGGGCCGGCTCGCGTTCGAGGACGTGTCGTTCCGGTACACCGAGGACACGCCGCTGATCGAGCACCTGTCGCTCGTCGCGCAGCCCGGCCAGACCGTCGCGATCGTCGGGCCGACGGGCGCCGGGAAGACGACCCTCGTCAACCTGATGATGCGCTTCTACGAGCTCGACGGCGGCCGCATCACCCTCGACGGCGTGGACATCGCCTCGATGAGCCGGCACGACCTGCGCAGTCGGATGGGCATGGTGCTGCAGGACACCTGGCTGTTCAAGGGCACCATCCGCGACAACATCCTGTACGGCCGTCCCGACGCCACCGAGGAGGAGGTGATGGATGCGGCCCGCGCGACCTACGTCGACCGCTTCGTGCACTCCCTCCCGGACGGCTACGACACCGTGCTCGACGACGAGGGCGCCAACATCTCGGCCGGTGAGAAGCAGCTGCTGACCATCGCGCGTGCGTTCCTGGCCCGGCCCAGCGTGCTCATCCTCGACGAGGCGACGTCGTCGGTGGACACGCGCACCGAGCTGCTGGTGCAGAAGGCGATGAGCGCGCTCCGCGCGGACCGCACCTCGTTCGTGATCGCGCACCGCCTGTCCACCATCCGCGACGCCGACCTCATCCTGGTGATGGAGGCGGGCCGCATCGTCGAGCAGGGGACGCACGCCGAACTGCTCGCCCGCGGCGGCGCCTACTACACGCTGTACAACGCGCAGTTCGCCGGAGCCGCGGGGGAGTAGCCATCCCCGACGATCGGGTTGCCGTACACTTGTCCGTACAGACCAGCGAGCGAGAGGGGATGGGATGAGAGCCAGTGCACGCCTGGAGTTCCGGGTGAGCCCCGCCGACCGGGCGCGGATCGAGCAGGCGGCGGAACTCGCCGGGGAACCCACGTCCACCTTCGCGCGCCATGCGGCGGAGGAGCGGGCCGAGCGGATCCTGCGCGATCACGAGGCGACAACGCGCGTGCCAGCGCAGTTCTTCGACGACCTCTACGCGGCGCTCGACGCACCCGGGGAACCCAACGCTGCGCTCGCGGCCGCCGCAGACCGCCTGCGCGGGATGACCGGTGAGTGAGGGTCTGCCCTCCGAGCGGTTCGACCCCGAACGTCATGACACCGCCGCGTTCGCGTGCGGGGCACCGGGGATGGACGTGTGGCTGCGCGAGCACGCGCACGATGCGTCGCGCCGGAACACCGCGGTCACCTGGGTGTGGAACCGTGGAGGACGGGTCGTCGCCTACTACTCGCTGTCCGCTCACAAGGTCGCCCGCGATGAGGTGCCGCATCCGATCGGCCGGGGCGGTCCCGTCGAGATCCCCGCCGTGATGATCGGCAAGCTGGCTCTGGACTCGACCCTGCACGGTCAGGGTCTCGGCGGCGTGCTCCTCGCGGACGCTCTGACCCGGGTCGTCGCCGCCACGCAGGTCGTCGCCGCTCGCGTGGTCGTCGTGGACGCTCTGGACGCCGACGTCGCGAGGTTCTACCAGCGGTTCGGCTTCACCCGGGTGCCCGAGGGACTCCGCCTCGTCCGGCGGATCAGCAGTGTGGCGATCGACCTCGCAGGAGCCGCGGGGGAGTAGGTCAGGGGTCGCGGAGGCGCGAGGCGAACGCCCGGACGCACCAGAACGCCCCGTAGGCGATCAGGCCCAGGGCGATCAGGATGAGCAGGATGACGCCGAAGGGCACCTCGACGAGCGCCTTCAGGCTGCCGTCGAGGCCGCCGGCCTTCTCGGGATCGGAGGTCAGCGCGCCGAACACGACCAGGCCGCCCACGATGATCAGGGCGATGCCCTTGGCGACGTAGCCGACGCGGCCCAGCGTCGTGGTGATCGTCGCCCAGCGGTTGGGCGGCAGGCGCAGGTCGCGCTCGAAGCGGTGCGTGACCCCGTTCACGATGAACACGACGCCCACCGCCACCACCGCGAGACCGATCGCGGCGAGCAGGAACACGCCGCCCGGCATCGCCAGCAGCTTCGCGCTCATGCTCTGCTCCGACGACGAGGCGTTGCTCCGCCCTCCCGCGGCGATCGAGATCGCGATGCCGGCGAGGGCCGCGTAGACGACGCACTTCGCCACCTCCGTCACCTTCTGGCCGGGCCGCCGGGCGGTGATCGCCTGGAGGATCTGCCAGAGCGACAGGAAGATCAGCCCGACGATGACCGCCCACAGCACGAACAGGCCGCCGGGCACCGCCACGAGAGCCTGGAGCGCGCCGGTCTGGTCGGCGTTCCCTCCCGCTCCAGTCGCGACGGCGAGGGCGATGATGCCGATGAGGATGTGGAGGACGCCGATGGCGGCCAGCCCCACACGCGCCAGGACGCGCACGGCGGGCTGGCGCTCGACGCGGGAGGCGGCCCGGCTGGGGGTGGTCATGGGGTGAACGGTACCCGGCGTTCCCGCCTTCCGGAATCTCGGGTACCGTAGAGGACTGAGTCCGTCGCGCTGTCACGCGGCGGCGAGATCTGAATAGAGGAGGCCGGCATGGACATCGACCTCAGCGTCTTGCGTCTCATGGAGCGCGAGAAGGAGATCCCCTTCGACGAGCTGGTGCAGATCATCGAGCAGGCGATCCTGACCGCGTATCTGAAGCACACCAACCAGGCCGACCACCGTCACGGCCACAGCGACCAGCCGCCCGCGGCCCGCGTCCACCTCGACAGGAAGACCGGCCACGTCACCGTCTACGTGCCGGAGCGCGACGAGGAGGGCAACGTCATCGGCGAGGCCGAGGACAGCCCCAGCGACTTCGGGCGCATCGCGGCCTTCGCGGCCAAGCAGGTCATCAACCAGCGGCTGCGCGACATCGCGGACGACGCGGTGCTCGGCGAGTTCCGCGGCCGCGAGGGCGACATCGTCGCCGGCGTCATCCAGCAGGGTCCGAACCCGCGGATGATCCACGTCGACCTCGGGTCGGTGGAGGCCATCCTGCCTCCCGAGGAGCAGGTGCCCGGCGAGGACTACGCGCACGGCTCCCGCATCCGGGTCTACGTCACGAGCGTCACCAAGGGGCCGAAGGGTCCGTCGATCACCGTCTCGCGCACGCATCCGGCGCTCGTCCGCAAGCTGTTCGCGCTCGAGGTGCCGGAGATCGCCAGCGGTGTCGTGGAGATCGTCTCCCTCGCCCGCGAGGCCGGGCACCGTACCAAGATCGCGGTGCGCGCGACCGAGCCCGGCGTGAACGCCAAGGGCGCCTGCATCGGCGAGCTCGGCCAGCGCGTGCGCGCGGTGACCGCGGAGCTCAACAACGAGAAGATCGACATCGTCGACTACTCGCCCGACCTGGCCACGTTCGTGTCGAGCGCCCTCTCGCCCGCGAAGGTCACCAGCGCGTTCGTCATCGACGAGTCGCTGAAGGCCGTCCGCGCCCTCGTCCCCGATTACCAGCTGTCGCTGGCGATCGGCAAGGAGGGGCAGAACGCCCGCCTCGCGGCGAAGCTCACCGGTGCAAAGATCGACATCCAGCCGGACTCGATCCTCGACCGCGACTGACCTGGTCGCCCCTCCGGGCGACCGGGCCCGCCGGGCTCACTTCACGTACGCGCCCAGCGCCGCCTGCACGCCGTCGCTGACCACGCTGTCGCCGCCTATGAGCGCGATGTGCGTCGGACCGAGACGCGACAGCTGCGCGGCCACGCCGTCGGGCACGGCTCCGCCGAGGGTCAGCAGGAGCGGGGCGCCGCTCGTGCCCGCCGCAGCCGAGGCGGACAGCGCATCGGGGAAGTCGACGCCGGATGCGACGAACGCCGAGGCGGTCCCCGCCGGGAACGCGCCGGCTGCGGCGGCCGCGGTGGCGAACCGGTCGGATCCGCTCACGCGGGTGACCGACCCGGTCGTGTACGCCTTCAGCCCGTTCAGCACCGCGTCCGACACGGCGGCCGGCCCGCCGACCACGACGATCGACTTCGGCGCGAGCCGTTGCAGCTCCGTGACCGTCGGCGCGGGGATCCACGATCCCGCGGTCAGCAGCAGGGGCGCTCCGGCCGTCCGGGCGGCGAGGGCGCCGGCGGCCAGCGCGTCCGGGAACGACTCTCCCGACACCACGTACGCGACGGCCGGACCGGTCGTCGCCGTCGCGCTCGAGACGGCCGCGCTGGTGTCGTACCGGTCGCCGCCGCTCACGCGCGTCACCGTTCCGGTCGTGTACGACTTCAGCTGCGTCAGGACGGAGTCGGCGATCGAGTTCGGGCCGCCGAGCACCACGATCTTCGCGGGATGCAGTCGCTGCAGCTCCGTCTGGACGGCCGGTGGCACGGCGCCCGGCTGTACGAGCAGCATGGGACCGCCGGCCCGCGCGGCGGCCGGGGAGCCGGACAGCGCATCCGGAAACTGCAGCCCGGACGCGACGTAGGCGACGGGCGCGTTGGCCGGGTAAGTCGCCGCGGAGACGGCGGCGCTCGTGCCGAAGCGGTCGACTCCCGCCAGGCGCCCGACCTTCTGAGCGCTCGCGGGGAGGGCGTAGGCGCGGAGCTTGCCGCCGCCGTCGGTGAAGTAGAGCCGGCCGTTGACGACGATCGGGCTCTGCCAGTGCAGACCGCTCGCGCCCGCGCTGTCCGTCCAGAGCTGGGCCCCGGTCGCGGGGTTCAGCGCGCGGACGCCGTTCCTCGAGAGGTAGAACAGCACGCCGCCCGCGACGATCGGGGTCGTACCCGCCGTCGCCTGCTGCCAGACCGGCACGAGGGAGGGAGTGCCATTGGTCGACTGGAGCTTGAGCGCGGAGATGCCGCTGTTGTTGGCGATGAACACCCAGGAGGTGCCCGCGCCGTCCACCCAGTTCGCGGGCTGGGTGAGCACCTGGCCGCCCTGCGGGACGTCGATGGACTGGAGTTCGCCTCCCGTCGCCCCCGGGTGACCCTGCCCGCTCAGGTTCGCGGTGTTGAGCAGGCGGATCTTCGCATCCTTGCCGCTCTGCACGGCGAGATGGGTCAGGTTCGAGCCCGCGGGAGGGGCGACCACCTGCGGGGCCGTGCTTCCCAGATCGAGATCGGCGGCGTTGAGGCTCGCGTAGTTCGACGGCGTGTAGCTGTCGACGGGGCCGCCGTTCGCGCCGGAGCCGTCCGGGTTGATGGCGAGGACCGTGTCGCCGAAGTTGCGCGTGCCGTCGAAGACCGAGTTGCCCGTGGAGAACAGGATGCGCTGGGTGCCCGCATCCCACACCACGCTCGGGCGCGCCCACACCGCCGACTGCACGTTCGCGCAGCCGCCCGCGGCGATGTGCCCGGTCAAGTTGCTGCAGAGCGTGTTGAACACCCGCTGCGCACCGGTCCCCAGGTCGATGGTGGTCACATGCCCCTGGTAGTCGCCGCGGTCGCCGGGGTAGCCGCCGTTCGCGACGTACAGGTACGTGTGCCCGCCGGTGGTGACGATGGTGAGAGCGGGGGAGCTCTTCTCGTCGTAGGGCTTGACCGTGGCGACCTCGGGCCAGCCTCCGCTCGTCGTCTCGGCTCCGCTGCCGGTCGCGTACTTGTGCACCTTGCCGTCGAGACCGTAGCTGTACACGTAGGCGCCGGACGGATCGACGGCCGGCGAGGACGTGGTGTAGCAGGTGGTGCTGCCGTTGTTGATCTTGCACGAGCCCGGACCGTTCTGGTGCTTCCACACCTCCGCGCCGGTGGTGGCGTCGGTCGCGGTGATCCAGCCGTCCTTCGTCGTGGTGAACAGCAGGTCGCGGGTGCCGCCGGCGGTCGCGACGCCGGGCTGCTCGACCGGCGGACCGTCCGAGACGCCCGGGAGGGTCGCCGTGAACAGCGGGGTCAGCGCGCCGACCGTCGACGGAATGATCTGGGTCTCCGCGGCGTTGACACCGGTGTGCGAGGGGCCGTTTCCGAACTGGCTCCAGGCGACCGACGCGGCCGATGCCGGTGCGACCACGGGTTGCGCGGCTTGGGCGGCGGCGATGGCCGTCGCGGCCAGGGCACTGGCGAGCAGGAGGCGCAGAGTGCGCCGGATGACGGGGTTCGCTTCATCGCGAGGTGTGTTCATGTTCCCTCCCGCGCGCAGTGTCCGCCGCTCCGTGCCCGGCGGCAAGTCCTCCAGGTGACGGACACGCGTTCGCGCACCGCTAGCCTGGATGGGCCGGTGGACCGTCCGTTCGGCGCAGCGCGCCGGGAGGAGTAAGATGGAACCCGTCAGAACCTGCGTCGGATGCCGTTCTCGCGCTCCCCGGTCCTCACTTCTGAGGATCGTCGCCCAGAATTCGGAACTCGTGGTGGATCCTTCCGCCACTCTTCCCGGGCGGGGTGCGTGGCTGCATCCGGTCGACGAGTGTCTCGACCTCGCCCTGAAACGGCGTGCCTTCGGGCGTGCTCTTCGGGTGAACGGGGAACTCGGCACCGCGACCATCCGGTCGCAATTCATAAGAACAGGCTGAAGAAGTTGACTTCACATGAGTGACAACCGATGAGCGGCTCGAAATGAGATCCGTCCGCTACTAACGCCTGCCCTGTCCGGGGTAGGCCCAGACAGGAGAATTGTGGCTGCAAAACCACGCGTACACGAGGTCGCGAGCGAGCTCGGCGTCGACAGCAAAGTCGCGCTCGCGAAACTCAAGGAGATGGGCGAGTTCGTCAAGGGACCGTCCTCCAGCATCGAGCCTCCGGTAGCCCGCAAGCTGCGTGCCGCCCTCGAGGCCGAGGGACACTCCGGCTCGGCCAAGCCGGCCGGTGAGAAGGCGACCGCGACGGCTCCCAAGGCGCCGTCGCAGGCTCCGCGCCCCGCCGCGCCGCGCCCGCCGCAGGCCCCTGTGGCGGAAGACGCCGCGGCAGGCCCGAAGCCGCAGGCGCCGATGTCGGTCGCCGAGCGTCAGGCCGCGGCCGAGAAGGCCGCCGCCGAGAAGGCGGCTGAGAAGGCCGCCGCGAGCAAGGCGGGAGCCGAGACCAAGCCGGAGACGCCCGACGCGGTCAAGCCGGCCGCGCCCCGCCCCGGCGGCGGGAGCATCCCGCGCCCGAGCGCTCCGCGCCCGGGCAACAACCCGTACTCGTCGAACCAGGGGATGGGCCAGCGCACTCCGCGCCCCGGCAACAACCCCTTCTCGTCGTCGCAGGGCATGGGCCAGCGGCCCTCGCCCGGCAACATCCCGCGTCCCACCCCGCCGCGTCCCGGCTCGCCGCGTATCGGCGCTCCCGGCCAGGGCGGCGGAAACCGTCCCGGCCCGCGTCAGGGCGGCGGCGGCGGACGTCCCGGCTTCCAGCAGCGCCCCGGCACCGGCGGCGGTGCGGGAGCAGGCGCCGGCGGCGGCTTCCAGCGCCCCGGTGGCGGCTTCGGCGGACCGCGCCCCGGTGGCGGCGGCGGCCGTGGTCGTGGCCCGGGCGGCGGCACGGCCGGCGCGTTCGGCCGCGGTGGCGGCAAGAGCAAGGCACGCAAGTCGAAGCGCGCGAAGCGTCAGGAATTCGAGATGCGGGAGGCCCCGTCGCTGGGCGGCGTGACCGTTCCCCGCGGCGACGGCAGCACCGTCATCCGGCTGCGCCGTGGCGCCTCGATCTCCGACTTCGCCGACAAGATCGACGCGAACCCCGCGTCGCTGGTCACCGTCCTCTTCCACCTGGGAGAGATGGCGACCGCGACCGAGTCGCTCGACGAGGCCACCTTCGAGGTGCTCGGTGAAGAGCTGGGCTACAAGATCCAGGTCGTGTCGCCGGAGGACGAGGACAAGGAGCTCCTGGAGGGCTTCGACATCGACCTCGACGCGGAGCTGGAGGGCGAGTCCGACGAGGACCTCGAGATCCGGCCCCCGGTCGTCACGGTCATGGGCCACGTCGACCACGGAAAGACGCGCCTCCTCGACGCCATCCGCAACGCGAACGTCGTCGCGGGCGAGGCCGGCGGCATCACCCAGCACATCGGTGCGTACCAGGTGTGGACGGAGCACGAGGGCATCGAGCGTGCCATCACCTTCATCGACACCCCGGGTCACGAGGCGTTCACCGCCATGCGTGCCCGTGGTGCGCAGGTCACGGACATCGCGATCCTCGTGGTCGCGGCGGACGACGGCATCATGCCGCAGACCATCGAGGCGCTGAACCACGCCCAGGCGGCGAACGTGCCGATCGTGGTCGCGGTCAACAAGATCGACAAGCCGGACGCCAACCCGGCCAAGGTGCGCCAGCAGCTCACCGAGTTCGGCCTGGTGGCTGAGGAGTACGGCGGCGACGTCATGTTCGTCGACGTCTCGGCCCGGAACGACATCGGCATCCAGGACCTGCTCGACGCGGTCCTGCTGACCGCCGACGCCGGTCTGGACCTCCGCGCCAACCCGAACAAGGACGCCCGCGGTGTCGCCATCGAGGCGAAGCTCGACAAGGGCCGCGGCGCCGTGGCGACCGTGCTCATCCAGTCCGGAACGCTCCGGGTGGGCGACGCGATCGTGGCGGGCACCGCCTACGGCCGCGTCCGTGCCATGGCCGACGAGAACGGCGAGGCCGTCTTCGAGGCAGCCCCGTCGCGTCCGGTCCAGGTGCAGGGTCTCTCCAGCGTCCCGCGCGCCGGCGACGTCTTCCTCGTCACCGAGGAGGACCGCACGGCCCGGCAGATCGCCGAGAAGCGCGAAGCCGCCGAGCGCAACGCCCAGCTGGCCAAGGCCCGCAAGCGCATCTCGCTCGAGGACTTCACCCGCGCTCTGGAAGAGGGCAAGGTCGAGGCGCTCAACCTCATCATCAAGGGCGACGTTTCCGGTGCCGTGGAGGCGCTGGAGGAGTCGCTCATGAAGATCGAGGTCGACGAGTCGGTGTCCTTGCGCATCCTGCACCGCGGTGTGGGTGCCATCACCGAGTCGGACATCGACCTGGCCACGATCGACAACGCGATCGTGATCGGCTTCAACGTCCGCCCGGACGTGAAGGCGCGCGAGCGTGCGGCCCGCGAGGGTGTGGATGTGCGCTTCTACTCGGTCATCTACAACGCCATCGAGGACATCGAGAACTCGCTCAAGGGCATGCTCAAGCCCGAGTTCGAAGAGGTCCAGTCCGGTGTCGCCGAGATCCGCGAGGTGTTCCGCTCCTCGAAGTTCGGCAACATCGCCGGTGTCATCGTCCGCTCCGGGACGATCACGCGAAACGCCAAGGCGCGGGTCATCCGCGACGGCGTCGTGGTGGGGGACAACCTCGCCATCGAGTCGCTGCGCCGGTTCAAGGACGACGTCACGGAGGTCCGTACGGACTTCGAGGCCGGTATCGGTCTCGGCAAGTACAACGACATCCAGATCGGCGACGAGATCGAGACGACCGAGCTTCGCGAGAAGCCGCGCGTCTAGTCGAACGCAGTGAAGGCCCGGCGGTTCATCCCGCCGGGCCTTCCGGCTTCATCGGGTTATTTCAGAGGGAGGACCGTTTCATGGCCGATCCGGCACGCGCGAGGAAGCTCGCGGACAGAATCAAGGAGATCATCGCCAAGCGGCTCGACCGCGGGCTGCGCGACCCGCGGCTCGGCTTCGTGACCATCACCGACGTCCAGGTGACGGGCGACCTGCAGCACGCGACCGTGTTCTACACGGTCTACGGCACCGAGCAGGAGCGCGAGGACAGCGCAGCCGCCCTGAAGGCTGCGACCGGGATGCTGCGCAGCGAGGTGGGCAAGAACATCACGGCCCGGCTCACGCCGACGCTCGAGTTCCAGCTCGACGCGATCCCGGAGAACGCGGCCCACATCGAGGACCTGCTGCGGGAGGCGCGTCAACGCGACACCGAGGTGGCCGGTCTCGCCGCGGGCGCGGCGTACGCGGGCGACGAGGACCCGTATGTGAAGCCGCGGTCGCTCGACGAGGATGACGACGACGCCGACGAGGACGACGACGAGGAGTGACGCGACGTCGCGGCCGGCGGGGTGAACCCGCCGGTCGTGACGCCCCGCGCAGTCCTATGCTGACGGCATGTACGCCGTCACGTTCTACGACGCCGACCCGGATGCGGGTCCCGAGCACTTCCAGCGGCTGGTCGACACCTACCCCCGCCACCACGCGTACCTCCAGGAGTTCGCGACGTGCGGCGACGTGCTCATGATCGGCACCTTCGGCGAACCGGCCACGCAGGGATCCATGGCGATCTTCCGCTCGCGGGAGGCGGCGGAGCGGTTCCTCGCGGGCGATCCGTTCATGACGGAGGGGCTGGTGCACAGCCACCGCATCCTGGACTGGGATCCGCTGGTGTTCCCCGCTCAGGGAAGCGTGTAGCCGCCCTCCGCCGCCACCGCGAGGCCGTCCGCGAGCAGGCCTGCGAGGGCGCGGTCGCGCTGCGCCGCATCCGGCCAGACGCCCTCGAGCTCCGCATCGGTGACCGGCACGTGCGCCGCCCGCAGCTCGGCGAGGATGCGGCCGCGCACTTGGCGGTCGCTTCCCTCGTAGCGCTTCTGCGTCGCCTTCCGTGGGCCTTCGTACGGCGGGTAGCCGGCGCGGCGCCAGGCGCACTGCGCGGCGAGCGGGCACTCGTCGCAACGCGGGGTCCGCGCGACGCACACGATCGCGCCGAGCTCCATCATCCCCGCGTTGAAGGCCGCCGAGGCCGGCCGGTCCTCCGGGAGCAGCGCCTCCATCGCGGTGAGGTCGCGCCGGCTCGGCGGGCCGGGCTCCGCCTGGCCGTCGACCGCCCGGGCGATGACGCGCCGGATGTTCGTGTCGACGACCGGATGCCGGTTGCCGTACGCGAAGACGGCGACGGCGCGTGCGGTGTAGTCGCCGATCCCGGGCAGCGCGAGCAGCGCATCCACGTCCTCCGGCACGACACCGCCGTGGCGCTCGGTGATGGCTACCGCCGCGGAGTGCAGCCACAGGGCGCGGCGCGGGTAGCCCAGTGACTTCCACGCGCGTACGGCCTCGCCCGGCGGGACGGCGGCGAGGTCGGCGGGAGTCGGCCAGCGGGTCAGCCATTCCTCGAGCCGCGGGATGACGCGGCTCACCGGCGTCTGCTGCAGCATGAACTCGCTGACCAGGGTTCCCCACGGGGTGAACCCGTCGCGCCGCCACGGCAGGTCGCGCCGGTTGGCGTGGTACCAGGCCACCACCGTCGCGGCGAAGTCGTGCATGCATCGAGGCTAACCGGTGCGGCGGCCTATGCTCGTCGCATGATGCTTCCCCCGACCCCGCGGGTGCTGGCGCTGCGCGGCCTGCTGGCCGCGATCCGGCGGTCGTACCGGGCGGGGCGGGTCATCGTCGCCGTGGACGGCGGCGGGCCGGGAGGCGGGACCGTCTTCGCGGACGACCTCGCCGCGGTCTTCCGGGAGTCGGGTGCGGACACGTTCCGCGCCTCGCTCGACGGCTTCCACACCTCGCGGGCCTACCGCACGCGGCTGGGGCGCGAGACGGCGGAGAGCTACTACCGCGACGGGTACGACGAGAGCACTCTGCGGCGCGTGCTCCTCGATCCGTTCCGGCTCGGCGGGAGTGCGGGCTTCCAGTTGAGCGCGTTCGACGAGGCGCGCGATCAGCCGGTGGAGTCCCGCTGGCTGACTGCCGGGCAGGACGCGGTGCTCGTCGTGGACGGCGAGTTCGTGCTGCGGCCGTCGCTGCGCGGTGCGTGGAACGCGTCCATCCTGCTGACGAATGCCGTGCTCGACCCGCTCTATGTGGCGGACGCGGACCCGGAGGGCACCGCGGATTTCCTGGTCGACGAGAGCGACGCGGGGGAGCCGCGGTGGGTGGAGCGGGTTCCCTGAGTAGACGTCAGGAGATCAGAGGTCGCATCCGCTCGGCGACCTCGGCCGGGGTGAGGAAGGCGCCCGTGCGCTCCACCTCGTGGACGAGCGCCGTGAGCGCCGCGTTGATCGGCGCATCCTGCCCGGCCGCGCGGGCCTCGTCGACGACGGCGCCGTTCAGGTAGTCGATCTCGGTGAGCTGGCCGCGGCGGATGCTCTGCAGGGTCGAGCCCGGGTTGGGCGTGGAGCCCATCCGGCGGCGCATCAGCAGCGGGACGCCCTGCGCCGCCCAGCGCGGTGCGCGGGCGACGACGCGCAGTAGCCGGTCGTCCAGGCCCTGGATGCTGCCGTAGCGGACGCCGCGCGCGTAGCCGATGCGCGTCGCCTCCTGCAGGCTCGCCGTCAGGACGGCGCGCAGCCGGCGGTCGCCGATGACCTCCTGAGCGCTCAGCCCGGTGATCGCAGGGAGCGCGTTGATCTGGTTGACGATGAGCTTGGTCCACTGGGCGCCGGTGAAGTTGTCGATCGCGAACGCGGGCATGGCGGCGTCCAGGATGCGCGCGGCCTCCACCGCCGCGGCCGGCGGCGGGCCGTCGCCGGCGCCCAAATACGTGTTGGCGGTGGTGGTGACGGAGACGCGTCCGGGGGAGAGGAAGCTCGCGGCGTACAGGGCCAGCGCGCCGACGCAGTCGGAGCCGGGGAGGAGCTGCTGGGCCTCGCGCAGACCAGCGAGGCCGTTCTGCACCACGACGACCGTGATGCCGTCGAGGAGGTCGGCGTTGGCGCGGATCGCGGCCGCCGCATCCTGCGCCTTCGTGCACAGGAACGCCAGCTCCGGCCCGGTCCGCAGGGTCTCCGCCGCGGCGACCCGCGCTGTGTGGGTGCCCCAGCCGCCGTCGAGCCGTAGACCGTCGGCGCGGATGGCCTCCAGCTGCGCGCCGCGCGCGGTCACCTCGACGAGGTGCCCGACCCGGTCGAGCAGCGCCGCGATCGTGCCGCCGATGGCCCCGGTTCCGATCACGCCGATTCGCACGCGTTCCAGCCTAACGGCGTCCCTGGATGCTCAGTCGGCGACGAGCGGGATGGGCTCGGCGGCCGCGAGGGCGGCGACGGGCGCCGGCTCGGCGACGGGCGCCGGCTCGGCCGCCGCGACCGCGGCGGCGGCCCGGGCGGCCGCGCGGCGGCTCGGCAGGGCGAGGGCGATCAGCGTCGCGGCGCCGAGCACCCCGGCTCCGACCCAGACGGCGGGGATCGCCGCATCCACGTAGCCGGTCGGGGTGAGCGTGCCGCCGGCGCCGGTGAAGACGGCGGTCAGGACGGCGACACCCAGCGCCACGCCCACCTCCCGCAGGGTCGAGTTCGTGCCGGACGCCTTGGCGTGGTCGGCCGGGCGCATGTTGGCGAGCACGGCGGTCGAGCTCGGCGCGAAGACGAGTCCCATCCCGATGCCGGCGAGCAGGAACGGCGGCCACATCTGCGAGTAGGGGAGCGTCGCCGAGAGGGTCAGCGCGATCCAGCTCATGGCGATGGCGAGGAGCGCGAGGCCCACGACGACGGGGAGGCGCGTCCCGGTCCGGGAGGAGGCCAGTCCGGTGAGCGGGGCCACGACCATCGGCGCGAGCGTCCACGGCATGGTCATGACGCCGGCCTCGAGCGGCGTGTGGCCCTGCACCACCTGCAGGAACTGGATCAGGATGAAGATGGCGCCGAAGATCCCGAAGCTGAAGGTGACGCCGACCAGGTTCGCGACGGTGAAGCTGCGGTCCCGGAACAGCCGCAGCGGCAGCAACGGCGCGGTGGTCCGCGACTCCCACAGCACGAACGCGACCAGGAGGGCGGAGCCGGCGATAAGCGGGATCAGCACCTCTGCGCTGCCCCAGCCCGCGTCGTTGCCGCGGACGATCGCGTAGACGACCCCGAGCACGCCCGGCGCAGCCAGCAGCAGGCCGACGACGTCGGCGCGGACGCGCTCGCCGAAGGTGTTCGGCAGGGCGAGCAGTACGAGGGGCACGGCGATCACGCCGAGCGGCACGTTGAGCCAGAAGATGGCCTGCCAGTTCCAGCCCTGCACCACGGCGCCGCCGATCAGCGGGCCGAGGGCGACGCCGAGGCCGGAGATGCCGCCCCAGATGCCGATGGCGGCGGGGCGGAGGCGGGCGCTCACGCTCCCGGCGAGCAGGGTCAGCGACAGCGGCAGGAGCGCGGCGGCTCCGGCACCCTGCAATGCGCGGGCGCCGATCAGCATCCACGGCTCCGTCGCCAGGGCGCTCGCGGCGCTCGCCAGGGTGAAGACGGCGATCCCGGCGAGGAACACCGACCGGCGGCCGAGCCGGTCGCCGAGGCCGACCGCCATGAGCATCAGCGTGGCGAAGCTCAGCGTGTAGGCGTTCACGACCCACTGGAGTTCTTCGATGGATGCGGACAGGTCGCGGGCGATCACCGGCAGGGCGCTGGTGACGACCAGGTTGTCGAGGGTCGCCATGAACATGGGCAGCGAGGCGGCGACGATCGCCAGCCAGACGGGCACCGCGCGGGTGCGCGACGCGGTGGGAGCGGACATGCGACGCCTCCGGTTGTTGTTATTGGATGATTACAAGAGCTGACCTTAGTAATCGCCTGATAACCTGTCAAGAGTGACGGACAGGAACAACGAACGGATCCCCTCGGCCGAACGCCGGGTGCAGATCCTCGAGGCCGCGAGCCGCGTGTTCGGCGAACGCGGCTACTTCGGCGCGACCACCGACCAGATCGCGCGCGAGGCGGGGATCAGCCAGCCCTACGTGGTGCGGATGTTCGGCGGCAAGGAGAACCTGTTCGTCGGCGTGCTCTCGCGCTCCCTGGAGCGGCTGCTCGTCGCCTTCACCGACACGATCGAGCAGTGGAAGGCGGACGGGTCGCCGGAGGGCCCCGACAGTCCGGAGGGCCCGTCGGCGGTGACGCCGGCGGGGGTGCACGGCGAGATCGGCCGCCGCCTCGGCCTGGCGTACGTCAACCTGATCGAGGACCGCGGCCTCCTGCTGTCCCTCATGCAGGCGTTCAGCATGGGCCAGGACCCGACCATCGGCGGCAAGGCGCGCGACGGGTTCCTGACCATCTACCGCCTGCTGCGCGAAGGTGCGGGGTTCTCGCCGGAGGAGTCGCGGTCGTTCCTGGCCGAGGGCATGCTGCTCAACACGCTGCTGGGCCTGCGGATGACCGACGAGTACGACACCGACCCGGCCGCGAAGGAGCTCATCGAGTGCACCTTCCGCACCAAGCTGCAGCTGGTCCTCGACGTGTCCGCCACCGAAGGCGCTCGCGCATGACCGGAAGCGGCCTCATCCTGATCGACAAGCCCGACGGGATGACGAGTCACGACGTCGTCGCGCGCGTGCGGAAGGCGGCCGGAACGCGCAAGGTCGGCCACGCCGGCACGCTCGACCCGATGGCGACCGGGCTGCTCATCGTCGGGGTCAACTCCTCCACGCGCCTGCTCACCTACATCGTCGGGGCCGACAAGGAGTACCTGGCGACCATCCGTCTGGGCGCGGCGTCCACGACCGACGACGCCGAGGGCGAGCTGCTTCCGCCCGCGACCACGGAGGAGTTGGATGCCGTGAGCGGCGAGGCGATCGCCACGGGCATCCTCGCGCTCACCGGCGAGATCGAGCAGGTGCCGAGCTCGGTGAGCGCCATCAAGGTGGACGGCAAGCGCGCCTACGCCCGCGTGCGCGCGGGGGAGCAGGTCGAGCTGAAGGCGCGGGCCGTCACGGTCGCCGAGTTCGAACTGCTCGAGACGCGGCGCGGTGAGGGCTTCATCGACCTGGATGTGCGGGTCGTCTGCTCGTCGGGAACGTACATCCGCTCGCTGGCCCGCGATCTCGGAGCCGCCCTCGACGTGGGTGGGCACCTGACCGCGCTCCGCCGCACCCGCATCGGCGCCTTCTCGGTTCAGGATGCGCACGAGCTGACCGGACTCGACGCGCAGGCCGCGCTGATCCCGGCGGTCGAGGCGGCCACCCGGCTGTTCGAGCGGCTCGACCTCACCGAGCAGCAGGCCATCGACCTGACCCACGGCCGCCGCATCCACCTCGCCGACCGGGAGGGCCCGGGCGGGGAGCCGGTCGCGGCCGTCGCCCCGAGCGGCGCGCTCGTCGGGCTGGTCGAATTCCGCGGAAAGGAAGCCAGGACGCTCGTGAACTTCCCCACGGACGAAGCCGTCGCGCCGTCGGAGGGCAGCGCATGATCGACTGGTTCACCACGGTGCAGGTCGTCGTGGCCTGCGCCGCGGGCATCCTGTGCGTGGTGCTCGGCCTCATCGGCCGGGTGCCGGGCGACCTCAGCATGGGGGCGGTCGCACTCGTCGAGCTGCTGCTGCTCGTGCAGCTGGTGATCGCGATCATCGCGCCGGCGGTGGGCAACTCGCCCTCCGGGAGCCTGGCCGAGTTCTACATCTACCTGATCTCCGCGATCATCCTGCCCCTGGCGGGCGGGTTCTGGGCGCTGATCGAGCGGAACCGCTGGAGCACCGTCATCCTGGGCGGTGTCTGCCTGGCGATCGCCGTCATGGTCTACCGGATGGGGCAGATCTGGTTCGTGCAGGGCGCCTGAGGTCCCCTCGCGGCAAATAGAATCGAAGCGATGTCCCACCACACCACGTCAACGCGCACGAACTCCGAGCCCGCCGCCCCGAGGCGGCGCATGTCGGGGGTCGGCCGGGTGCTCGTCTTCGTCTACGGCATCCTTGCGCTGGCGGCGACCGGACGCAGTGTGTTCCAGATCATCGACCGCTTCCACGAGGCGCCCGTGGCGTTCACGCTGTCCGCTCTGTCGGCGCTCGTCTACATCGTCGCGACCGTGGCGCTCGTCGCCCCGGGCCGCGTCTGGTACCGCGTCGCGTGGATCACGATCAGCTTCGAGCTCGCGGGCGTGCTGGTGATCGGCACGCTGAGCCTGTTCGCGCCCGAAGCGCTCGGCCTGCACGACATCGACCCGTTCGGGCGCGACGCCACGGTGTGGTCGGTGTACGGGATGGGTTACCTCTTCATCCCACTGGTGCTGCCCATCCTCGGCCTCCTCTGGCTGCGCGCGCACCGTCCGGGAGCGGCGTCGTGAGGGTCTTCCACGAGGTCGCCGAGATCCCGGACGGCTGGGGGCCCAGCGCGGTCACGATCGGCAAGTTCGACGGCGTCCACACCGGGCACCGCGCGGTGATCGACCGGCTGCGGGCGGTGGCCGCCGAGCGCGGGCTGGTGTCGACGGTCATCACCTTCGACCGCAACCCGCTCGAGGTGCTCGCGCCCGAGAAGTGCCCGGCATCGCTGGTCAGCAACGCCCAGAAGCTCGACCTGCTGGCCGCGACGGGCGTCGACGCGACGCTCATGGTGACGTTCGACCGCGCCCTCGCTTCGCTTGCGCCGGACGCGTTCGTGCACCACATCCTCGTCGACCGGCTGCACGCTGCGGCGGTGCTCGTCGGCAGCGACTTCCGCTTCGGCGCCCGTGGGGCCGGCGACGTGGACATGCTGCGCCGGCTGGGCGAGACGTACGGCTTCTCGGTCGAGCTCATCGACGACGTGCGCCCCGAGCACGGCCGCCGGGTGTCGTCCACGTGGATCCGCGAACTGCTCGCCGACGGCGACGTCGGCCATGCCACGCAGCTGCTCGGGTCGGCGCCGACCGTGCGCGGGCTCGTCGTGCACGGGGCCGCGCGGGGACGCGAACTCGGCTTCCCGACCGCGAACCTGTCCCCGGAGTCGGAGGGCCTCATCCCGGCCGACGGCGTCTACGCGGGCTGGTTGACGGATGCCGGCCGGCGCTATCCGGCCGCGATCTCCGTCGGCAACAACCCGACGTTCGAGGGCGTGCCGCACAAGCAGGTCGAGGCCTACGTGCTCGACCGCGAGCTGGACCTGTACGACCACACCGTCGAGGTGTCGTTCGTGCAGCGCATCCGCGGGATGGTCGCCTACACCGGCATCGAGCCGCTCATCGCGCAGATCGCGGACGACGTGGAGCAGGCCCGCCGCATCCTTGGGACGGGGACGGGGACGGGGACCGGCGCCGGCACGACGGGCAGCGCTCCCGCCGCCGACGAGGCCGCGGCCGCGGGCGAGCCCTCCTGATGGCGGACGCCTCCGCCGACGCCTCCGCGACTGCCGTCGCACGGCCGCTCTGGCACGGTCGCGCGATCGCGCTGGTCGGCATCCTGCTGGTGGCGGCGAACCTGCGCACGGCCGTGGCCGCGCTGTCGCCGATCTTCGCCGAGATCCGCGCCGACTTCCCCGTCTCCAGCATCGGCGTCGGGCTGCTCGGGATGCTGCCGCCGGTGTGCTTCGCCCTGTTCGGGCTGATCGCCCCGTCCTTCACCCGCCGGCTCAGCCTCGAGGCGGTTGTGGTGCTCGCCCTCGGCGTGATGGTGATCGGGCATCTCCTCCGCGCCGCGGCGCCCTCCTTCGTCGTGCTCGCCATCGGCTCGGCCGTGACCTTCGCGGGGATGGGCGTGGGGAACGTCCTGCTGCCGCCGCTCGTGAAGCGCTACTTCCCGGACCGCATCGGGCTGGTGACCTCGCTATACGCGACCGTCATGTCGGTGTCCACGCTGCTGCCTCCGCTGATCGCCGTGCCCGTCGCGGACGCGGCCGGATGGCATGTCTCGGTGGGGATGTGGGGTGTCGTCAGCCTGCTGGCGGTGTTGCCGTGGCTGCGCATCCTGATCACCAAGCGTCCGGCGCACCCGGACAGCGACGCGGAGGTGGAGACCGCGCAGCCGGCCATGCAGGGCCGTGTCTGGCACGCACCCCTGGCATGGGCGCTGGCGGTCATCTTCGCGGTGTCGAGCCTCAACGCGTACGCCATGTTCGCGTGGCTGCCGCAGATCCTGCACGACGTCGCGGGCGTGCCCCCGGCGGAGGCGGGAGCCCTGCTCTCGGTGTATGCCGGGATGGGCATACCGGCCGGACTGCTGGTGCCACTGCTCGCCGCGCGGATGCGGAACGTGGCCCTGCTGATCTACGCAGGCGTCGCGTTCTTCATCATCGGGTACCTGGGCCTCATCCTCGTGCCCGGCACGGCGACGTGGCTGTGGGTGGCGTTCGCGGGTCTCGGCCCGCTGCTGTTCCCGCTCTGCCTGGTGCTCATCAACGTGCGGACCCGCACCCACGCCGGATCGGTCGCGCTCAGCGGCTTCACCCAGGGACTCGGCTACACGCTCGGCGCGCTCGGCCCCCTGGCCGTCGGCGTGCTGCACCAGTTGACCGACTCCTGGACCCTGGCCCTGGCCGTCCTCACGGCCACCGCTCTCGCCGCCGCCGCAGCCGGCGCCGTCGCCGCCCGCCCCCGCTACCTGGAGGACTGACCCTCCCCACCATCGCTTCCTCACTTCCTCCGCGATTTCAGTCCCGAAACGCGGACTAAGTGAGGAACAGATGGCTAGGGGAGGAGGTGGGCGCGGTGGATGAGGGCGGCGGCTCCGATGAGGGGGCCCTCGGACGAGAGGGCGGAGGGGACGATGCGGACCTTGCGCACGAACGGGAAGTAGTGGTGCTCGATCACGGTGCGCATGTGGTCGAAGAGGTCGGGCGTCGAGTGCGAGAAGCCGCCGCCGATCGCCACCAGCTCCAGGTCGAGCAGTGCCGTCGCCGACGCGATCGCGCGTCCGACCGCCTCGCCGGTGCGGGCGATCGCCTCGCGGGCGACGAGGTCGCCGGCGGCGTAGGCGGCGGCCAGCTCCTCGCCGGTCGCGCCCTCGAAGCCGTGCTGGCGCGCCCACGCCACGGTGTGCGGGCCGGAGGCCATCGCCTCCAGCGCGTACGGGTTGCCGAAGGTGTCCTCACCCCGCAGTGCTTTTCCGCCGAAGGTGGCGCCGACCTCGACGTGGCCGATGTGGCCGGCGTTGCCGGTCGGACCGGTGATCACGCGGCCGCCGACGATGAGGCCGCCGCCGATGCCGGTCGAGATGACCATCCCCATGACATTGTCGACGCCCTGCGCGGCGCCCACCCAGTGCTCCGCCATCGTGATGGCGACGCCGTCCATCTCGAGCACCACCGGCACGTCGAGCCCGAGTTCGGCGGCGACCGAGGCGACGTAGTCGCGCATCGGGTAGTCGCGCCAGTGCGGGACGTTCAGCGGCGACACGAGCCCCCGCGCGCGGTCGATCGGTCCGGCGCTGCCGATGCCGACGCCGACGATCCGCGCCCCGTCCGGGAGGGATGCCGCGGCCGCGCGCACGACGCCGCCGACCGAGTCCTCCAGCTCCGGGACGGTGGCGTTCCGTCCGGTCGGGCGGCGGTGGCGGGAGCCCTCGACGAGGCGGCCGTCGGTGTCGACGAGGGCGGCCTCGACCTTCGTCCCGCCGAAGTCGACGGCGAGGGCGTAGGCGCGGGCGGAGGCGGTGGGGTCTGTGGGCACGACCCAACGATAAACGAAACGCGCTGTGCTCATTTGAGCAGCTACCACGCACATGTTGCTCGTGTGCGCGACGCTTCCTAAGCTGGACGGGTGGCCCTGAACGATTCCGACGAGATCCTCGCCGTCAAAGCCGCAGAGCTCTACTACGAGGCCGGCAAGACGCAGGACGAGATCGGCGTCGCGCTCAACGTGTCCCGCTGGAAGGTGGGGCGGCTGCTGGTCGCGGCGCGCGAGCACGGCTTCGTCCGCATCGAGATCGTGCACCCGAGCGCCCGCCGCTTCTCGCTGGAGCGCGAGCTGTGCGGCTTCTACGGGCTGACCGACGCGGTGGTCGTCCCCGCGGCCGACTCCGACGCCGAAGTCCAGGGACGTGTCGCACAGGCCGCCGCCGACTACCTGACGACCCTCCGCCCCGTGCCGCGCACGCTCGGCGTCAGCTGGGGCCGCACCCTGCACGCCGTGGCCGCGCGCCTCCGCCCGGGCTGGGCCGTCGGCGTCAACCCGGTCCAGATCAACGGGAGCGTGTCGTCCACCCGGCAGGCCACCGCCGCCGCCGACACCGCCGTCGTCATCGCGCGCAAGGCGCAGGGCACCGCGACACTCCTGCCCAGCCCCGCGATCTTCGAGCACGCCGCCACCCGCCGCGCCATCGAGGCCGACCGCTCGGTGCAGAGCGTCCTCGAGCTCGCCCGCAGCGCCAACGCGTACCTGTTCAGCGCCGGCGTCGTCGACACCAGCTCGGTGCACGTGGACTCCGGCTACCTGTCCGTCGAGGATGTGTCCGCGCTCGCCGAGAAGGGCGCCGTCGGCGACGTGGTCGGCCGCTTCATCACGGACGACGGCCAGGTCGCCGACCCCGAGCTCAACTCGCGCACGCTGGGGCTCAGCCTCGACGAGCTGCGCGGCGCCCGCACCTCCATCGCCGTGATCGCCGGCGAGGCCAAGCACCGCGTGGCGCACGCCGTCGTCGCCAGCGGGCTGTGCACCATCCTGATCACCGACGAGGCGACCGCCAACGACCTGCTCGGCCGTTCCGCTCTGTCGGGACAGCCCGCGCCCACCGCTGCGACCGATTCGGCCGCGGCCCGGAACTGAACCCGGCACCACCATGGAGGAACACGTGACCATCGAGACAACGCCGCCCGTGCGCACCCTCGCGCCCGCGGCCCGGGCCGTCGAGGTGCTCGGCGGCGACCTGACGGAGGGCTCCCTCCGCCGCTACCTGGGCGGCATCCCGGGTGTGGATGCGGTGGGCCTGGAGCAGCGCGCCGCCGGCCTCGGCACCCGCTCCATCAAGACGACCAGCAAGAAGTGGGCGCTCGACACCGTCATCGAGCTGATCGACCTGACGACGCTCGAGGGCGCGGATACGCCCGGCAAGGTGCGCTCGCTGGTGGCGAAGGCACTGGTGCCGGATGCGTCCGACCCGTCGACCCCGCGGCCCGCCGCGGTGTGCGTGTACGGCGACATGGTCCCGTACGCGGTCGAGGCGCTGGGCGCCGCCCACGCCGGTGCCGTGCGTCGCGCCGGAGGCGATGGCGGCATCAACGTCGCGGCTGTCGCGACCGCGTTCCCGAGCGGACGCGCATCCCTCAAGGTCAAGCTCGCCGACACGGCGGACGCCGTGGCCGCCGGCGCGGACGAGATCGACATGGTCATCGACCGCGGCGCCTTCCTGTCCGGCCGCTACGGGCAGGTGTTCGACGAGATCGTCGCCGTCAAGGAGGCGTGCCGCCGCGAAGACGGCACCTACGCGCACCTGAAGGTGATCCTGGAGACCGGCGAGCTGAACACGTACGACAACGTGCGCCGGGCATCCTGGCTGAGCATCCTGGCCGGCGGCGACTTCATCAAGACCTCCACCGGCAAGGTGTCGCCCGCGGCCACGCTGCCGGTGACGCTGCTGATGCTGGAGGTCGTGCGCGACTGGCACCGGCTGACGGGCGAGGAGATCGGTGTGAAGCCCGCCGGCGGCATCCGCTCCTCCAAGGACGCCATCAAGTACCTGGTCACCGTCGCCGAGACGGTCGGCGAGCACTGGCTGCAGCCGCACCTGTTCCGGTTCGGCGCGTCCAGCCTCCTCAACGACGTGCTGCTGCAGCGGCAGAAGCTGGCCACCGGCCACTACTCCGGCGCCGACTACGTGACGATCGACTGAACGACCCCGAGCCTGACAGACAGAGAGCTGACACCATGAGTTTCCTCGAATACGCCCCGGCTCCCGAGTCGCGGTCGATCCTGAACCTGCGCGACGAGTACGGGCTGTTCATCGACGGCGAGTTCGTCGCCGGGCACGGCACGCCGTTCCAGACCATCTCCCCGGCGACGGAGGAGCGGCTGGCGACCATCGCGACCGCCGACGCCTCCGACGTCGACACCGCCGTCGCGGCGGCCCGCCGCGCCTACGACCGCGTCTGGTCGCGGATGAGCGGCTCCGACCGCGGCAAGTACCTGTTCCGCATCGCGCGCCTCATCCAGGAGCGGTCGCGCGAGCTGGCCGTCGCCGAGAGCCTCGACAACGGCAAGCCGATCAAGGAGAGCCGGGATGTGGATGTCCCGCTCGTCGCCGCCTGGTTCTTCTACTACGCGGGATGGGCGGACAAGCTCGAGCACGCCGGCCTCGGCCCCGCGCCCCGCGCGCTCGGCGTCGCCGCGCAGGTGATTCCGTGGAACTTCCCGCTGCTCATGCTCGCGTGGAAGATCGCGCCGGCGCTCGCCGCGGGCAACACGGTCGTCCTGAAGCCGGCCGAGACCACTCCGCTCACCGCGCTGCTGTTCGCCGAGATCGTGCAGCAGGCCGACCTGCCCGCCGGTGTCGTCAACATCGTCACCGGCGCGGGGGAGACCGGCCGCGAGCTGGTCGCGCACCCGGACGTGAACAAGGTCGCCTTCACCGGCTCGACCGCGGTCGGTCGCGAGATCGCGCGCAGCGTCGCCGGAACCCAGAAGAAGCTCACGCTGGAGCTCGGCGGCAAGGCGGCGAACATCGTCTTCGACGACGCGCCCATCGACCAGGCGATCGAAGGGATCGTCAACGGCATCTTCTTCAACCAGGGACACGTCTGCTGCGCGGGCAGCCGTCTGCTGGTGCAGGAGAGCATCCACGACGAGGTCGTCGACCGGCTCAAGCGCCGCCTGTCGACGCTCCGCCTGGGCGACCCGCTCGACAAGAACACGGACATCGGCGCGATCAACAGCGGCGAGCAGCTGCAGCGCATCCGCGAGCTCTCCGACATCGGCGAGGCGGAGGGAGCCGAGCGCTGGACCGCCGACTGCGCCATCCCGGAGAACGGGTTCTGGTTCGCGCCGACGATCTTCGACAACGTCTCGACCAGCCACCGCATCGCCCGCGAGGAGGTGTTCGGCCCGGTGCTCTCGGTGCTGACGTTCCGCACGCCCGCCGAGGCCATCGCCAAGGCGAACAACACGCCCTACGGTCTGTCGGCCGGCATCTGGTCGGACAAGGGCAGCCGCATCCTCGCCGTCGCCGACAAGCTCCGCGCGGGCGTCGTCTGGGCGAACACCTTCAACCGCTTCGACCCGGCCAGCCCGTTCGGCGGCTACAAGGAGTCCGGCTACGGCCGCGAGGGCGGCCGCCACGGCCTGGGCGCCTACCTCGTGCCCGGCCGTTCCGTGCCCGCCGCCGGCTCGCTCACGTCGCGCATCCCCTCCGTCCGCCCGGCCCGCAAGGGAGTCACCAAATGAGCCGCCTGGCCGTCCCCAAGACCTACAAGCTCTACATCGGCGGGAAGTTCCCGCGCAGCGAGTCCGGCCGCACCTACGAGGTCGTCTCGTCGAAGGGCGCCTTCCTCGCGAACGCCGCCAAGGCGTCCCGCAAGGATGCGCGGGATGCGGTCGTCGCCGCCCGCGCGGCGGTGTCCGGCTGGTCCGGCGCCACGGCGTACAACCGCGGGCAGGTGCTGTACCGCATCGCCGAGCTGCTGGAAGGCCGCCGGGCGCAGTTCGTCGACGAGATCCAGAAGGCGGAGGGCGTCTCGGCGTCGGCCGCCACGGCGCAGGTGGACGAGGCGATCGACCGCTGGGTCTGGTACGCGGGATGGGCGGACAAGTTCGCGCAGGTCGCGGGCAACGCCAACCCCGTCGCCGGGCCGTACTTCAACATCTCGGTGCCCGAGCCGACCGGGGTCGTCGCCATCGTGGCGCCGCAGGACTCGAGCCTGCTCGGCTTCGTCAGCGCCGTGGCGCCGGCGCTGGTCGCGGGCAACACGGTCGTCGTGATCGCGAGCGAGCGGTTCCCGCTCTCGGCGATCAGCCTCAGCGAGGTGCTCGCGACGAGCGACGTCCCGGGCGGTGTGGTCAACATCCTCACCGGCTCGCCGGCGGAGATCGCGCCGTGGCTCGCCTCCCACGCCGACGTCAACGCGCTCGACCTGGTCGGCGCGGGCGACCTCGACTGGGTGGACCTGCAGATCGCGGCGGCGGAGACGCTCAAGCGCGTGCTCACCCCCGAGAACGGACCGGACGCCGCGGCGCCCTCGCTCGACCGCATCGCGTTCTTCACCGAGACGAAGACGGTCTGGCACACGAAGTCGCTGCTGTAGGCGCGCTGCTCCGCCCGCCGCCCGCTTCCGTCGGAGATCCGCGACCGTACGTCGGAGATCCGAGCGATTCCGGCCGGAAAGTCCTTACGCAGAGCGCTGTGTCGGAGATTCGAGACCACTTTTCCGACGGAAGCACCGGGTGGCGGCGCCCCTGCACCCTTCGGCACCGAGACGAACGTCGGAGATTCGCGACGGTGCGTCGGAGGTTCAAGCGAATCCGCCCGCGAAATCCTTACGCAGAGCGCTGCGTCGGAGATCCCAGACCACTTCTCCGACGGTAGCTCGCGCGCTTCCCGCAGCTGCGGCTGCTCGCCCCGTTCCTTCCCCTCCGTGCGGTTGTGGGGGAGGATGGGGGTGACGAGGGAGGCTGAGGATGGCGGACGAGTGGAGACCGGAGCGCGGTGACCTGGCCCTCGTCGGAGACAGCCTGACGCAGAACGGCGACTGGGATGCGCTCCTCCCCGGCGAGTCCGTCCGCAACTTCGGCATGGCGGGCGACACCACCGACGACGTCATCGCACGCCTCGGCGACGTGATGGATGCGCGGCCCGCCACGATCGCCCTCCTCATTGGCACCAACGACCTGGCCTGGCGCCGGTCCGTCGAGCACGTCGTGCGGAACATCGAGACCATGCTGGTGACGCTTCGCAAGGAGCTGCCCGACACGCGCATCCTGGCCCAGTCGGTGATGCCGCGCGGGCGCGAGTTCGCCGACCAGATCCGCGACATCAACCGCCACCTGTGGCAGTTCGCGCCGAGCGCGCACGCCGGCTGGCTCGACCTCTGGCCCGCGCTGGCGCTGGAAGACGGCGAACTGAACCCGGTCTACACCGAGGACCGCCTGCACCTGAACGCCGAGGGCTACCGCGCCTGGGCCGGCGAGCTGGCTCCCGCTCTCGAGCGCATCCGCGAGCTCCCCCCGAACAGCCGCGCGATCACCCTCCCCGACCTCGGCGGCGCCGCCTAGCCCCCTCCGGCCACCGTCGAGTACACGAAAAGTGCACGCGACGCGCCGCTGGAGCGTGCACTTTTCGTGTACTCGACGGAGGGCGAAGACCCGGGGAGACCGGAGACCGGGGGCGGGTCAGGAGTGGCGGAGGAGGTGCGCGTAGACGTCGATGCCGCGCAGCCAGGTGGCGACGTGGATGCGCTCGTCGCGCGCGTGCAGCGCGGCCCGCTCGCCGGCGCTCAGCTCGAACGGGGTGAACCGGTACACCGCCTCGCAGATCCCGGTGAAGTGGCGGCTGTCGCTCGCTCCGAGCATGACGTACGGCGTCACGACGGCCCGCGGATGCACGGACCGGATGGATGCGGCCAGCCGCTCCCACTGCGGTCCCTCGCACGGCGAGACGGGCGACGGCTCGCTGGCGTCGAGCGCCTCGACCCGCACGGCGTCGTCGCGGATCGCCCGGCGCAGGTGGTCCAGCGTCTCGGCGACCGACGAACCGACGGCGATGCGGGTGTTGACGATCGCCTCCGCCGTCTCGGGCAGCGCGTTCGCCGCGAGGCTGCCGCGCAGCTGCGTCACGGCCGTCGTGGTGCGCACGATCGCGCGCGTCTCGTCGCTGAGCCGACCGAAGACGGCGACGAGCAGCGGCCGCAGCCGCCGGGCCCGGGTGAACACCGCGCGCAGCGGGCCGCTGGCGTGGGCGCCCAGCGTCTCCACCATCCGCAGGTTCGTCTCGCTGAGCCGCGCGGGGAACGGGCGCCCCGCGATGCGCGTGATGGCGCGCGCCAGGCGGACCGTCGCGGTCATCCGCGGGGGAGTGGAGGCGTGGCCGCCGTCCTGCTCCACGACCAGCCGGACGCTCGTGATGCCCTTCTCGCTGACGCCGACCACCGCGATGGGCGCGCTGACGCCGGGGAAGATGCGCTCGACCACCGCTCCGCCCTCGTCCAGCACGAGCGCCGGGCGGATGCCGCGCTCCCGCAGCAGCTCCGCGATCGCCCGGGCGCCGGACCCGACGGTCTCCTCGTCGTGGCCGAAGCTCAGGTAGACGTCGTTCTCGGGCTGGAAGCCGCTCACGACCAGCCGCTCGACCGCCTCGAGGATGGCGACCAGCGCCCCCTTGTCGTCGATCGCTCCGCGGCCCCACAGCAGTCGCTCCTCGCCGGCGCCGGTGACGGCGGCCTCGAACGGTGGATGCGTCCATCCCTCGTCGGTCGCCGGTACCACGTCGTAGTGGGCCATCAGGACGCTCGGGGCGCCGTCGGCGCGCCCGCGCCAGCGGTAGAGCAGCGAGTGCCCGTGACGCTCCCGCTCGAGCGCCGAGTGGAGCGCCGGGTAGAGCCGGGGCAGGGCGTCGATGAAGCGCTCGAACGCCTCCCAGTCGGTCTCCTCGACGGCGTTCCGGGACATCGTGGGGATGCGCACCAGCGCCCGGAACCGCTCCAGCGCCTCCTCGGGCCGGTCGGCCACCCGGTCGGGCGCTCCGTCCGTCACCTCGGCCGTCATTCGCCGGCCGCCGCGCGGAACGCGGCCAGCGCGTCGTCGTTGAACAGCACGAAGCGCACGTGCTCGACCGACCCGACACCCGACGAGAGCACGGCGCGCACCGTGCTGACGGCGATCCGGGCGGCGTCCTCGAGCGGCCAGCCGTACACGCCGGCCGAGATCGCGGGGAACGCCATCGTCCGCGCGCCCAGCTCGCGCGCGACGCGCACCGACGAGCGGTAGGCGTTCTGCAGGAGCGGCGTGCGGTCCTCGCTCGCCGACCACACCGGACCGACCGTATGGATGACCCAGGTCGCGGGCAGGTCGCCGGCGGTCGTGGCGACGGCCTGGCCGGTGGGGAGCCCGTCGGGCAGTGTCGTCGCCCGCAGCTCGCGCGTCGCCTCGAGGATCGCCGGTCCACCGCGTCGGTGGATGGCGCCGTCGACCCCTCCGCCGCCGAGCAGGGAGGAGTTGGCCGCGTTCACGATCGCATCGACCCGCTCGTCGGTGATGTCGCCGCGGACGATGGTGATCAGTTCTTCTCCGGTCACGATCGGCCTCAGCCCCGGTTGTTCGAGAGCTCGTACACCTTGAGCAGCTCGGCGATCGCGTCGTCGCGTGCGCTCCCGCCCTCCTCGAACATCTCGGAGACGTGGGTCTTCAGGTGGTTCTCGACCAGCAGCTTGTTGAGCGAGCCGAGCGACTTCTGGATGGCGAGGGACTGGGTGAGGATGTCGACGCAGTAGTCCTCGTTCTCGATCATCTTCTCGAGTCCCCGGAGCTGGCCCTCCAGGATGCGCGTCCGATGCAGCGCGCGCTTCTTGATGTCTGCGATCACCTCCCCAGGATAGGCCCGCTGGGCGCATACCCCGAGGGGGTAGCTGCCGCTGGTCTCTGTGCACCGTGGCCGCCGCTCGGCGGGGTGCGTCAACAGTACTCCCCCCTAATGGGGGGGTAGGGGTGGACATACCGCTGGGTCTATCCTCCAGGGAGGGGTTGAGAAATATTCGTTTAACAGGAAAGGCCCGACTTTGCTGAAGAACCTCAGCCCGCTGCTGTCCGGCGCGCTCCTGAGCGCGCTCGACGCCATGAGAGATGGCGAGACGCTGACCCTCGTGGGCAGCGGCTACCCGGAAGATCAGATCACCGCACCCGTCATCCACCTGGGTGACGACGTCACGACAGAGGCCGCCGCCGAGGCGATCCTCTCCGTGTTCCCGCTCGACCAGGACGACGCGTCGCCCATCGTGTTCCTCGACCTCGCCGACGAACCCTACGACGTACCCGACGTCGCGTTCGCGGTGAACGGGATCGCGTCCGACGCCGAACTCCGCCGAGTCCCCATGACCCGACTCGAGCTCGAGCCTTTCCTCGAGCTCGCCCGCGATTCCGCCGTCACCGTGCGTGTCGGCGCCGACGCGCCGCCGTGCGCGTTCCTGCTCCGCCGGGGAGCGCTGTAACCCACAGCCTCCCCACCACCCACACAGCACCCTGCACCACCACGTCGCCCGTCCGGCCGGAGAGTGAGGTCTCCGTCACCGGGCGGGCGCACCACGTCTGGCGTGGTCCCGCGAGGCGCCGCCCGGGCCGTTCAGAACTCGACAGGGTCCCGGATGATCGGGCAGGTCATGCAGTGCCCGCCCCCGCGACCGCGGCCGAGCTCGGCTCCCGCGATCGGGATGACCTCGACGCCCGCCTTGCGGAGGAGGGCGTTCGTCGCGGTGTTCCTGTCGTAGGCGTAGACCACACCGGGGCGCAGGGCGACCGCGTTGTTGCCGCTGTCCCACTGCTGGCGTTCGGACTCGTAGTTGTCGCCGGCCGTCTCGACGACGTGGAGCCGGGGCAGTCCGAGCGCTTCCGCGACCACGTCGACGAACGCGCGGCTCCCGTGGTCGATGACGCTGAGTCCGGGCGCCGCGTCCTCGGGCACGAGTGTGAAGGTGTGGACGGCATCCATGATCGCCGGATAGAGCGTGACGATGTCGCGATCGGCGAAGGTGAACACCGTGTCCAGGTGCATCGCCGCACGCAGCTTGGGCATCCCGGCCACGATCACCTGCGTAGCGGCGCCCTGGGCGAACAAGGCGGCCGCTGCCTGCGTGATCGCGTGCCGTGAGGTCCGCTCGCTCATCCCGATGAGCACCACGCCGTTGCCGACCGGCATGACGTCTCCGCCCTCCAGGGTCGCCTGCGCCCAGTCGGTCTCCGGGTCGCCCCACCAGACGGTGGCGTCGCGGAAGTCGGGGTGGAAGCGGTAGACGGCTTTCATGAGGAGGGTCTCGTCGTGGCGCGCCGGCCAGTACAGCGGGTTGAGGGTGACGCCGCCGTAGATCCAGCACGTCGTGTCCCGGGTGTAGAGGGTGTTCGGCAGGGGAGGCATGAGGTACTCGCGGACGCCGGTGGATTCGCGCGCGAGCGCTACATAGCCGGTGCGGTGGTCCTCGGGTAGGTCCGACGTGGCGAGGCCGCCGATGAGGTACCCGGCGAGCTCGGCCGGCGGCAGGGCGTCGAGGTACGCGCGGGTGCCCTCGATCAGGCCGAGGCCGACCTCGCCCGCGACGATCTTGCGGTCGAGCAGCCACGACTTCGCCTCGGGATCGGCCATCGTCTCGGCGAGGAGGCCGTGCAACTCCACAACCTCGACGTCGTTCGCCCGGAGGTCGGCGACGAACGCGGCATGGTCTTCGATCGCCTTGTCCACCCACATCACGTCGTCGAACAGGAGATCGTCGGCGTTGCTCGGGGTCAGCCGGCGATGGGCGAGACCGGGCGAGCAGACGAGCACCTTCCGCAGCTGCCCGACTTCCGAGTGGACGCCGTAGCGCGGCATCGTGGACGTATCCGTCATGGTTCCTCCTTGGTGAGACGGTCAGAGGGTGATCCAGCCGGCGGCCAGCGCCACGATCCCGGTGACCGCCCCGATCAGGGCGACCGCGAGGATGACCAGCTCACGGCCGGAGAAGACGCGCCGCCCCTGCTCGCGACGGGCCATGACGAACAGGATCGTCGCGGGCGCGTAGATGATGAACGAGAGCAGCACGAAGGTGACGCCTGCGGCGAAGATCAGGTAGGCCGTGTAGATCGTCGCCAGGATCGCGATGGCGGTCTCCCGGCCGCGGCCGCGCGGCGCGTCCTCGTACGACTCCTTCGTGATGACGAGCTTCATGGCGTAGCACGCCACCAGGAAGAACGGGATGAGCGTCAGAGCGCTGGTCAGGTCGAGCGCCAGGTTGAACGCATCGTGGGAGAAGTAGGTGATCACCAGGATGACCTGCACGAAGATCGCCGTCATCAGCAGAGCGGGCACGGGGACGTCGGCGCTGTTGGAGCGCGCCAGGAAGCGCGGCATGTCGTCGTCCTTTGCGGCGACGAACAGCACCTCCGCCGCCATCAGCGACCAGGCGAGGTAGGCGCCGAGCACGGAGACCACCAGCCCGACGCTCACGAACCAGGCGCCCCACGGCCCGACGGCGGCGGCGAGGACGCCGGCCATCGAGGGCTGCCGCAGCTGCGCGATCTCGCCCATGGGCAGGATTCCGTACGACACGATGGTGACCGACGCGAAGATCGCGAAGACGCTGACGAAGCCGAGGATGGTGGCCCTGCCGACGTCGGCGCGGCGTTTCGCGTGACGGGAGTACACGCTCGCCCCCTCGACGCCGAGGAAGACGAACACGGTCACCAGCATCGTGCCGGTGACCTGATCGAACAGGGAGCCCGCGTAGTCGGCCCCCGCCCAGTTCTCGGCGAACACCTGCGGCTTGAGCACGAACAGGCAGAGCAGGATGAAGACCACGATCGGCACGAGTTTGGCCACGGTCACGATGCGGTTGATGACGGCGGCCTCTTTGATGCCGCGGCGGATCAGGAAGAAGAAACCCCACAGCCCGAGCGATGAGATCCCGATGGCGAGGAGACTGTCGCCGTCGCCCAGCGCCGGAAGCACCGCGCCGATGGTCGACATGATGAAGACCCAGTAGAACACCAGCCCCATCCCGGCGCTGGCCCAGTACCCGATCGCCGAGAAGAAGCCCAGGAACTGCCCGAAACCGGCCTTCGCGTAGGCGTAGACGCCGGCGTCGAGCTCCGGTTTCCGGTTCGCCAGCATCTGGAAGACGAACGCCAGCATGAGCATCCCGACGCCGGCGATCGACCAGGCGATCAGCGACCCGGCGACGCCCGTCTCCTGCGCGAACCGGCGGGGGAGCGAGAACACCCCGGCTCCCACCATCGACCCGACGACCATCCCGGTCATCGTGAGCATCGTGAGCTTGACCGCGGGCGCGGCCGCCTGCTGCGGTGCGTGGTCCGTTCTCGTCATCGACCCTCCCCAGGGGTGCGCCGCGCCGAGGGGCGGATGGATCGGCTCCGCACTCGACGCGTTTCGACGCGCACAGTCAAACCCGCCGAGCGTGAGCCTGGCAAGCACTGATTTCGACGGCTCCCGGCGTCGGCCGGCGAAGCGTACCGGGCGGGCGCACCACGTAGAGTGGTCCTTCGTGTCGAGACCACACACGCCGCAGCAGCCCGCCTTCAACCGCGCCGCGCTGGCGCCCGGGCTCCTCGGGGCGATCGTGCTGCTGGCCGGCCTCGCACTGGTCGGCGGCGAGTGGTACCTCTACGTGCGGTACGCGGTCAGCATCCTCGCGCTCATCCTGTGCGTGTTCGCCGGGCAGGCCAAGCAGTGGTGGTGGCTGGCCGGCCTCATCCCCGTCGCCGTCGTCTGGAACCCGGTCTGGCCGCTGCCGCTGAGCGACGCGGTGGTGCAGGGTCTGTCGTTCGCCGGCGTCGTGCTGTTCGTCGCCGCGGCGGTCACGATCAAGATCCCCGCCGACACTCGTCGCTGAACGGCTCCACACCCGGTAGAATGGGTGCTGCGCGGCCATCTCGTGCCGCGCTCCCGGCGTCACCCGCGTGAGCCCGGTCCACTCGGTACCGGTCCTCCCGCCCCCGCCGGCCTCACGACCACACGGCGTCGCGTCCTCCGACAGCGCGCGACGCCTCCTCTGGAGGACCATGTCTCGTTCCGGTCAGCGCACCAGCCCGACCAGGCCGCAGCAGCGGAAGAACCGGCACGCCAACAACGACGGGCTGATCCCCGTGCTCGCGCGCAAGGTGCGCGAGGTGGAGGCGAAGGCCGCCGACGGCAAGAAGCTCGGCCCGACGAACCGCACCAAGTTCCAGGTCATCGCCTTCCTCATGCGCGAGGAGCGCGCGCGGGCGAAGTCCGACCCCGACCTGAGCGACGCCGCCCGCGCCGAGCAGCTGAAGCGCCTCGACGGCATCGCGACCATCCTGGCCAAGACGGCCGCGCGAGACACGTCGCTCATCTCGCTGCTCGAGAGCGAGTCGCCGTCGAGCGCCACCGCCCAGAAGATGCGCCGGGACTGGCTGCTCGAGTCGGGCACGGAGCTGTCGCCGGACGACCTCATCATCACGATCGAGCGTCCCGTCGCCAAGCAGGACAGCGTCATCCCGCCGGAGCTCGCCGAGAAGCAGGTCGTGCCTCCGTCGGTGAAGGCGCGCCAGCTCTCCAACCCGTTCCTCGCCCCCGACCTCTCGCGGCTGACGCCGTCGGCTCCCACTCCGCGGCGCCGCCTCGACTCGTGGGAGCTGCTCGGTCCGCTGTTCAAGTCGTTCGAGTACGGCGCGGGCGGCCAGGCGGCCAGCATGGACCTCCCTCCCGCACCGTTGATCGACCGCTACTCGCCGCACGATATGGAGCTGATGCACCACCAGTCGCGCTTCATCGAGAGCGTCCGGCTGGGGCACCGCAGCTTCCTGCTCGCCGACGAGCCGGGCCTCGGCAAGACCGCGCAGTCGGTGCTCGCCGCCTCCGTCGCCGGCGCGTATCCGCTGCTGGCCGTCGTGCCCAACGTCGTCAAGATGAACTGGGCGCGCGAGGTCGAGCGATGGACGCCGATGCGCCGGGCGACCGTCATCCACGGCGACGGGGAGGGCCTCGACGCCTTCGCCGACGTCGTGATCGTCAACTACGAGGTGCTGGACCGTCACCTCTCCTGGCTGAGCACCCTCGGCTTCAAGGGGATGGTCGTCGACGAGGCGCACTTCATCAAGAACCTGCACTCGCAGCGGTCGCGGCTCGTGCTCGGACTGGCGGACGCCATCCGTCAGGCCACGCCCGACCCGCTGATGATCGCGCTCACCGGTACGCCGCTGATCAACGACATCGACGACTTCAAGGCGATCTGGCAGTTCCTCGGCTGGATCGACGGCAACAAGCCGACCGCGCAGCTGATGGAGCACCTGGAGGAGACGGGGCTCACCCCGGCCGACTTCGGCTTCTACGCGGCCGCCCGCGAGGCGGTCATCGACATGGGCATCGTGCGCCGCCGCAAGATCGACGTCGCCGCAGACCTGCCCAGCCGCCGTGTCGTCGACCTGCCGGTCGAACTCGACGACGAGCTGGGCCGCTCCGTCCGTCAGGCCGAGAAGGAGCTCGCCGCCCGCCTCGTCGCCCGCTACCACCGAGCCGCAGCGGCCGGTCGTCCCGACTCCTTCGACGGGGACGACGAGGCGCACCGCCGCCACCTCATCCGCCTGGTCGCCCAGTCGGAGCTCGAGGAGGCGAAGTCGTCGAAGACCGGCGACAACGTGTTCACGATGGTCCGCAAGATCGGTCAGGCCAAGGCCGGGCTCGCGTCCGACTACACCGCGCAGCTGGCGCGCTCGGTCGGCAAGGTCGTCTTTTTCGCGAAGCACATCGACGTGATGGATGCTGCTGAGGAGGCGTTCGCAGCCCGGGATCTGAAGACCATCTCGATCCGCGGCGACCAGTCCGCCCTCGCCCGCCAGAAGGAGATCGACGCCTTCAACAACGATCCCGACGTGGCGGTCGCGGTGTGCTCGCTGACCGCGGCGGGCGTCGGACTCAACCTGCAGGCCGCATCCAACGTCGTGCTCGCAGAGCTGTCGTGGACGGCGGCCGAGCAGACCCAGGCGATCGACCGGGTGCACCGCATCGGTCAGGAGGAGCCGGTCACCGCGTGGCGGATCATCGCCGCGCAGACCATCGACGCGAAGATCGCCGAGCTGATCGACGCCAAGCAGGGACTCGCGGCGCGGGCCCTCGACGGCAGCGACGTCGAACTCGGCTCGGCGGACTCGGTGCAGCTGGACGCGTTGATCACCCTGCTGGAGGACGCGCTGGGCTGAGGCCGCCCGTCGCGGTCACCGCCGGCGGTCGCCGTCGGCGTCGCCGCTCAGGCGATCTCGGCGTCGTCCGGGTCGAGCGGAACCGGCCGGTCGTCGTCCGGAAGCAGCTCATCGTCCTCGTCGTCGACCACGGGCAGGTCCTCCGGGTCGTGCACCACCGGCTCCGGCTCGTAGTCGGTCTCCTGCGCCTCGCGGAAATCGTCGAGGTCCTCGTCACCTCTGGGGTCGCTCATGCCCTGAGGGTACCGCCGCTGGGGCCGGTCAGGAAGGCCGGTCTCCGTCGACCTCGAACACGAAGAACGGGCCGCGCTCGTCGTGCTCGATGCGGGCGCGCCCGCTGAACGCCACGAAGTCCCCGGTGCCCGTCCCCGGCACGATGTAGCCGAACGCCGACGCGTCCGAGGGATGCTGCAGCGCGCCGTGGTGGACGGTCACCGAGCCGGTCCTCCCGTCGTCGAGGCGTCCGCTGATCCGCTCCGCGGCGAGGTAGCCGCGGCCGCCCTCCTCGGTGCCCGACGAGATGAAATGCGCGACCGACTCGCCGACGAGTCCCTCGGTGTAGGTCTTGCGCATGACGACGGCTCCGAGCCAGTCGCCCGGGTCGCCGCCGAGTCCCAGTCCCGGGAGGTCCGCGGGCTCCCATCCGGTCACGTCGAAGCGGGCGATGATGGTCTCAGCTGTCATGCGTTCACCGTAGACCGGGCGCAGGCCGCCCATCTTGTAATTTCGCGACAGGGGAATTCTGGGCTAGACAGGGGATATGCCCCATCACTCCCAGGTCGAGATCGAGCGGAAGTACGACGTCGACGCTGAGGCGCAGCACCCCCAGCTCGTCGGCGTGGGCGCGGTCGCCGTCCAGGGCGAGCCCGAGCGGCACGAGCTGGTCGCCACGTACTTCGACACGGCCGACCTGACCCTGGCCCAGCACCGCACAGCCGTGCGCGTGCGCCGCGGCGGCCACGACGCCGGGTGGCACGTCAAGCTGCCGGCGGACGAGGGCCGCACCGAGCTCCACTGGCCGCTGACCGACGGCGACGAGCCGCCCGCCGAACTGCGGGAGCAGCTGCGCGACCTGATCGGCGACCGGCCCCTCCAGCCGATCGCCCGGGTCACCAACCAGCGCGACAGCGTGCTGCTGCAGGATGCGGCCGGTTTCGAGCTCGCCGAGCTGACCGACGACCACGTGCGCAGCGAGAACCTGCGCTCGGGCGGCACGCAGGAGTGGCGCGAGTGGGAGGTGGAGCTCCTCGCCGGGGCGCCGGACACGCGCGAGCGCCGCACGGCCCTGCTCGACGAGATCGAGGAGCGGCTGCTCGCCGCCGGAGCGCGTCCGTCCGCCAGCTCGTCGAAGCTGCAGCGGGCGCTCGGGCTCTGATCCGCCTACCACTGCACGCGGCTTCTCGTCCAGTGCGATTTTGTGCAGCCCGGTCGGGGCGGGCATGATTCAAGCACGCACGAGAAACGGAGCAGCATGAAGATCGGCATCCTCACCAGCGGCGGCGACTGCCCGGGACTGAACGCGGTCATCCGGGGCGCGGTCCTGAAGGGCGATCGCGTCCACCACTCCGAGTTCGCCGGTTTCCGCTACGGCTGGCGCGGAGTGGTCGAGGGTGACATCATGCCGCTCGACCGCCACAGCGTCCGCGGGCTGTCCCGCCAGGGCGGCACCATCCTCGGCTCCAGCCGCACCAACCCGTTCGAAGGCGAGAAGGGCGGCCCGGAGAACATCCAGCGGATGATGGATGAGAACGGCATCGACGCCATCATCGCCATCGGCGGCGAGGGCACGCTGACCGCTGCACGCCGTCTCACCGACGCCGGCCTCAAGATCGTCGGCGTCCCGAAGACCATCGACAACGACCTGGCGGCGACCGACTACTCGTTCGGCTTCGACACCGCCGTGGAGATCGCCACGGAGGCGATCGACCGCCTCCGCACGACCGCCGAGTCGCACCAGCGCTGCATGGTCGTGGAGGTCATGGGCCGCCACGTCGGCTGGATCGCCCTGCACTCGGGCATGGCGGGCGGCGCGCACGCCATCCTCATCCCGGAGCAGCCTCAGTCGATCGAGCAGATCTGCGAGTGGGTGGAGTCGGTCCGCGACCGCGGACGCGCCCCGGTCATCGTCGTGTCCGAGGGCTTCCACCTCGACACGATGGAGGAGGCGCACTCCCACAAGGGACTCGACGCGTTCAACCGTCCCCGCCTCGGCGGCATCGGCGAGATGCTCGCCCCGATGATCGAGGAGCGCACCGGCATCGAGTCGCGCGCGACCGTCCTCGGCCACATGCAGCGCGGCGGCGTCCCCAGCGCCTACGACCGCGTGCTCGCGACCCGCCTCGGCATGGCGGCGGTGGATGCGGTATACGAGGGCCGCTGGGGCTCGATGGTGTCGCTGCGCGGCACGGACGTCGTCAACGTCTCGATCGCCGACGCGACCGGCGGGCTCAAGACCGTTCCGGACGCGCGCTACGAGGAGGCGGCGCTGCTCTTCGGCTGAGCGCTGCTTCCGGTCGGCCCGCCGCCGCTTCCGGTCGGCTGAGCGTCCGGTGCACTCCGTGCCTTTCGGCGGCGGTCGGGGCTAGGCTCCCTCCTACCAGAGGGAAGGAGCCCGTCCGTGCCGCGTTTCGTCCAGTTCGAGGAGTTCGGTTCCCGCGACTACCTGCACGTGGTCGAGCGGGAGAGGCCGTGGCCGGGCCCCGGTCAGATCCTGGTGCGCGTGATGGCGGCCGGGCTGAACCCGTCGGACTACAAGGCGTATCGCGATGAGCGGGCGGCCGCCCGGAGCGGCGTCACGCTGCCGAGCGGGATCGGCTCGGACTTCTCCGGCTTCGTCGAGGAGCTCGGCGAGGGCGTCACCCGGTTCGAGCTGGGCCAGGCGGTGCTGGGCACCGCGCCGTTCGCCGCGATCGCCGACTTCGTCGTGGTGCCGGAGGACGGCCAGGTGATCCTGAAGCCGGACGCGCTCACGTTCGAGGTCGCCGGGTCGCTCGGCGTCGCAGGACGCACGGCCATGGCGAGCGTCCGCTCCCTCGACCTGCACGAACGCGACACGGTGCTGGTCAGCGCCGCCGCGGGCGGCGTCGGCGTGCTGGCCGCGCAGCTGGCCGTGCGCGCGGGCGCCACCGTCATCGGGACGGCGAGCGAGGAGAACCACGAGTTCCTGGAGTCCCTCGGCGTCATCCCGGTCGCCTACGGCGAGGGGCTCGCCGACCGTGTGCGCGACGTTCTGGACGACGACCGGGTCACGGCCGTGCTCGACAACCACGGACCGGACACCATCGACGCCGCGCTGGAGCTGGGGGTGCCCATCGAGCGGGTGAACTCGATCGCCGTCTTCGGGCCCGCCGCGCGCGGCGCGAAGAACGTCGGAGGGCACTCCGCCGGCAACGACGAGCTGGCCGAACTCGCCGACCTGCTGGCCGAGAACGAGCTCGTGCTGCCCATCGACTCCATCTACCCGATCGAGCGGACGGTCGAAGCGTTCGGGCGGCTGGAGGGCGGCCACGTGCGCGGCAAGGTCGTCGTCGTCACCGACTGAAGTCCGGCCGGCGCACCCGGCCGGCGAGAGGAGCATCCATGATCGCAGAGGACATCGCCCGCCAGCTGCGGGCCGCGGGGCTGCGCTGGCAGCCGGCGTCGGGGGACACCTTCGCCATCGACCGCCCGGGTATGGAGGGGGAACGGTTCACGGTCAGCGAGATGACCATCGAACCGCACCACTTCGACACCGGCACGATCCTCGGCTTCAACGGCACCACGGAGTGGGCGCTGGACTCGCTCGCCGTCGAGGACGCGCTGTGGATCCCCCGCGAGGATCAGCTGCGCGAGCTGCTCGGCGGCAGCTTCCGGCACCTGGCCCGCACTCCGGACGGCTACCGCGTGACCGTGTTCTTCGGCGACCAGGAGCGGATGTTCGAGCACGACGACGCGGCGACCGCCTACGCGCAGGCGCTGCTGTCGCTGATCGGAGCGTCGGTCTCGTAGCGGCCGTCTCGTAGCGGGCGTCTCGTAGCGGGCGTCTGGTAGCGGCCGTCTCGTAGCGTCGGGCGCTCAGCGGCCGCCGGCGAGCACGGACGTCCCGGTCCCGGAGGGCGCGAGCACCGACGGGTCGAGGTCCGCGACGCGGCGGACGCCCGCCAGCCCGAGGGTGATGTCCAGCTCGGCGATCGTGTTGCGGAGCAGCTCGCGCACGCCCTCCTCGCCCGCGAGCGCCAGCGCGTAGACGTACGGGCGCCCGATCGCCACGGCCCTCGCGCCGAGGGCGAGGGCGACCAGCGCATCCGACCCGCCGCGGATGCCGCTGTCGAAGAGCACGGGGATGCGGCCGGCGACGGCGTCGACCACGCCGGGCAGCGCATCCAGCGCCCCGACCTCCCCGTCGATCTGCCGACCGCCGTGCGTGGAGACCTGCACCGCATCCACCCCGGCGTCGACCGCGCGCCGGGCGTCGTCCGGATGGAGCACGCCCTTGAGCACGATCGGCAGCCGGGTGCGCTCGCGCAGGAAGGCGAGATCGTCCCAGGTCAGGGACGGGTCGGCGAACACGTCAAGGAAGGTCTCCACCGCGGCGAGCGGCTCGCCCGAACGCAGCTTCTCGCGCAGCGGTCCCGGGTGGTGGCGCAGGATGCTCGCGAAAGACGCGAGCGCCGCCGGCGTCGGCGTGGTGGCCGGGCCACCGCCGGGGCGATCGCTGGTCCGCTTCCGCGTGGCCCGCTCGCGGACGAGCCCCTGGAACACCGGATCGCTCGTGTACTGCGCGATGCCGAGACCGCGGCTGAACGGCAGGTAGCCGAGCGCCAGGTCGCGCGGCCGCCAGCCGAGCACGTGCGTGTCGAGGGTGACGACGATCGCCTCGCAGCCGGCGCGCTCCGCCCGCTCGACCAGGCTCGCGACGAGCTCGCGCGACGAGCTCCAGTACAGCTGGAACCAGCGCGACGCCCCGGGAGCCGCCGCATCCATCGCCGCCGCCACCTCCTCCATCGGCTGCGACGCCTGCGTGGACAGCATGGCCGGCACCCCGAGGCGCGCGGCGGCACGGGCCGCGGCGGCGTCCCCGCCGCGACGGGCGAGCTCCAGCACGCCGATCGGAGCGAGGAGCAGGGGAGTGGGACGGCGCACGCCGAACAGGTCCACAGAGAGGTCGCGCGACGACACGTCCCGCAGCACCCGCGCCACGATGCGGCGACGCCGGAACGCGTCGAGGTCGGCGTCGGCGGTGCGCTCCAGTCCGGCGGACCCGGCGACGTAGGCGAACGCCGCGCGGCTCATCCGGCGCTGCGCCGCCCGCTCCAGCTGGGCGAACCCGACGGGGATGCGTGGGCGCCGTCCCGCGACACCGGCGCGGTAGATCTCGGATTGGGCATCACGTCCGGCGCTCGTGGTCATGTCCCCATCATGCTCCCGGGCGCCCGCTTGTCAGCGGCGGCGCGGGCGCTTGCGCGTCGTGGGCGTCGCCTTCGGCGCCCGGGCGGCCGCCTTGCGGGCCGCGGGCGCCTTGCGGCCGCTGTCGGCGGCTTCGCGCGCCGCGACCTCGGGATTGCGCGAGCTGTGCGCGGTGCGCCCGCGCACGATGCCGATGAACTCGTCGACCAGGGGATGCTGCCCCTCGCGGGGCCAGGTCAGGCCGATGCGGCTCTGCGGGGCGTCCGCGACCCGGAGCGCGACGACGTCACGCCGCCGCAGCGCCTTCGCCACCGAGGCGGGCAACAGGGCGACGCCGTCGCCCGCGGCGACGCTCCGCATCAGCGCCTCCGACGGCTCGCCCTCGACCCGCGGCTCGTCCGCGAGGTCGGCCAGGTGCAGCTCCTCCTCCTCGAGCGTGAGCAGGTGTTCGTGGTGCAGGACCACGACGACGTCCTCCGCGTAGAGCGGGATCAGGTGCCGCTCGTCGTCCGGCTCCGCATCGCGCGCGAAGACCATGTCCGCCTCACCGGTCGCGAGGGCCGCCAGCGGGTCGGTGTTCGGCCGCGCCACCAGCTCCACGTCGGGGAAGCGCTGCTCGAAGGTGCGCGTCCACTTGCCCGGGGCGACACCCAGCGGGAAGGCGATGGCGAAACGGGAGGACACGAGTCGAGGGTAGCGAACGGTAGCCTGGGGGACATGAAGGCGCAGACCATGAAAGCGGCCACAGCGGCCAAGAAGCTCGGCATCTACCTGCCGGCGGCGCCCGACGACTTCCGCGATCGCGAGATCAGCCGCACCGAACTGGACGAGCTGACCGCGAACCCGCCGGAGTGGCTGCGCGCTCTCCGGGCAGACGGCCCGCACCCGCGCGACGTGGTCGCGCGCAAGCTCGGCGTCTCCAACTCTGGCCTCGCCCGCGGCGGCGTGACGGAGGCGCTCACCACTGCCGAGATCAAGGCGCTGCTGGAGGACCCGCCGCAGTGGCTCGTCGACGAGCGCGCGACGCAGGCGGCGGTCCGTGCCGAGAACGCACGGGTCAAGCAGCGCGACGCCGAGCGCGCCGCGCGCCGTGCCGCCGACGGCGACCGGGCCTAGAGACCGGTCGTCTCGGTCCCGTCCGGTGAACGGGTCGCGTTCTTCGCCGCCCGCGCGATCGTCTGCGGTCCGGTGACCAGCGCCCGCCGCCACGGGGCGACGCCGTCGATCTCCACCTGCAGCGAGAAGCTCAGGATGGTGCGGATCAGCACGATGATGCCGAGCACGAACGCGTCGGTCAGCGACGGCGTCGACGTGACGGTCTTCACGAGGTCCGCCGCGACCAGGATCTCGAGGCCCAGCAGGATGACGCCGCCGAAGCTCTCGCGCAGCGTCCGGAACGCCGCCGTCCCGCTCCGCTGACGCACCCAGGCGACGAGCGCCAGCGCGACGGCCACGATCAGGCCGACCGCCATCGCGGCCACCCCGACGAACTCGAACACCGTGCCGGTCGTCTCGAAGAAGGGGTGCGCATCCATGCGCTCATCGTGCCACGTAGAATTCTCCGGTGCCTCCCGAAACCCCGGCCGTCTCCGGCCTCGACCCCGACGATCTCGCCGTCACCCTCCGCGTCCTGCAGCAGTTGCACGAACTGGACCAGGAGCATCCCGACTACGTGAGCGTGCGCCGGGCGACCGCGCACATGTTCAAGGCGTCCAAGCAGGCGCGCAAGCGGGAGCTGCGGCGACAGGTCGCCGAGGCCGACCGGGCGGTGATCGCGGCCACCGCCACGGGCGCTCCCGACCGCATCGACGACGAGACCCGTGGCCGCGAGCTGACCTCCAGCTCGACCGGCTCCCGCACCGCCGGCACCCTCCTCACGGCCCGCGCCTGCTACATCTGCAAGCAGCAGTACACCGAGGTCGACTGGTTCTATCACCAGCTGTGCCCGTCCTGCGCGGCGTTCAGCCACCTCAAGCGCAACGCGCGCACCGACCTCACCGGCAAGCGCGCCCTGCTGACCGGCGGCCGCGCCAAGATCGGCATGCACATCGCCCTGCGACTGCTGCGCGACGGCGCCCACCTGACCATCACGACGCGGTTCCCGCGCGACGCCGTCCGGCGGTTCTCGCAGCTGCCGGATGCCGGGCAGTGGATCGACCGGCTCCGCGTCGTCGGCATCGACCTGCGCGACCCCTCGCAGGTGATCGCGCTCGCCGACTCCGTCGCGGAGCGCGGGCCCCTCGACATCCTCATCAACAACGCCGCGCAGACGGTGCGCCGCTCGCCCGGCGCGTACTCGCTGCTCGCGGACGCGGAGACCCAGCCCCTGCCGGACGGCCCGCTGCCCGAGCTGGAGACGTTCGGTCACACCGCTGACCCGCATCCTCTCGCCCTCGAGCGGTCGGTCGCGGCGCATCCGCTGCTCTCGGCGGCGGATGTGCGCGGCACCATCGCGGAGCTCGCCGGACCCGCCGCGCTGACCGCGGACGACCTGGCCACCGCCGCGATGAGCGCCGGCTCGTCGTCGCTCGCCCGGCACGCCGACGGCAGTGCGATCGACGCCGGCGGGCTGGTCCCCGACGTCGCGCACGTCAACAGCTGGACGCAGACCATCGGCGCGATCGACGCGCTGGAGCTGCTCGAGGTGCAACTGTGCAACCAGACGGCGCCGTTCATCCTGATCGACCGGCTGCGACCCTCGCTCGCGGCGGCCGGACGCTCGTACGTGGTCAACGTGTCCGCGATGGAGGGTGTCTTCGGCCGCCGCTACAAGGGGCCGGGTCACCCGCACACCAACATGTCGAAGGCCGCGCTGAACATGCTCACGCGGACCAGCGCGGGGGAGATGTTCGAGAGCGACGGCATCCTGATGACCAGCGTCGACACGGGATGGATCACGGACGAGCGCCCGCACCACACCAAGGTGCGGCTCGCCGAGGAGGGCTTCCACGCGCCGCTCGACCTGGTCGACGGCGCCGCCCGGGTCTACGACCCGATCGTCCGCGGCGAGGCGGGTGAGGACGTTCACGGGGTGTTCCTCAAGGACTACCGTGCCTCGGCGTGGTGACCGCTACGCTGGCGACGGGGACGTGAGCGGAGGGACGCGGATGCCGGGTACTCCGCGACGACGGACGCCGCCCGAGGCGGCGGGTACGGAGGCTGCGTCAGCCGTGCCGGATGCTCAGGCGCCGACCGCGCAGGCGCCGGGTGCGCCGTCGCCGGTTCCGCGCGTCACCCCACGCAGCGCCATCCCCGTGCCCGGTCAGGCGCGGCCCGTGCCCGAGTCCGCGAAGGGCGGGTGGGTGCGACACTGGCTGCTCACCGGCCTCGTGGACGAGCGCGGCACCCAGCAGGGACCCCACGGCCGCAACCCCGACCGCACGCACCCCTGGTGGCAGGTCATGTGCCTCACCGGTGTGGACTACTTCTCGACCCTCGGCTACCAGCCCGCGATCGCGGCGCTCGCCGCCGGGCTGGTGTCGCCCTTCGCCACGCTGGTGCTCGTCGCCCTGACGCTGCTCGGCGCGCTCCCGGTGTACCGCCGGGTGGCGCGGGAGAGCTTCAAGGGCTCCGGCTCGATCGCCATGCTGGAGCGGCTGCTGCCCTGGTGGGCGGGCAAGCTGCTCGTGCTGGTGCTGCTCGGCTTCGCCGCCACGGACTTCATGATCACCATCACGCTGTCCGCCGCGGACGCCTCCGCGCACGCCGTCGAGAACCCGTTCGCGCCGAGCTGGTTCCAGGGCAACAACGTCCTGATCACCCTCTTCCTGCTGGCGCTCCTGGGCGCGGTGTTCCTGAAGGGCTTCAAGGAGGCGATCGGCATCGCGGTGGTGCTGGTCGCGGTCTACCTGGCGCTGAACGTCGTCGTGGTCGGCACATCCATCGTCGAGGTCTTCCAGCACCCGACGGCGATCGACGACTGGTGGAGCGCGCTGTTCCGCCAGAACGGCGACCCGCTGATCGTGGTGGGTGTCGCGCTGCTCGTGTTCCCGCGGCTCGCCCTGGGCCTCTCCGGCTTCGAGACCGGCGTGGCCGTCATGCCGCAGATCACGGGCCGCCCGGACGACGACCCGGCGTACCCGAAGGGGCGCATCCGCGGCGCCGGCCGGCTGCTCACCACGGCCGCGATCATCATGAGCGTCTTCCTCATCACGTCGAGCTTCACCACGACGCTGCTCATCCCGCAGAAGGACTTCCAGCCCGGCGGACCGGCCAACGGCCGCGCGCTGGCGTACCTGGCGCACGAGTACCTCGGCAACGGGTTCGGGACGGTCTACGACATCAGCACCATCCTGATCCTGTGGTTCGCCGGCGCCTCCGCGATGGCCGGTCTGCTGAACCTGGTGCCGCGCTACCTGCCGCGGTACGGGATGGCTCCGCAGTGGGCGCGGGCCGTGCGTCCGCTGGTGCTGGTCTTCACGGCGATCGCGTTCCTCATCACGCTGATCTTCCAGGCGAGCGTGGATGCGCAGGGCGGCGCGTACGCGACCGGCGTCCTGGTGCTCATCACGTCCGCATCCCTCGCGGTGACGCTGTCGGCGTACCGCAAGCGGCAGCCGAAGCGCACCGTCGTGTTCGGCGTCATCACGGCGATCTTCGTCTACACGACGATCGACAACATCATCGAGCGCCCGGACGGCCTCCGGATCGCGACGCTGTTCATCCTCGGCATCCTGGTGGTGTCGATCGTGTCGCGCGTCGGGCGGTCGTTCCAGTTGCGCGCGACCTCGGTGACCTTCGACGTGACCGCGCTGGACTTCATCCTCGAGGATGCGGAGGAGGGCGAGATCCGCATCATCTCGCACGAGCCCGACGTCGACACGGGCACGGAGTACGCGCAGAAGAACAAGGACGAGCGCAAGTTCAGCCACATCCCGCAGCGCTCCCGCACGATCTTCCTCGAAGTGCTCCGCTCCGACTCCTCCGACTTCGAGGAGGACCTGGTGGTGCACGGCGTGGTCAAGCACGGCTACCGCGTGCTGCAGGTGAAGAGCGGCAACGTGCCGAACACGATCGCGGCGGTGCTGCTCGAGATGCGCGACATCACGGGCGTGGTGCCGGCGATCTACTTCGAGTGGACGGAAGGCAACCCGATCTCGAACATGTTCCGGTACCTCATCACGGGGGTCGGCGAGGTCGCGCCCGTGACGCGCGAGGTGCTGCGCGAGGCGGAGAAGGACGTGAAGCGGCGGCCGGCAGTGCACGTGTCCTGAGGCCAGGGCTGCGCTCGGGGGTGCCTATCGTCGGAGAGCACCCTCCGAATCTCCGACGCAACGCTCTGCGGAGGGAGATTTCGCGCCGAAATGGCCAGATCTCCGACGAGCGGCGCCGGATCTCCGACGATCGGCGCCGGATCTCCGCCGATCGCGGGGCTACTCGACCGCGAACTCCAGCCAGGCGAGGCCGCGCAGGTCGAGCATGAGGCGGCCGGCGCGCTCGGAGGCGACGGCGAGCACGTCGCCGCAGACGGAGCAGCGCACCACGAGGCCGTGCTCGTCCACGTAGACCCGTCCGCGGGCGACGACCGACTCGTCGCCGCAGTTGACGCAGCAGCCGACCGCTGTGGTGACGTCGGCGGCGAAGACCTCCGACAGCATCCCCGCGGCCGCGTTGCCGTCGAGGTAGTCCTGGCCTGTCATGGCGTGCCTCCGATGCCGCCGTAGCGCTCGGTGCGGATGCGTGCCGGGTCGTGGCCGGCATCGACCAGCCAGCCGGAGACCGCCTCGACGAACGGCGTCGAACCGCAGATGAAGAAGGTGGGGGAGTCGGAGGCCGGCAGCACCCGCTGCATCAGGCCCTCGGCGGTGAGGCGGCCGGGCTTCGCGTCCGAGCCGGGCGGCGCCTGCCGCGTGTACACGTAGTCGACGCGGAACGGGGCCGCGGCGTCGGCGGCGAGAGTGCCGAGCTCATCGGTGTAGTAGCCGGAGAACGGCGCGCGCAGCGAGTACAGCATCCGGAACGGTGCCGTGCTGGTCGCCGCGGCGTGTGCGCGCGCCATCGACATGAGCGGCACGACGCCCGAGCCGCCGGCGATCAGCTGGACGGGAGTGTCGTCGCCCGGACGCCAGACGAACCAGCCGCCGACCGGTCCGCGCACCTCCAGCTGGTCGCCGTTCTGCAGCCCGCGCACCAGGTACGGCGAGACCTCGCCGTCGGCGAGCTCCTCGACCGTCAGCTCGAGTTCATCGTCCGGCAGCTCGTGCGGGTCCAGCGCGCCGCGGCCTCCGCCGGACGCGATGGAGTAGGAACGGACCGCCTGGTAGCCGTCAGGCGCGGTCAGCCGGATGTCGACGTGCTGACCGGCCAGGTGGCCGTGCAATCCTTGGATGCGCAACCGGATGGTGCGGGCCGTCGGTGTCTCCATCCGCGTGTCGACCACGTCGGCCACTCGCCATACGCTGCTCACCAGTAGCGCTGTTCCTTCCACGGGTCGCCGTACATGTTGTAGCCGTTCTGCTCCCAGAAGCCGGGCTGGTCCTGCGGCAGCATCTGCAGCCCGGAGACCCACTTGGCGCTCTTCCAGAAGTACAGGTGCGGCACGAGGAGTCGCGCGGGACCGCCGTGCTCCGGCTCCAGGTCCTTGCCGTCGAAGCTGTGAGCGACCCACGCCTTGCCGTTCAGCAGGTCGGCGAGCGGCACGTTGGTCGTGTAGCCGCCGTAGCTGTGCGCCATCGTGTACTCGAAGCTGGTGTCGACATCCTTGAACAGGGTGTCGAGGGCCACGCCGCGCCACGAGGTGCCGAGCTTGGACCAACTGGTCACGCAGTGGATGTCGGTGCTGACGTCCTCCTGCGGGAGCGCGAGGAACTCGTCCCAGCTCCAGCGGTGCACGTCGCCCTTCTCGGTGGTGATCGTGAACGCCCAGTCGTCTTTCGCGATGCGGGGCGTCGGCCCGGCGGACAGCACCGGGAAGCCCTCGGTCAGGTACTGACCGGGAGGGAGGCGGGGGTCGTCGGTCCTCCGACGGCCGAGGAAGCCGGACGAGATGATTCCCATGGGGGAAGCTTATGGGGTCCGGTCCCGGCCGGTCTATGGTGAAGAGCATGACGGCCGTCAATCTGGGACTCCCGCTGCGGGCCACGGCCCCGCGGGCGTCGGGCGCGGGCGCTCCGCCCGAGACCTCGGGGCGGCCGGACCACCCCGGTCTGATCGACCGGTTCGGCCGGGTGGCGCGCGATCTGCGGGTCTCGGTGACCGAGAAGTGCTCGCTGCGCTGCACGTACTGCATGCCGGCGGAGGGCCTCCCCGCGATCCCGCGGGAGGACCTGCTGAGCGCTCACGAGATCGCACGCCTCGTCGGGATCGGCGCGCGCGACCTCGGGGTGCGGGAGGTGCGGTTCACCGGCGGCGAGCCGCTGATGCGGGCCGACCTGGCCGAGATCATCGGGCTCTCCGCGGCCGCCGCGCCCGGCATCGACCTGTCGATCACGACCAACGGGATCGGTCTGGAGCACCGCATCCACTCGCTCGTGGACGCCGGGCTCACCCGCGTCAACGTCTCGCTCGACACGGTCGACCGCGAGCACTTCGCCCGGCTCACGCGCCGGGACCGGCTCCCCGCGGTGATGGCGGGCATCCGCGCCGCCCACGAGGCGGGGATGACGCCGCTCAAGCTCAACGCCGTGATGATGCGCGACACCCTCAGCGACGCGCCGGACCTGCTCGCCTGGGCGCTCGAGAACGGCTGCCGCCTGCGCTTCATCGAGCAGATGCCGCTGGACGCCGAGCGGTCGTGGCTGCGCGAGAACATGGTCCCCGCCGACGAGCTGCTCGCCGTGCTGAGCGAGCGGTTCGTGCTCGTCGAGGCCGGCCGCGACGACCCGCACGCGCCCGCCGAGGAGTGGCGGGTCGAGGGATGGACGGTGGACGGCGTCCCCGCCACCGTCGGCATCATCGCCTCGGTCACGCGCTCGTTCTGCGCCGCGTGCGACCGCACCCGGATCACGGCGGAGGGCACCGTGCGCTCGTGCCTGTTCGGCGACGACGAGACGGACCTGCGCGGGCTGCTCCGCGGCGGCGCCGACGACGCGGAGATCGCGCGCTGGTGGCGGGCGGCGATGTGGGGCAAGCAGTCCGGGCACGGGATGGACGCGGAGGGGTTCGCGCCGCCGGTGCGCAGCATGGGGGCGATCGGTGGCTGAGGTGCACGTCCGCTACTTCGCGGCCGCCGAGGAGGCCGCCGGGCGCCCCGAGGAGCGCCTCGACCTGCCCGAGCCGACGATCGAGGGCCTGCAGCGCGAGCTGGTCGCCCGCTACGGCGAGCCGATGGAGCGGGTGGTCCGCTCCGGCTCGTTCCTCGTCGGCGGCATCGTCTCCCGCGACCCCTCCCGCGAGCTGACGCTCGCCACCCCCGTCGACGTCCTCCCTCCCTTCGCCGGCGGCTGACCCGCCCATTCATCGGTTCCTCAGTTAATCCGGCTCGTCAGGGCGTGTCGGCGGATTAACTGAGGAACCGATGGTGGGGAGTGGGGCTGGTCAGGCGGGGTAGATGGTGACGGCGTCCAGGGGGACGTGGAGGGTGACGGGGGCGCCGGGGTGCAGGCGGAGGTCGGCGAGGACGGCCGGGGCGATCAGGGCGTCGAGGCGGTCGGTGCGGACGCGCACGAGGTCGGCCTGGGGCTCGAGAGCGGTGACGGTGGCGGGGATCGTGTCGGCGGCGGGCGGAGAGGCAGGATCCGGGGCGGGCGCGACGCGCACGGCCGAGGGGCGCACGGCCGCGAGCGCGGGAGCGCCGACCGGGATGGGGGCGGGCGCGGTGCCGCGCACGCGCATCCCGTCGGTCGTCTGCAGACCGTCGGCGGTGCGCACGCCGCTCAGCAGGGTGAGGCCGGACAGCTCCGCCGTGAACGGGTGCCGCGGCCGCTCGAGCACCTGGCGCGTCGGGCCCTCCTCGACCACGCGGCCGTCGTGGACGACGGCGACCCGGTCGGCCAGGAGGTAGGCGTCCAGCGCGTCGTGCGTGACCAGGACCGTCGTCCGGCCGGCGAGCACCTCGGAGAGCATCCCGCGCACGTCGGCGGCGACGGACACGTCGAGCGCCGAGAGCGGTTCGTCGAGCAGGAGCAGGCTCGGCTCCGCGGCGAGGGCGCGAGCGATCGCGACGCGCTGCGCCTGTCCGCCGGACAGCTCGGACGGCCGCCGGTCGGCGAGCGGTGTCGTGCCGGTGCGCCGCATCCACTCGGCCGCCCGCTCAGCGGCCTCGGCCCGGGATGCGCCGACCGCGCGGGGGCCGAACGCGACGTTCGCGCGCACGCTGAGGTGCGGGAACAGGAGCGCGTCCTGGGCGAGCAGCGCGACCCCGCGACGGTGCGGCGGACGCCAGGCGCCGGGGAGGTCGAACAGGATGTCGTCGCCGAGCGTCGCGCGCCCGGTGTCGGGGCGGACGAGTCCGGCCAGCATCCCGAGCACGGTGGACTTGCCGGCGCCGTTCGGACCGAGCAGTGCGAGGGTCTCGCCGTCCGCGACGGCGAGGTCGACGGTGACGTCGCGGGCCGCCGAGGTCGCCGCGAGGCGCAGGCTCACGCCGCCGCCTCGGCGTGCGCCGTCGTGTCTGCGGGACGCCGCCGCGACCGCCACGGGCGCACCCGCTCACCCGCACCGTGCGCGACGGCGACCACGACGATCGCGACGGCCACCAGGACGAGCGACAGCGCGACAGCGGCGTGGGGATCCGTCTCCCGCTGCAGGTAGATCTCCAGCGGGAGGGTGCGCGTGACGCCTTGCAGGCTTCCCGCGAAGGTCAGCGTGGCGCCGAACTCGCCCAGCGCCCGGGCGAACGAGAGGATGGCGCCGGAGACGACCGCCGGCAGCACCAACGGCAGGGTCACCCGGAACAGCACGGCCGACGGTCGCGCGCCGAGCGTCGCGGCGACCGCCTCGTAGCGCTCGCCGCTCGCGCGCAGCGCGCCCTCGAGGCTGAGCACCAGGAACGGGAGCGCCACGAACGTCTGCGCGATGATGACGGCCGGCGTCGAGAACGCCACGTCGAGAGTGCCGCCGAGCAGGCCGCGGCGGCCGTACAGGGCGAGCAGCGCGAGCCCGCCGACGACCGGCGGCAGCACCAGCGGCAGCAGGACGACGGCACGCACCACGCGCCGCCCGGCGAACGGCACCCGCGCGAGCACGATCGCCATCGGGACGCCCAGCACCAGGCAGGCGGCCGTCGCGATCAGCGACGTGCGCAGGCTGAGGAGGAGCGCATCCACCGACGACGGCGACGTGATCAGCGGGATGAACTCGGCCCAGTCGACGCGCGCGGCCATCGCCACGAGGGGGAGCAGGACGAACAGGGCGCCGATCGCCGCGACCACGACGATCCAGCGGGGGACGCCCAGCCGCGGTCCCGCAGTGCCGCCGTTCATGCCCGCATCCTCACGGCGCCCCGAAACCGGCGGCGGCGAGCACGTGGCGGCCCTCGGGTCCGGTAGCGAACGCGACGAACGCCGCTCCGCCTCGGGGGTTGGGGGCGTGGGCGACGGAGGCGATCGGGTAGACGTTGACCGTCTTCGCGGCCTCCGGGAACGGCACGGACTCCACCGACGATCCCGCGCCCTTCACGTCGGTGCGGTACACGATGCCCGCGTCGGCCTCGCCCGAGCTCACCTTGCCGAGCACGTCGGTGACCGACGACTCCTGGCTCACCGGGTGCAGCGTCACGCCGGCCGACTGCTCCACCTTCGCGGTCGCCGCCCCGCACGGCACCTGGGGAGCGCAGACCACCGTCTTGATGCCAGGGGAGGCCAGGTCGGCGAAGCTCTTCACGTGCGCCGGGTTGCCCGGCGGGACCGCGATCGCGAGCACGTTGGTGGCGAAGTCCGTGGGAGTGCCCTGGATGACCTTCCCGGCGACCGCCTTGGTCATGTTCGCCTCGTCAGCGGAGGCGAACACGTCAGCGGGCGCCCCGGCGGTCAGCTGGGTGACGAGGTCGGACGAGCCGGCGAACGAGAAGGTGACGGTCGTGCCGGGATGCGCGGCCTCGAACTCCGTGCCGAGCTCGGTGAACGTCTTGGTGAGCGACGCGGCGGCGAACACGGTGATCGTGCCGCTGACGCGCGTGCCCGAGCCGGAGGGCGTCACGGTCTGACCGGCCCCAGGAACGCTGCACCCGGCCAGCGCCGAGGCCGCCAGGAGCAGCCCGGCGACAGCCGCCGCACCCCGCACCGCACCCCGCCGCCGCGCGCTCACCGCGACCCCGCCGGAGCCTCGACCATGACGTTGGTGGCCTTCACGACCGCCACGGCGACCGAGCCGAGCTCCAGCCCGAGCTCGCGCACGGCCTCGCTGCTGATGAGGGACACGACGCGGTGCGGGCCGCACTGCAGCTCGACCTGAGCCATGACCCGGTCGGCCACGATGTCGGTGACCAGCCCGACGAACCGGTTGCGCGCGGAGCCGGTGGAGCCGGACGGGTCGGGCGGCAGCACGGCGTTCTGCTTGGCGAGCTGCGCGAGCTCGAGACCGTCGACGACCGTCCGTCCAGAGCCGTCCTGACTGCTCGTGAGCGTTCCCGCGTCGATCCAGCGGCGCACGGTGTCGTCGCTCACGCCGAGGTAGAGCGCAGCATCCTTGATCCGTATCTGCGGCATGGAACCCATCCTAGATCCGCGGATGCGGAAAAAGGGCTCAGAGGCCGACCCACTCCGAATCGCCGTCGGTGAAGTGCTGGCGCTTCCAGATCGGCACGCGCGCCTTGATGATCTCCACGAGCTCCGCACACGCCGCGAACGCCTCGGCGCGGTGCGGGGCAGCGACGGCCGCGATCAAGGCGAGGTCGCCGATGGTCAGCGACCCGACCCGGTGCTGTGCGGCCACCCGCAGACCGGTGCTGCGGGAGACCTCCTCGCAGCACTCGCGGAGGAACCTCTCCGCCTCAGGATGCGCGCGGTAGTCGAGCGACACCACGCCCTTCCCGCCGTCGTGGTCGCGCACGATGCCCTGGAACGAGACCACGGCCCCGGCCTCTGCCCGCCACACGAACTCGTCGACGGTCGACGGGTCCAGGGGGTCGCCGGTCACAGCGGCGAGCACGTCGCTCATCGGTGATCACCTCCGCGCAGCTGGTCGAGCAGGTGGGGGAGCAGGCCGTCGAGAACCTCCAGGCCGTCCTGGACGCCGCCGCGCGAGCCGGGCAGGTTGACCACCAGCGTCGATCCCGCGACGCCGACCAGCCCGCGGCTCAGCGCCGCGAGCGGCGTCGCCTGGGCGCCTCGGGCGCGGAGCGCCTCCGCGACGCCCGGCAGCTCCCGGTCGAGCACGGCCGCCGTCGCCTCCGGTGTCCGGTCGGTGGGCGAGATGCCCGTGCCGCCGGTGGAGATGACGACGAGGGGACGCGCGTCGACCGCCTCGCGCAGGGCCGCATCCACAGCGGCGTCCGCGACGACCCGCACGACCGCGGGCAGGCGACGCTCGGCCAGCCAGTCGGCGATGACCGGGCCGGTGGTGTCCTCGTAGACGCCCGTCGCGGCGCGCGTGGACGCGACCAGGACGATCGCGCCGGTCACCGTGGCGGGCTGTTCGGCGTCCTCGGCGGTGGAGTCCGGAGCAGCGCCGGAGGGAGCGGCGGCCGCCGCATCCCGTGTCCACTCGCCGCGCTTGCCGCCGCTCTTGGCGACGAGCCGCACATCCGTCAGCATCGCGGCGGGGTCCACCGCCTTCACCATGTCGTGCAGGGTGAGGCCGGCCACGGCGACCGCCGTGAGCGCCTCCATCTCGACGCCGGTCCGGCCGTGCGTCCGCGCGACCACCTCGATCTCGATCGTGCCGGACTCCGCGTCCAGCTCGAAGTCGACCCGCACGGCATTGAGAGGCAGGGGATGGCACAGCGGGATGAGCTCGCTGGTCCGCTTCGCCCCGCCGATCCCGGCGATGCGCGCAGTGGCGAGCACGTCCGCCTTGGGCAGGTCGTCGGCCGCGACGAGCCGGACCACCTCCGGCGTGGTCACGAAGCGTCCGCGGGCGACCGCCTCGCGATCGGTCTCGGGTTTGCCGCCGACATCGACCATGCGGGCGCGGCCGTCGGCGTCGAGATGGGTGAGCTGCGTCATAGGGTCCAGACTGTCACGGGCGAGCCGGCTTCCAGGGTCTCCGCCTCCTCGGGCAGGTCGATGAGCACGTCGGCCTTCGCCATCCCGGCGACCAGGTGCGACGACGGGCCGGAGGCGGGGGAGACCGCGGCACCGGCGCCGTCGAGGACGCCGCGCAGGAACTGGCGGCGCCCCGGAATCGAGCGCACCGGCTCCCGCAGGGTCACCTCACGCGGCGGGATGCCCGGCAGACCGGCCGCGGCGCGCAGCGGGTCCCGCAGGAACACGACGAACGACACCTGCGTGCTGACCGGGTTGCCGGGGAAGGCGAACACCGGGACTCCGCCGACCACAGCGGTCGCCTGGGGTCCGCCCGGCTGCATGGCGACCGTCGTAACGTCGGCGCCGCGCGGGTGCAGCACCTCCCGCACCACCTCGTACGCGCCGCGCGAGATGCCGCCGGAGGTGATGATCAGGTCGCTGGTGCGCAGGGCGTCGTCGAGGATGCGCTCGAACGCTGCCGGGTCGTCGTCGCTGCTGGCGCGCACGGAGACGGTCGCCCCGGCCTCCTGCACCAGAGCGGCGAGGGCGATGCCGTTCGCGTCGTACACCTGGCCGAAGCCGGGCGTCCCGGTCGCGATCAGCTCGGTGCCGCTGGTGAGGATGCCCACGCGCAGCCGTGCGCGGACGGTCACCGATTCGACGCCGGCCGCGGCCAGCGCGGCCAGGTGCCGCGGCGCCAGGCGGGTGCGCGCGGGCACCAGCACGTCGCCGCGCCGGACGTCGCTGCCGCGCTCCCGCACGTACTCGCCGCGCCGGCGGCTGCGGCGGATCTCGACGATCGCGCCGGACAGGTCGTCGTCGCGCCCGAGGACCAGCTCGGTGTCCTCGACCGGGACGATCGTGTCGGCGCCGGTGGGCACCGGCGCGCCGGTCATGATGCGCAGGGCCGTTCCGGCGACGAGGGAGACGGGGGTGGTGTGCCCCGCCGGGATGTCGCCGGTCACCTCGAGCGCGACCGGCACCTCGTGCACGTCGGCGGACCGCACCGCGTACCCGTCCATCTGCGAGTTGCGGAACAGCGGCAGGTCGACCTGCGACCGCACCTCCTCCGCGGTCACCCGGCCGAGGGCGTGGTCGAGGGGGACGGACTCCTCCGCCGGCTCCTCGGAGAGCGGTTCGAGCATGCGCGCCACCAGCGCGGCGTGCTCCTCGACGCTGCGCGGTCGCGCGGACGGGTCGCCTGTCATGCGCCTAGTATCCCGCGTCCCCGCCGCCGCGCCACCGGCTGGTGCGACGAGGAGTCGCGACGCGCCGTCATCGCCGACGGATGACGGCGTGTTGCGACCCCTGGATGCTCAGTAGCGCGGCAGGGACGGATCGACGTCGCGCGACCAGGCGTCGAGGCCGCCGGCGAGCACCAGCCCGGGCAGGCCGGCCTCCGCCAGCAGCACGCGCGCCGTCTCGGCCCGGATGCCGTGGTGGCAGACGATCACCAGCGGGTCGCCGGGGAGGCGCTCCGCCACCCCGGCGGGATCGCGCTGCACCACGCCGAGCGGCACCAGCAGCGAGCCCGGCAGCTCCACGATGTCGGCCTCCCACGGCTCGCGCACGTCGAGCAGTGTGTACGCCTCGCCTGCGCGCAGCCGCGCATCCAGCTCGGCCGGGGAGATCGTGTCGGTGATGCCGCAGAACAGGTCGTAGTCGATCAGGCCCGTCACCGGGGGCCCCTCGGGGTCGCGCTCGTAGGCGAGCTCGCGGAAACCTCCGCTGAGGGCGTCGTGCAACACCACCCGGCCGAGCAGCGGCGTCCCGGTGCCGGTCACGAGCTTGACCGCCTCGCCGACCATGAGAGCGCCGACCACTCCGCATTCCGACGGCAGCGCGCCCGCTTCGGCGCAGCTTGCGACGGTTCCGGGCGCGGGCGGCACCGGGAAGAGGTCGCGGTACGTCGGACCCTGCGCCGACCAGCTCAGCCCCACCTGACCGCCGGTCTGGTGCACCGCGCCCCAGACGACCGGGATGCCGGCCAGCGTCGCCGCGTCGTCCACGAGGTAGCGGGTAGGAAAGTTGTCGCTGCCGTCCAGCACCAGGTCGAATCCCGAGAGGATGCGCTCCGCGTTGTCCGCGCTGAGCCGCTCGGCGAAGATCCGCACCTCCACCTCGTCGCCGAGCGCACGCACGGTGTCGGCCGCCGACTCCACCTTCGGCCGCCCCACATCGGCGGGCGTGTGGATGTTCTGCCGCGGCAGATTGCTCGGCTCCACCCGGTCGTCGTCCACGATCCCGATCGTCCCGAACCCGGACGAGGCGAGCAGCGGCAGCACCGCCGAGCCGAGTCCGCCCGCGCCGACGACCAGCACGCGCGCGGCGCGCACGCGGCGCTGGGCGTCCGTCCCGAAGCCGGGCAGCTGCGTCGTGCGCGCGTAGCGGGCGACGCGGTCGGGGGTGAGGTCGGGACCGGGTTCGACGAGCGGCGGGAGGGCCATGCCTTCAGCCAATCACAGAAGCGGGCGGGTGGTCGCAGTCGGGCGTCACGCCACGGTGACCTGGATGCTGTGCAGCCCCGTCGCGCCGTCCGGCACCACATCGCGCACCGTGGAGGTCTGCACCAGGCCCTTCGCGTCCGTGGCGCGCACGCGCAGCGTGTGCGCGCCGGGCGTCGCGTCCCAGTCGTACCGCCACTGCCGCCAGGTGTCCGCCGAGATCGCGTCCGCCAGGGTCGCCTGCTGCCAGGGGCCGTCGTCCACACGCACCTGCACGGCGCTCACGCCGACGTGCTGTGACCAGGCGACGCCGGCGACGGTGACCGTGCCCGCCTTCACCTGGCGTCCGGACGCCGGGACGTCGATGCGCGACGACAGCTTGACCGGGCCCATCTCGGACCAGCCGCGGTCGGTCCAGTAGGAGGTGTGCTCGTCGAACCGGGTCACCTCCAGCGACACCACCCACTTGGTGGCCGAGACGTAGCCGTACAGGCCGGGCACGACCATCCGCACCGGGTAGCCGTGCTCGAGCGGCAGCGGGGAGCCGTTCATCCCGACGGCGAGGATCGCGTTCCGCTCGTCGGTCAGCGCCTCCAGCGGCGTGCTCGCCGTCCAGCCGTCCTGGCTGGTCGAGAGCACCATGTCCGCGTCCGCCGACGGCTTCGCCCGCGCCAGCAGGTGCCGGATGGGGTAGCCGAGCCAGGTGGCGTTGCCGATCAGGTCGCCGCCGACCTCGTTGGAGACGCACGTCAGCGTGGTGGTCGACTCCTCAAGCGGAAGCTTCAGCAGCTCGGCGAAGGTGAGCTCGACCTCCTGCTCGACCATGCCGGTGATCCGCAGACGCCACGAGGCGGGATCGATCCCGGGGATCTGGAGGGCGGTGTCGATGCGGTAGAAGTCCGCGTTGGGCGTGATGATCGGCGACAGGCCCGGGATGTCGAAGGATGCGGCTGCCGGCACGGGAGGGGCGGTGCGCGCCGGCGCGGGGAGGCGGATGGCCGCCCGCGCCGCAGAGGCGGCGCGGAAGCCGCCCGCGACGGCCTGACCGACGATGAGGGCGAGCGCCCCGCCCGCCGCCGTAGCGGCGGTGGTCCCCACGAACCGGCGGCGGCTCACCCGACCCTCGGGCGCTATGCGCGTGGGTTCGGTGTCGCGCAGCAGCCGCATCAGCGTGCCGAGGACGAGGATGGCCACGACCGCCGCGAGCACGGACGGGATGGCTTCGAGCAGTCCGTTGCCCGCGCGGGTCACCGCGGCGACGACCCCGACGGCGCCGCCCAGGCCGATCAGGATGCGTCCCCGCGGAGGCCGGATGCGCTCCAGCCATCCGGCCAGCGCCGCACCGGCCAGCACCACGATGCCGAGCGAGACGATCAGGAACGCCTTGTCGCCCGTCCCGAACAGGCCGATCACGGCCTCCTTCACCCAGGCCGGGGCGAGGTCGATCAGCAGCGCGCCCACCGTCAGGACCGGGCTGCCGTTCTGGATCACGAACGCGCTGACCAGCTCGCCTGCGCCGACGCCGGCGACCACGCTCGCCACGCCCGCGGCCGCCGGCCGCCAGAACTCCGTCACGGGCTCAACCTATGTCGCCCGGCTGGAAGCGCGCCACGAGGCGGCGGGCATGACAGGCTTGGGGATCATGTCCGACAGCACCGCACCCTCCGTCCGCCGACTGCGCGTGGAGGACATCCCCGGCTGGTCCGGGCCCGGCTCCGTCAGCGAGGACGCGGTCTACGAGACGTTCATCTCCTGGGTGGAGGAGGGCGGCATCCAGCTGTACCCGGCCCAGGACGAGTCGGTGATCGAGGTCATCGATGCGGCCAACCTCATCCTGAGCACCCCCACAGGAACGGGCAAGTCGCTGGTGGCCGTCGGCGCCCACTTCGCCGCCCTCGCCCGCGGCGAGCGCACCTACTACACCGCTCCGATCAAGGCGCTGGTGTCGGAGAAGTTCTTCGCCCTGGTCGACATCTTCGGTGCCGAGAACGTCGGCATGACGACCGGCGACTCCGCCGTCAACGCCGACGCGCCGATCGTGTGCGCGACGGCCGAGATCCTAGCCAACCTGGCGCTCCGCCACGGCGACGAGACGCCGGTCGGCCAAGTCGTGATGGACGAGTTCCACTTCTACTCGGACCCGGATCGGGGCTGGGCCTGGCAGGTGCCGCTGCTGACCCTGCCGCACACCCAGTTCGTGCTCATGTCGGCCACCCTCGGCGACGTCACCGCGCTCGCCGCCGACCTCGAGCGACGCACCGGCCGGCCCACCGCGACGGTCACCGGCGTCGAGCGGCCGGTGCCCCTGCACTACTACTACGAGGTCACGCCGGTCCACGAGACCATCGAGGACCTGCTCCACACCGGTCAGTCGCCCATCTACGTCGTGCACTTCTCGCAGCTGGCCGCCCTGGAGCGCGCGCAGTCGCTGTCGAGCGCGAAGATCGCGAGCCGGGAGCAGCGGGAGGCGATCGCCGAGCTCATCGGCGAGTTCCGGTTCACGACGAGCTTCGGCAAGACCCTCGCCCGCCTGCTGCGGCAGGGGATCGGCGTGCACCACGCGGGGATGCTTCCCAAGTACCGCCGCCTGGTCGAGCAGCTGGCCCAGCGGGGGATGCTGCGCGTCATCTGCGGGACGGACACGCTCGGCGTCGGCATCAACGTGCCGATCCGCACGGTGCTGCTCACCGCCCTCACGAAGTTCGACGGCACCCGGATGCGGCAGCTCAACGCCCGCGAGTTCCACCAGATCGCCGGTCGCGCGGGCCGTGCCGGGTTCGACACGGCCGGGACGGTCGTCGCCCAGGCCCCCGAGCACGAGTCGGAGAACCTCAAGGCGCTCGAGAAGGCCGGCGACGACCCCAAGAAGCGCCGCAAGATCGTCCGGAAGAAGGCGCCCGAGGGCTTCGTCTCCTGGGGCGAGCCGTCGTTCCGCCGGCTGATCGAGGCGGAGCCCGAGACGCTCACCTCCTCGATGCAGATCACCAGCGCGATGCTCATCAACGTGATCGGGCGCGGCGGTGACGTGTACGGCCACGTCCGCGCGCTGGTGTTTGACAACCACGAGCCCTGGAAGCGGCAGCTCGCGCTGGCCCGGCGTGCCATCGAGCTGTACCGGTCGCTGCTGACGGCCGGCGTGGTCGAGGCGGTCCGCACCGGCGACGGGGTGGAGATCCGGCTCACCGTCGACCTGCAGCCCAACTTCGCCCTCAACCAGCCGCTGTCTCCGTTCGCGCTCGCCGCCTTCGAGCTGTTCGACATCGAGTCTCCGGTCTACGCCCTCGACATCGTCTCCGTCGTCGAGGCGACCCTCGACGACCCGCGGCCCGTGCTCTCCGCCCAGCAGTACCATGCGCGCGGCGAGGCGGTCGCGGCGATGAAGGCGGAGGGCATCGAGTACGAGGAGCGGATGGAGGCGCTCGAGGAGGTCACCCACCCGAAGCCCCACGACATCCTGCTGCACGAGGCGTTCGCGACCTACGCCTCCAGCCAGCCCTGGGTGGCCGACTTCGAGCTGCGGCCCAAGTCGGTGGTGCGCGACCTGTACGAGCGGGCGATGACGTTCGGCGAGTTCATCGCCTTCTACAAGCTGGCGCGGTCGGAGGGCGTGGTTCTCCGCTACCTGTCCGACGCGTACCGCGCGCTCAACCAGACGGTGCCGCTCGACCTCCGCACGGAGGACCTGCGCGACATCGTGGAGTGGCTCGGCGAGCTCGTGCGCCAGGTCGACTCGAGCCTCCTCGACGAGTGGGAGGAGCTCGTCCACCCCGACGCCGCCCGCCACGCCGCCGAGGCGACGGAGCTTGCGCCGCCGGCACCCCGCAACGTGACGACCAACCGGCGCGCGTTCTTCGTGCTCGTGCGCAACGAGCTGTTCCGGCGGGTCCAGCTCGCCGCCCTCGACCGGGTGAACGACCTGGGCGTGCTCGAGGCGGAGGCCGCCGTGCTCGCCGGAGGGATCGCCCCCTTCACCGAGGCGCAGTGGGACCAGGCGCTCGAGGGGTACTACGCGGAGCACGACGAGATCCTGACCGACGCCTCCGCCCGCTCGGCGGCGATGATCATCGTCGACGAGGAGCCGGAGGGCGAGACCGGGATCTGGCGCGTCCGGCAGATCCTGGCCGACCCGGAGGGGCACCACGACTGGGGGATCGCGGCGGACGTGCTGCTCGATGACTCGGCCCGCGAGGGGGTCGCGGTGGTGCGGGTGACCTCCGTCGGCCGCCTCTGACGCTCCCGGCGCACCGCCGGTTTGACCCTGCGGAGGCGTCGTGTGAGTATCGTCACGGTGTCTGAACAGCGCCAGGTCCCTTGCATGAACTCCGAACGAAGCCTTGCATCGGGAGGGACTGATCCGACACGAGCAGCGTCATCGCGAGAAGGGGAACGGTGGACCTCACCCTCATCGTCGTGCTGGTCATCCTGCTGGCGCTCTTCTTCGACTTCACGAACGGCTTCCACGACACCGCGAATGCGATGGCGACACCCATCGCGACCGGCGCCATGCGGCCGAAGGTCGCCGTCGCGCTGGCGGCGGTGCTCAACCTGATCGGCGCCTTCCTGTCCACCGAGGTGGCCAAGACCATCTCGGGCGGCATCATCAAGGAAGGCGACGGCGGCGTGCAGATCACGCCGACGCTCATCTTCGCGGGGCTGGTCGGCGCCATCGTCTGGAACATGGTGACGTGGCTCTTCGGCCTGCCGTCGTCCTCCAGCCACGCCCTGTTCGGTGGCCTGATCGGCGCCGCGATCATCGGCGCGGGCATCCAATCGGTCGACTTCCTCGTGGTGCTCGACAAGGTCATCCTGCCTGCCGTCATCGCGCCGTTCACCGCCGGAGTGGTGGCCTGGAGCGCGACCAAGCTCGCGTACTGGATCACCCGCCGCTACGACGGCCGCCCCGACGGCCGCGGAGGCTTCCGCTACGGCCAGATCTTCTCGTCGTCGCTGGTCGCCCTGGCGCACGGCACCAATGACGCGCAGAAGACCATGGGCGTCATCACGCTGACCCTCATCGCGGCCGGAATCCAGCCGACAGGGTCCGGACCCGAGACGTGGGTCGTCATCGCCTGCGCGCTGGCCATCGCGCTCGGCACCTACTCGGGCGGCTGGCGCATCATCCGCACGCTCGGCCGCGGCCTCACCGAGGTGAAGCCCGCTCAGGGCTTCGCCGCGGAGACCAGCACGGCCGCGACGATCCTGGCGTCGAGCCACCTCGGCTTCGCGCTGTCGACCACGCAGGTCGCCTCCGGCTCGGTGATCGGCTCGGGACTCGGCCGTCGCGGATCGTCCGTGCGCTGGGGCACGGCCGGCCGGATCGCCATCGGCTGGGCGCTGACGCTGCCCTCCGCCGCCATCGTCGGAGCTGTTGCGGCGCTGGTCGCCGATGTCGGGCCGATCGGCGTCGTGATCGACACCCTCGTCGGCGCCGCCGTCGTCACCTACATCTTCTGGCGCGCATCCCGCAACCGGGTCACCAGCGAGAACGCGGTCAAGCCCGTCCCGCTGCAGGGAAAGAGCGAGGTGGCCGCCTCCGGCAAGGCCGTCAAGATCGAGAAGGTCAAGCCGCTGAAGCGTCCGCGGAGGGAGTCCGCATGATCGACTGGGGAGCCTTCGTGCTCGTCTTCGCCGCGTCCCTGATCGGGGCGTGCGTGGTCGTCGCCTTCTACGCGCTCGGCACGCGGTTGCTGGCGGTCGCCGGCCGCGCGCTGTTCGTCGAGCCGGTGGAGTTCACGGACGCGATCACCGTGCTGACGCCGGAGAAGGCAGCGAAGCTGCAGCGCAAGGCCGAGAAGGCCCAGCGCAAGAACCCGCTGACGGCCGGCCAGAAGCGCCTCGCCCTGACCGCTGCGTACGCGTGCTTCACGGGCTGCGCCCTGGCCGTGATCTACGGGCTGTACCTGATCATCCCGTACTTCCACCAGTAGGGGAGCGCGCCGAGCGACCGCTGCTCGAGCCGCACATTCGTGACGAATGCGCGGAACGCGCTCGCGGGAGGCGACATTCAGCACGAATGTTCCCCTGCCCGCGCTCACACATTCGTGACGAATGTGCGGAACGCGCTCGTGGGAGGCGACATTCGGCACGAATGTCGCCCCCGGTGAGTCGGGGTCGGCGGGTCGCCTCAGTCGGTGCCGCGCACCCGGGAGATCGCGTTCATGACGTGGTAGACAACGATCGCGGCGATCGCGCCGAGGGCGATGCCGTTGAAGGTCAGCTGCCCGAGGTTGAGCGTGAAGTCGCCGATGCCGATGATGAGGGCCGTCGCCGCCGTGAACTGGTTCTTCGGCTTCGAGAAGTCGACCTTGTTGTCCAGCCAGATCTTCACGCCGATGATGCCGATGAGGCCGTACAGCGCCGTCGTGACGCCGCCGAGCACGCCCGCCGGGATGGTGTTGATGACCGCGCCGACCTTGGGGGAGAGGCCGAGCAGGATGGCGACGATGCCCGCGACCCAGTACGCGGCGGTCGAGTAGATGCGCGTCGCCGCCATCACGCCGATGTTCTCGCCGTACGTGGTGGTCCCGGAGCCGCCGAAGAACCCGGCGACGGTGGTCGCGAGCCCGTCCGCGAACAGTGCGCGGCCGGTGAGCCGGTTCACCGACGGATCGGTCAGCTGCGCGACGCCGCGGATGTGCCCCACGTTCTCGGCGATCAGCACCAGCACCACGGGGAGGAACGCCGGCAGGATGCCCCAGGTCGAGGCCGGAGCGGTGAACGGGTTCGCCGGAAGGGTGAACTGCGGCAGCCCGACCCAGTCGGCCTTCGCGACACCGCTGAAGTCGACCTGGCCGACCAGGCAGGCGAAGACGTAGCCGACCGCGACGCCGAGGAAGATCGACAGCCGCCCGAGCATCCCGCGGAACAGCACCGTGCACAGGATGACCGCGGCGAGCGTGACGAGGGCCGTCACCGGCGCCTTGGCGAAGTTCGCGCCGGCGGCGGGCGCCAGGTTGAAGCCGATCAGCGCGACGATCGCGCCGGCGACGACGGGCGGCATGAGTCCGTCGATCCACCGCGTCCCGGTGCCGACCACGATGAGCCCGACGATGGCGAGCAGGATGCCGGTGACGACGATCCCGAACAGCGCGGACGGCATCCCGTGAGCCTTGGTCGCCGCGACGATCGGCACGATGAAGGCGAACGACGAGCCGAGGTAGCTGGGCAGCCGGTTGCCGGTGATCACGAGGAACAGCAGCGTGCCGACGCCCGAGAAGAGCAGCGTGGTGGCCGGCGGGAAACCGGTCAGCAGCGGCACCAGGAACGTCGCCCCGAACATGGCGACGACGTGCTGCGCGCCGAGGCCGATCGTCCGTGGCCAGGTCAGCCGTTCGCCGGGCAGCACGATCTCGTGCGCCCCCACCTTCTTGCCGTCGCCGTGCAGCGTCCAGGGCAGAGCCATGCGTGTCCTTCACAGGTCTCGAGTCGGAATAGGCTTGATGCTGCGCATTCGCGCACTACCCGACGAACCTGAGTCCTCGCCGGGTCACCGCCCACAAGATCCTACGGGAGTCGACCATTTCCGCTTCGACCAGCGCGCCCACGTCCGCCCCTGGGCGCATCGACCGCTTCTTCGAGATCAGTGCCCGCGGCACCACCTGGGGCACCGAGGTGCGCGGCGGCGTCCTGACCTTCGTCACCATGGCGTACATCGTCATCCTGAACCCCCTGATCCTGGGCGGGACGAAGGATGTCGTCGGCCACACGCTCGGCACCACCCAGGTGGCCGCCGTCACGGCGCTCAGTGCCGGCGTGATGACCCTGCTCTTCGGCCTGATCGCCCGGCTCCCGTTCGCGTTCGCCGCGGGTCTCGGCATCAACTCGTTCCTCGCCGTCAACGTGGTCAAGATCCTGACCTGGCAGGAGGCGATGGGCCTCGTCGTCATCAACGGCATCATCATCGTCCTGCTGTCGGCCACCGGATTGCGGAAGCTCATCTTCAACGCTGTGCCCGCCCAGCTGAAGACGGCGATCACCGTCGGCATCGGCCTCTTCATCGCGTTCATCGGCTTCGTGGACAGCGGATTCGTCCGCACCACGACGCTGTCGTCGCCGCCCGTCCAGCTCGGCGAGGCGGGCTCCATCGCGACCCTCCCGACCATCACGTTCCTGATCGCGCTGGTCATCATGGGCGTGCTCATGGCCCGCAAGGTGAAGGGCGCCCTGCTGATCGGCATCGTCGCGGCGACCGTCGTGGCGATCATCGGCGAGGCGATCTGGCACGTCGGACCGTCGTTCGGCAAGAACCCCGCCGGCTGGAACCTCACCGTGCCGCAGCTGCCGACCTCCCTCGTCTCGCTGCCCGACCTCAGCCTGGTCGGCCAGGTCGACCTGTTCGGCGCGTTCGGCCGGATCGGCGCGCTGGCCGCGATCATGCTGATCTTCACGCTGGTCTTCACCAACTTCTTCGACGCCATGGGCTCCATGACGGGTCTGGCGCGCAGCGCCGGGCTGGCCAACGAGGACGGCACGTTCCCGCGCCTCCAGTCCGCGCTGATCGTGGAGGGCGTCGGCGCGATCGTCGGCGGCGGAACCTCCGCGTCGTCCAATACGGTCTTCGTCGAGTCGGCCTCCGGCATCGGCGAGGGCGCGAAGACCGGCTTCGCCAGCGTCGTCACCGGCGTGCTGTTCCTCCTCGCGATGTTCTTCACGCCGCTCACCCAGGTGGTGCCGCTCGAGGTCGCCGCCGCGGCGCTGGTGGTCGTCGGTGCGCTCATGGTGGTGCAGATCCGGCACATCGACTTCTCGGAGTTCTCGGTCACGCTGCCGGTGTTCCTCACCATCATCGTCATGCCGCTCACCTACTCGATCGCGAACGGCATCGGCGTCGGCTTCATCAGCTGGGTGCTCATCCGCTCGCTCGCGGGCAAGGCCAAGGAGATCAGCCCGCTGCTGTGGATCGTGGCCGCCGGCTTCCTGATCTACTTCGCCCGCGGGCCCATCGAGGGACTGCTCGGCCAGGTCTGACAGCCGTCCGACGAGACCCTGAGGGGCTTCCCTCAGGGTCTAGTCGGGGGTTATCCGGATACCGGCGCCGGGCCGCCGCCGCTTGACTGGATCCATGACCACCACCACCAGTACCCCCTACCAGACCGTCGCTCCCGTCCGGACGCTCAGCATCACCAGCTTCGTGCTCGGTGCCGCCTCGATCGTCTTCGGCTGGACGCTCATCGCCCCCATCGCCGGCCTCGTCGTCGGCGTCCTCGCCCTGGGCCGCGAGCCCGAGGGTTGCACCTGGGCGATCTGGGGCATCGTGCTCAACGCCGTGATGCTCGCCGGCGTCCTGCTCGTCGCCCTCCTCGCCCTCATCGGCATCGGGATCGGCTTCGCCGCCCTGCCGCTCGCCTGGCTCTGAGCTTTCGTCCGCGACAATGGGGGGATGGAACCATCCCCCCTCGTCCGGCCGCGCAGCTTCGTCGTCCGGGGACGCAAGACCGAAGCCCAGCAGCGGGCGATCGACGAGCTGTGGCCCGCCTTCGGGCTGGAGTTCGACGGGTCGCCGCTCGACCTCGACGCCGCCTTCGGACGGACCGCCCCGCGGGTCGTCGAGATCGGCTTCGGCAACGGCGAGAACCTGCTCACGCTGGCTGAGCGGCACCCCGAGCGCGACTTCCTCGGGATCGAGGTGCACGGCGCGGGCATCGGGCGCGTGCTCGGTGCGATGCGCGACCGCGGGCTGACGAACATCCGCATCATCCGGCACGACGCCGTCGAGGTGTTCAACGGCGGGATCGCCCCGGCGTCCATCGACGAGATCCTGATCTTCTTCCCCGACCCGTGGCCGAAGGCGCGCCACCACCGCCGCCGGCTCGTGCAGCCGGAGGTCGCCCGCCTGCTGGTGCACGCCCTCCACCCGGAGGGCGTGCTGCGCCTCGCGACCGACTGGGAGCCGTACGCCGAGCACATGGTCGAGGTGCTCGACGCCGAGCCCGGGCTCGCCAACCTGGCCGGGGAGGAGCACTTCGTCCCGCGCCCCGACGACCGCCCGGTCACCAAGTTCGAGCGCCGCGGCGAACGGCTCGGGCACGCCATCTTCGATCTGGCCTACCGTCCCGCCCGCTGACGGTCGAGCGGGCTGACGGCGGAGCGACTGCCTAGGATGAGCGCATGACGCATGCGCGCACGGTCGCCGATCTCCGCTCATCCTTCGACCGAGGGGTCACCAAGCCGCTCGCGTGGCGTCTCGGGCAGCTCCGCGCACTCCGCCGGATGCTCACGGAGCGCTCCGCGGTGTTCGAGGACGCCTTGCTCTCCGACCTCGCGAAGAACCCGACCGAGTCGCAGATCGCCGAGCTCGGCTTCGTCGTCGGCGAGATCGACCACACCCTGAAACGCCTCCGCCGCTGGCTGCGGCCGCAACGCGTGGCCGTGCCGGGTGCGCTCATGCCCGCGCGCGCATCCACCATCCTGGAGCCGGTCGGCGTGGTGCTGATCATCGCCCCGTGGAACTACCCGGTCCAGCTGCTGCTCGCTCCGCTGGTCGGCGCCCTCGCCGCGGGCAACGCCGTGGTGCTGAAGCCCAGCGAGCTCGCACCGGCGACCTCCGCGGCGATGGCCCGGCTCATCCCCGAGTACCTCGACCGGCGGGCGGTCGCCGTGGTCGAGGGCGGCGTGGACGAGACCACCGACTTGCTCGCGCAGCGCTTCGACCACATCTTCTACACGGGCAACGGCCGCGTCGGCCGGATCGTCGCGGCCGCGGCGGTCGAGAACCTCACGCCGGTCACGCTCGAGCTCGGCGGGAAGTCGCCGGTCTACGTCGACGGCACGGTCGACATCGCCGCAGCGGCCCGCCGCATCGCCTGGGGCAAGTTCATGAACGCGGGCCAGACCTGCGTCGCGCCGGACTACGTGCTGGTCGACCGGGCGATCGCGCCGCGGCTGGCGGATGCCCTCCGGGATGCGGTGCGCGAGCTGTACGGCGACGCCCCCGCGCAGAGCCCCGACTACGGCCGCATCGTCAACGACCGCCAGTTCGAGCGGCTCACCGGGATGCTGGGCTCGGGCACGGCCGCGGTCGGCGGCGACCACGACGCCGCCACCCGGTATCTCGCGCCGACGGTCCTCACCGGCGTGGCGCCGGACTCGCCGGTGATGGCGGAGGAGATCTTCGGGCCGATCCTGCCCATCCTGCCGGTGGACGGTCTCGACGAGGCCATCCGCATCATCCGCGCGGGCGACAAGCCGCTCGCGCTGTACGCGTTCACCTCCGACGCCCGCGCGCGCCGCCGCATCCTCACCGAGACGAGCTCCGGCGCGGTCGGGTTCGGCGTCCCGGCCGCGCACCTCGCGGTGGCCGGGCTGCCCTTCGGCGGGGTGGGGGAGAGCGGTGCGGGCGCGTACCACGGGGAGCGCTCGCTGCGCACGTTCAGTCACGAGAAGGCGGTGCTCAGCAAGTCGCTCGCGCCCGACACCCTGGCGCTGATCTACCCGCCGTACACCGAGGGCAAGGACCGCTTCGCGCGGGGCCTTCTGCGCAAGCTCGGCTGATCGACACGCTGTCGAAAGCCGCCGAAAGTGAGCGACAGGACGTCCAGTGGGGTGCCAGCGCCCGGGGGTAGGCTCGGCCATGCCGGAGGCCACGAACGTCCGGCTGAAGACAGACATGCCACCGCACAACGAGAGGCAACGGTGCCAACCGTGAACCCGACAGCAACCATGGACGACTCGAAGACCTCACCCATTCCGGTGATCACCGACGCGGTCGTCGCCGACCCCCTGGTGGACGCGTCCGAGAACGTGTCCGACGTCCCCGCGCAGGCCCCCGACGGCCGCCCCACCCGCACCGAGAGCGACTCCCTCGGCAGCCGCGAGATCCCCGTCGACGCGTACTGGGGCATCCACACCTCGCGGGCACTCGAGAACTTCCCGATCGCCAAGCGCCCCATCTCCGTCTACCCGGACCTCGTCGTCGCCCTCGCCAGCGTCAAGCAGGCCGCCGCGCGCGCCAACCTCGAGATCGGCGTGCTCGAGCCGCACAAGGCCGAGCTGATCGACCGCGCCTGCCAGCTCATCATCGACGGCCGGTACCACGACCAGTTCGTGGTCGGCGTCATGCAGGGCGGCGCCGGCACCTCGACGAATATGAACGCCAACGAGGTCATCGCCAACATCGGGCTCGAGCTCGACGGCCACCCGAAGGGCGACTACGCCCACTTGCACCCGATCGACGACGTCAACCGCAGCCAGAGCACGAACGACACGTACCCGACCGCGATCAAGATCGGCCTCACCTTCGCCCTCGCCCACCTCCTCGACGAGCTGGCGCTGCTGCGCGACTCGTTCGCGAACAAGGCGGCGGAGTTCCGCAACATCCTGAAGGTCGGCCGCACGCAGCTGCAGGACGCCGTCCCGATGACGCTCGGCCAGGAGTTCCACGGTTTCGCCACGACCCTCACCGAGGACCACGCGCGGCTCACCGAGACCAAGTGGCTGCTCGCCGAGATCAACCTCGGAGCGACGGCGATCGGCACCGGCATCACCGCGGATCCCGGCTACGCCGCCGCGGCCGTCCGCCACCTCAACGTCATCACCGGGCTGAACCTGGAGACCGCTCCCGACCTCATCGAGTCGACCAGCGACGCCGGCGCGTTCATGTCGTTCTCCGGCTCGCTCAAGCGCAGCGCGATCAAGCTCTCCAAGATCTGCAACGACCTCCGCCTGCTCTCGTCGGGCCCCCAGGCCGGGCTCGGCGAGATCAACCTCCCGCCGCGCCAGGCGGGCTCCAGCATCATGCCCGGCAAGGTGAACCCGGTGATCCCGGAGGTCGTCAACCAGGTCGCGTTCTCGGTCGCCGGCGCGGATGTGACGGTCACCATGGCGGCCGAGGGCGGCCAGCTCCAGCTGAACGCCTTCGAGCCGGTCATCGCGCACTCGCTGCTGCAGAGCATCACCTGGATGGCGCAGGCGTTCCGCACCCTGCGGATCAACTGCGTCGACGGCATCACCGCCAACGAGGAGCGCCTCGGCGCCATGGTCGGATCGTCGGTGGGCGTCATCACGGCGCTCACCCCGCACATCGGCTACGCGGCGGCGGCCGCGCTCGCGAAGTCGGCCCTGCTGACCGGGCGCAACGTCGCCGACCTGGTGGTCGAGGCCAAGCTGATGAGCCGCGACGAGGTGACCCGCCTGCTGTCGCCCGCGCGCCTCAGCGGTCTCGAGGTCATCACCACGGCCATCCCCGTCATCGAGGCGGACGCGATCGCCGAGGCGCGCGAAGAGACGGAGTGACCTCCGCGGCCCCGCGGTCGACGCGGGGCCACGGATCTCACTGGAACGGCGCCCAGTCCTCCAGGTCGTACTCCAGCTCGATCCCGGAGTAGAGGCGGACCCGCCAGACGCGCCCGTCGCACCCGACGAACTGCCCCCGTACCGTCTCCGCGCACCAGTCTCCGTCGCCGGACCGGCGCCAGCGAACCATCCCCACATGCTCCCGCAAGCGCGGGGCGTGCGGTGGGTGGATGACATCGTCCTCGGACATCCCCAGCCTCCTCACCCGTGACTGCGCGACCATGTTCGGGCGGCGCAGATCGACGCGTCTACCCCTCAATCGGGGGACACTCTGGCGTGTGGATGCGGCGCGCTCAGCGGGAGGACGGCGCGTCGCCGCCCTCGGCTTCCCGGAACAGGGCGATCATGTCGCGCCCGAGCTGGTGCGGAGCCGTCTCGCACGGACTGTGCCCTGTGCGGTACACCGCGAGCCGCCCGCCCAGCGCCTTCGCGTTCGCCGCGTGCAGGTGGGTCGGCCAGAGGTCGTGGTCGCCGGTCGCGACGAGCACCGGGATGCCGCTGGCCGCCACCCGCGCGCGCACATCCGGGACGCGCTTCATCAGCCCCACGATGTCGTCGACGCTGGAACGGCGGGTGAAGGCGAACCGCGACCGCACGAAGGCGAGCCGGATGTCCGAGACGCGGTTCTTGTTCGTGGTGATGCCCCAGATCATGAGGAACGCGCCCTGCCGGGCGGTGGTCAGCCAGCTGAGCCACCCGATGACCCGGACGCCGCGGAACGCCTGGCCGGGCTCCGGCGGCGCGGTGAGCAGGGTCAGCGACCGGAACAGCTCGGGATGCCGCACCAGCGCCAGCTGGGAGAGGATGCCGGCGAACGAGTAGCCGAGCACGTGGGCGGGTCCGCCGTCGCGCAGGAAGGCGACGACGTCGCCCACCAGCAGCTCGTAGGTGTACCGCTCGCCGGGCGGGGGACCGGCGTCGGCCGACTCGTACTGGCCGGCGAGGTCGAAGCTCTGCACGTAGTACCCCGCCGCGACGAGGATCGGCGCGAGAAGGTAGAAGTCCTCCTTCGAGCCCGTGACGCCCGGGATGAGCACGACCCGCGGGTCGCCCGGGTCACCGAGCGACGCGACGGCGAGCTCCCCGCTCGGGGCGCGGAACCGCGTGAACACGGTTCCGACGGGCGCGACGGACCAGTCGATGTCGGGCAGGGCGGCGTCGAGGCGTGCAGCCTCGTCGTCGCCGCCCGTCACAGGTCGCCGCTCACCGATCGACATGGGGCTACGCTAGCCCACCGCGGCGGCGGCGCGGCTCACGTGACGCGGCAGTACGTGGTGAGGTAGCCGATCCCGCCGATGGACACCGTGACGGTGGAACGGTCGCGCAGGAACACCGGTGGATTCCGGGAGTATCCGGCGCCGCCGGGGCTGCCCGTCGAGATGAGGGTGCCCGGCGGGATGGTCGCCGAGCGCGACAGGAACTCGATCAGTTCGGGGACGGACCGGACCATGTCGGCGGTGGACGCATCCTGCAGGATCGCGCCGTCGACGTTGGTCGTGAGCCAGAGGTCCTGCGGGTCGGGGATCTCGTCGGCCGTGACGACGACGGGTCCGGTCGGGGTGAACCCGTCGAACGACTTGCACCGCGACCACTGGGCCTCGGAGAACTGCAGGTCGCGCGCCGTGATGTCGTTGACCACCGTGTAGCCCCAGACGTAGTCCAGCGCATCCTGCACCGCGACGTCGCGGGCGGGCTTGCCGATGATGACACCGAGCTCCGCCTCGTAGTCCACCTGCGTCGACAGGTCGGCGGGCCAGGCCGTGGTTCCGCCGTGGCCGGCGAGGGAGTTGGGCCACAGGTTGAAGACGGTCGCGGCCTTCTCGCTGCGGAGCTTCAGCTCGGAGGCGTGCGCGGCGTAGTTCGCGCCGATGGCGATCACGTGCGGCGGCCGGAGGACGGCGGACGCGTGGCGCAGTTCATGAGCGGTGGGCAGCTCGCCCGCCTCCAACTCCGCCTCGGCGACGAGGGCGCGCACCTCGGCGAGTCCCTCATCCCCGCGCTCGATCAGCTCCTGCAGGTCCCGCGGCGGCTCCGCCATCACCTCGTCCAGGAAGAGCGCTCCGTCTCCGATGACGGCGGCCAGGCGGGGCTTCTGATCTGCGGCGGTGCTGAGGTGCGAGAATCTCACCGATACAGGCTATCGGGATGCGCGTGCGCGGCCGAACCGAGCGCATCCCTAGCGCGGCGCGCTGGATCACCCGCCGGCGGGCACGAACCAGTCCGCAAGCCGCGCCGCGATATCGCCGACATCCTCGATGTCGCCAGCGGCCACGGAGATCAGGAAGTCGAACATCGCATCCTCGTCATAGCGCTCGACGTGACCATTGAGCGCGAAGAAGAGTGCGCACAACATCCAGCCCGTGCGCTTGTTGCCGTCCAGGAGAGGGTGATTGCGCAGCACCGAATGGAGCAGAGCGGCGCCCTTCGTGTGGAGGTCCGGGTAGGCATCTCGGCCGAACAGCGTCGCAGCCGGGCGTTCGAGGGCTGACTCCAGCAGCGCGGTGTCTCTCACATACCGCAGCGGATCGCGCCCGTGGATGGCCGAGATGACGACGAGGGCATCATCGACCGCGAGGTACCGGACCTTCACGCGTCACGAAGACGGTCGAGCAGTCCCGCGTTCTGGCGCATCAGTCGGTCGACGATCTCCTGCGTGGTGTGGTCATGCGCGGCGATGTACGCGTCGACGGCATCGAGCACCGTCGCCGTGAAGTTGGTGTGGGTGTCGGCGGCGATCTCGGAGAGCGCGGCGATCTGGTCGTCGCGGAACGCGATGAGCTTCTTGCTCCGCCCGGGCGTCATGGTGTCAGGCACGTTGACCCTCCAATATATACAGATCCGGTCACAGTATATACGACGTCACGCGACGGCGCCCGGCGCCTCCTGTTCGCCCTCTCGCCGCAGACGGCGGCGCGTCGTGCGGCGGCGCCACGGGGACTGGTCCGGCAGGTGCATGCTCAGCGTCGTGTAGGCCCAGCGGAGCCTGCGGCCGAGGCCGCCCCAGGTGGCGAAGGGGCGGGCGGAGATGCCGACCGTCAGCCGCTCGTCGAAGCGCACCACCGTCGCGAGGTCGAGATGGAACGATAGGTCGAGGTCGTCGTGGATGTCGGAGCGGTCGCGGTGCACGCGGGAGCGGACGTCCTGCCACACCTCGCGCCGCATGGCGAAGTTGGAGCCGAAGATGGGCGCGTTGCCGAGCCACAGCTCCATCGACCAGAAGTAGCCGCCGATGTAGAGCAGCTGGCCGAGCCCGGCGACGAGGGGGTTGCCGTCGTAGAAGACGCCCCGGCCGGTGAGCACACCGACCTCCGGGGCGTCGATCAGCTCCGCCTCGATGTGCAGCAGCCAGTCCTCCGGCGGTCGCGAGTCGGCGTCGAGCCGCGCGATGATGTCCCCGGTGGCGGCGTCGTACCCAGCCGACGCGGCGGGCCAGATGCCGCGGACGGGCTGCTCGATCACGCGCGCTCCCGCTGCGCGGGCGACGGCGGCCGTGTCGTCCGTGCTGCCGTTGTCGACCACCACGATCTCGTCGGCGGGCCGGAGCTGCACGGCCAGCGCCGCGAGGCAGCGGGCGAGCATCCCGGCGTCGTCGAGGACGGGGATCACGACGGAGACGGTGGGCACAGCCAGATCCTACGCGCGGTGGAGCTCAGGGGCTCACGCGCGCCACAGGTGCATCCCCGCGTAGCTCCGCCACGGCGCCCACCGCGCGCCGTACGCCTCGAGCGCCCGCGGCTCCGACGGCAGGCCCAGCCGCTCCGCGCCCTGTCGCAGTGCCAGGTCGCCGGTGAGGAGGACGTCGGGGCTGCCGAGGACCCGAAGGGCGATGTAGCCGGCTGTCCAGGGTCCGACGCCGGGCAGGGCGAGTAGGCGCGCCTCCAAGTCCTCCCGGGATTCCCCGACGTCGATGCGGAGGCTGCCGTCCGCCAGCTTCTCGGCCGCGCCGACGATCGCGTCGATCCTCCGCGCCGGTCCGCGCAGCACCTCCCGGCCGCCCTCGGCGATGGCGCTCGGCGTCGGGAACAGCCGCGTGAACCCGCTGCCCGCTCCGAGCGCCGGAGCACCGGGGAGCGTCAGCGCCACCGGTTCGCCCAGCGCCTCGGTCAGCCGGGTCAGGGCCGTCCGTGCGGCGGCGACCGACACCTGCTGCCCGATGAGCGCGCGGAACACGATCTCCTCCGCATCCACGGCTCCCGGCAGCCGCAGCCCGGGCGTCGCCGCGACGCTGGGCGCGAGGGCGGGGTCGGAGGCGAGCGCGGCGTCGATGGCCGCGGCGTCCGCGTCCAGGTCGAGCAGGCGGCGCACGCGGGCGACGAGCGGCGCCAGGTCGGCCACATCGGCCAGGGCTGCGTCGCACTGCACCGCAGGCGCCTCCGGGCTGCCCGTCGGGGTGAGCCGGACGACCGCGGGGCCGTGCGGCAGCCGCAGTGCCCGGGCGTAGCCGGGGGCGTCGTCCCCGCCGGTCGCCGCCTCCACCCCGTCTATGGCCCGGGCCGTCAAGAACGCGATCAGCGACGCGCCGTCGAACGGCGGCCGGGCGGGCAGGCGCAGGCTGATCGAGACCGCCCCCTGCCCGGGATGCGGCGCGACGGCGGTCCCGCGGCGGGCGGAGGCCCGCAGCGCGCCGGGCGTGAGGCGGTACACCTCCGCGATCGTCTCGTTGAACTGGCGCACACTGCGGAAGCCCGCGGCGAAGGCGACGTCGGTGATCGGGAGGTCCGACCCGGTCAGCAGGAGGCGCGCGGTCTGCGCGCGGTGCGCGCGGGCGAGGGCGAGCGGCCCGGCGCCCAGCTCCGCCGTCAGCACCCGCGTGAGGTGCCGCGTCGTGTACCCGAGCCGGCGGGCGAGCCCGGGCACTCCCTCCCGTTCGACGGTCCCGTCGGCGATGAGCCGCATGGCCCGGGCGGCGAGGTCGTCGCGGATGTTCCACTCGGGGGACCCCGGCACCGCGTCCGGAAGGCACCGCTTGCATGCCCGCAGTCCGGCCTCGTGCGCGGCGGCCGCCGTCAGGTAGAACGACACGTTCCCCGGCTTCGGCGTGACCGCCGGGCAGCTCGGGCGGCAGTAGATGCCGGTGGTGTGCACGCCGGTGACGAACTGCCCGTCGAAGCGCGCATCCCGAGCACTCATCGCCCGGTACCGCTCGGCGAAGACCGGGTCGCCGAGCGGGTCGGCCGACCGTGCGCGCGGGGCCGCCACGCGTCGCGGCGCGGGATGCGAGGCGGGCTTCTCGATGGTGCTCATGCGTCCAGCCTGACACCCGCCGCCGACACCCGATAGCGGAAATCGGACATCACCGCGGAACGCCCTCGCCCCCCGATCGGTAGCCTGGACGCATGGACGTCCTCGACTGGCTCTCGGCGGCGCTCGGCGAGGAGGCCATCGCCGAGGGCGTGCTCAGCACCGACCCCGCGCTGCTGGATGCGGCGCGCACCGACCGCTCCGGCTGGATCGCGACCGGCTCACCGCTCGCGATCGTCTCCGCCCGCACGGTGGAGCACGTGCAGGCCGCGCTGCGGGCGGCGAGCGAGTTCCGCATCCCCGTCGTGCCGCGGGGAGCCGGGACCGGGCTCGCCGGGGGAGCGAACGGCACCGAGGGCTCCCTCGTGCTCGACGTGTCCGGCATGAACCGCATCCTCGAGATCTCGGCGGAGGACCAGCTCGCGGTGGTGGAGCCGGGCGTCGTCAACAGCGATCTGAACGCCGCCCTGGAGCCCTACGGGCTGTTCTTCGCGCCCGACCCGGCCAGCAAAGCGATCTCGACGGTCGGCGGCAACATCGCCACCAACGCCGGCGGCCTGCTCTGCGCGAAGTACGGGGTGACGCGGGAGGCGGTGCTCGGCCTCACCGTCGTGCTGGCCGACGGCCGCGTGGTCCGCACCGGTCACCGCACGGTCAAGGGCGTGACCGGCTACGACCTGACGGCGCTGTTCGTCGGCTCCGAGGGCACCCTCGGGGTGATCGTCGGCGCCACGGTGCGCGCGCAGCCCATCCCGCCCGGCGAGCCGGTGACGCTCGGCGCGCTCTTCCCCGACGTCCGCGCCGCCGCGGAGGCGTCGGCGCGTATTACCGCCGCTCGCCTGCGCCCCGCGGTGATGGAGCTCCTGGACGCCCCCGCGCTCGAGCGGATCTCCGCCTACCTCGGCCGGGAGCGCATCGAGGAGGCGTTCGGCGCGAGCGCGGGCGCGTCGTACCTGCTGGTCCAGTTCGACGGGCCCACCGCGGCGGCGGACGCCGGGGCGGCCGGCACCGTCCTCACCGAGACGGGCGGCACGGTCCGGGTCGCGGCGGACGCCGAGGAGGGCGAGCGGCTGCTCGCGCTGCGCCGCGCGTTCCACCCGGCGCTGGCCTCGAGCGGCGAGGTGCTGATCGAGGATGTGGCGGTCCCGCGATCCCGGATGCCCGAGATGTTCGCCGCGATCGAGCGGATCTCCGCGCGCTACGGCATCCCCATCCCGACCGTCGCGCACGCCGGCGACGGCAACCTGCATCCGAACTTCGTCTACACCGGTGACGAGGTGCCGCAGGCGGTGTGGGATGCGGCCAACGATCTGTTCCGCACGGCCATCGAACTGGGCGGCACGCTGACCGGGGAGCACGGCGTCGGCGTCCTGAAGCGCCGCTGGCTCGCCGACGAGCTCGGCCCTGACTCGTACGAGCTGCAGGTGAAGCTGAAGTCGGTGTTCGACCCGCTCGGCATCCTCAACCCGGGCAAGGTCTTCGGGGCCTGACGGATTCGGGGCTTAACAGACTCGACCCCCGGTGGTGCGGCGATGCCTGCAGCGCTCCCGGGGGGTCGAGTTATGGCCTTAAGGATGCTCCGCCCGGGCCGCCAGCGCAACCCCCGATCGTCGTGCGCGCTCAGCGAACGGGCTTTGACGCGGCCCCCGCACACCGGTTGGATGGAGCGCATGGCAGAGAACACCAACCAGAAGCCCGAAGTCGACGCCCCCGAGGGCCCGGCTCCGGAGACGCTCGAGATCGTCGACATCGTCGAGGGCACCGGCCCGGAGGCCACCCCCGGCTCCAGGGTCGACGTGCACTACCTCGGCGTCGAGTACGAGACCGGCGAGGAGTTCGACTCGTCGTGGAGCCGCGGTCAGTCGATCAACTTCCCGCTGAACAACCTCATCAAGGGCTGGCAGGACGGCATCCCGGGCATGAAGGTCGGTGGACGCCGCAAGCTCACCGTCCCGCCCGCGCTGGCCTACGGCCCGGCCGGCGGCGGTCACCCGCTCTCCGGCAAGACCCTGATCTTCGTGATCGACCTGCTCGGCGTCAGCTGAGCCTCCCCTCGAACCGCGAAGCGCTCCCTCGGCACCGCCGGGGGAGCGCTTCGTCGTCTGCGGCGGCGTTCTCACCGCTGGGCCGTCACAGGCTCGACGGCTGCATGCGGGTGGGGATGGCGATCCGGTTCCAGATGTTGATGGTCGCGATGGCGAGCAGCAGGTTCGCCAGGCCCGTCTCCCCGAACTCGGCCAGGGCGCGTGCGTAGAGCTCGTCGCTCACGCTGTCCTCGTGGATGAGCGTGACGGCCTCGGTCAGCTCCAGCGCGATGCGCTCGCGCTCGGTGAACCACGGCGACTCGCGCCAGGCGGACACGGCGAACACCTTGCGCAGGGGCACGCCGCGGCCCTGCAGGTCGACCGAGTGCATGTCGACGCAGTAGGTGCAGCCGTTGACCTGGGAGGCGCGCAGCTTGACGAGGTCGCCGAGCGGCTCCTCGACCGCGCCTCCGACGTAGCCGTCGAGGTTGATGACCTTGCGGTAGCCCTCGGGAGCGAGGGACGGGATCTGGATGCGTTCTGTCATGGCTTCGACGCTACGGTCGCGAATGGCGCGACGTAAGATCCAATCGGACAGCATCCGATCAGACCAATCCGGAGGAGTCGCCGTGGACCTTCACGTCGCCATCGAGGGACGCGGTGACCGCGCCGAGCGGATCTACCGCCAGCTCCGCGACGCCGTGCTCGACGGGCGGCTGCGCCGGGGCGAGCGCCTCCCGGCGACCCGGGAGCTGGCGGCGAGCCTCCGGGTCTCGCGCGCGACGGTCTCCACCGCGTACGAGCGGCTCACCGCCGAGGGCTACCTGGATGCGCGGGTCGGTGCCGGCACGTTCGTCGCCTACACGCCGGCCGAGCGTCCGGCCCAGCCCAGCGGCCGTCGGCGGGGAGCCGTCCGTCCGGCGCCCGCCTGGCGCGCCGTCGACGACCCGCTGTGGACCGAACCCCGGCCGGTGGCGTACGACTTCCGCATCGGCTCGCCGGATCCCGCCCTGTTCCCCGTGGACGCGTGGCGGAGCGCGATGACCGCCGAGCTGCGCGGTCCCGCGGTGCGGACGGCGTCGTACGACGACCCCGCGGGCGTCGAGCGCCTGCGCGTGGGCATCGCCCGCCACCTCGGTGTCGCCCGCTCGGTGGAGGCCGGACCGGGCGATGTCGTGGTCACCAACGGCGCCCAGCAGGCGTTCGACCTGCTGGCGCGGGTGCTGCTGCGTCCCGGCGACACGGTCGCGGTCGAGGACCCGGGCTACCCGCCGGTCCGGCAGGTGTTCGAGATGGCGGGCGCGCGGGTGGTGCCCGTGCCGGTCGACGAGGACGGCCTCCGGGTCGACCTGCTGCCTCCGGCACGGCTGGTCTACGTGACGCCGTCGCACCAGTTCCCGCTGGGCGGCATCCTGCCGCTGGAGCGCCGCGTCGCCCTGCTGGAGTGGGCTGTCCGGAACGATGCCGTGGTCATCGAGGACGACTACGACAGCGAGTACCGCTTCGGCGCGCGGCCCCTCGACCCGTTGCAGCGGCTGGATGCGGAGGGCCGCGTCGTCTACGTCGGCACGTTCTCCAAGACCATGCTCCCGGCGCTCCGCCTCGGCTTCGTCGTCGCGCCGCCCGCCGTGCTCGCCGCCCTCCGGCACGCCAAGCGGCTCGCCGACTGGCACAGCGACACGGTGACGCAGCGGGCGATGGCCCGGCTGCTGGACTCCGGCGCCTTCGCGCGCCATGTGCGCGCGGCGACCCGCGTCTACGAGGAGCGCCACACGCTGCTGCGCCGGGCGGCGGAGCGGCTCGACCCCGGTCTCGTCCCCGTGCCGTCGGCGGCGGGGCTGCATCTCGCGCTGCTGCAGCGGGGGGCGGAGGCGCCGTTCGACGTCCTCCGGGTCGCCGAGCGCGCGGCGGTCGCGGGCGTCGCCGTTCAGCCGGTGTCCCGGTTCCGGACCGGCGCGGGACCCGACGGCCTGCTTCTCGGCTTCGGCAGCATCCCGGCCGCTCAGATCCCGGACGGGCTGCGCACCCTGTCGGAGGCGATCGCGCGCGAGGAGGCCGGCGGCGGCCGCGCGGTGGAATGATCGGAGGATGACAGCGCCCGACGCCGACGTGCCCCACCTGACCGGGCCCGACGCCACCGCGCCCAAGCGCCGGGGTCGCCCGGCGGACGTGGACCCCGAGCGCGTCGCCCTGCTCGCCTTGCGGCACTTCGCCGAGCGCGGCTATGAGGAGACGACGATGGACGACATCGCCGCCCTCGCGGGGATCGGCCGGAGGACGCTGTTCCGCTACTTCCCGAGCAAACCCGCGCTCGTCTGGGGCGGCATCGAGCCGGTGGTCGGCCGGATGCACGAGGTGCTGGACGCGCCGTCGGACGGACGACCCGTCGCCGCCGTCCTGGCGGAGGCCGTCACGGCCGCCTTCACCCTGCCGCCGGAGGCGGAGGAGGCGACCCGCCGCCGGCTGACGCTGATGGGCACGCATCCCGCACTCGTCGGGTTCGGCGTCACGGCGATGGGAGCCGACCGCGACCTGCTGATCGGGTTCCTCTCGTCCCGGCTCGGTGCGGATGCGCAGGCGCTCCGGGTGCAGGTGCTCGCCGACGCGCTCAGCGCCGCCATCTTCTCCGCCCTGGTGTGGTGGGCGAGCCACGACGACGGTCCGCCGGCGCCGACCGTCGTCGCCGCTCTGGCGGACCTGCTGCGCGGACTCTGACCCCCCATCGGCGCGCCCTGCGTCGGCCTCTCGCCGCGGGAGGTGCGGGCGAGTAGCGTGTGGCCATGCCGATCGAAGACGCGTTCCCGCACGGGACTCCCATCTGGGTCGACCTCCAGAGCCCGGACCACGCCGCCGCCGCCCACTACTACCGGGAGCTGTTCGGCTGGGAGGTCGGGGCGTTCCTGCCGGAGACCGGGAACTTCGCCCTCGCTCAGAGCCGGGGCGTCGCGGTGGCCGCGATCGGCCCGCTGCCCGGCCCCGACGCTCCCGCCGCCTGGACCGCGTACTTCTCCGTCGACGACCTGCAGGCGGCCGCGGACGCCGCGCTCGCCGCGGGCGGCTCGGTGCTGCTGGAGCCCGGCGAGGCGGTTCCGGGCGTATGGCTCGCCATCGTGGCGGATCCGGCCGGTGCCGTGTTCGGCCTCTGGCAGCGGATGGAGCGCAACGCGCCCTGGCTGCGCGATGAGCCGGGTGCGGTCGACTGGCTCGAGCTGGTGGCATCCGACCCGGAGTCGACCTTCGCCTTCTACGAGTCCGTGCTCGGCTTCGCGGTCAGCGAGATGCGCGTCGGCGAGCAGCCGTACGGGCTGTTCGACGTGGGGGAGACGAGCGTGGCCGGCGCGTACACCTCGGACGGGACCGAGCCCGCCCACTGGCTGGTCTACTTCAACGTCGCCGACCTGGACGCCGCCGTGGTGCGTGCCACCGAGCTCGGCGGCACGCTGCGGACAGAACCGCTGTCCGCGCCCGGCGTCGGCCGCTGGGCCGAGATCGTCGACCCGCACGGCGCCGTCTTCGCCCTGCTCGAACCGGAGCCCGAACCCCTCTGAGCGCGCGCTCTGCCGCCGTCCGCGCGGACGGTTGTGGGTGGTGGTTCTGGTAGACTCTTCCAGTTGCCGTCGAACGGCCGCGGATCAAGAGAGCCCAGGCATACGGCCCCGGGCACCGCGCAACGAGCAGAAAGGGGATCCCTCTATGGCGCTGGATGCAGACACCAAGAAGGCGATCATCGAAGAGTACGCTACCCACCCCGGTGACACCGGATCCCCCGAGGTCCAGGTCGCGATCCTGACCAAGCGGATCAAGGATCTCACTGAGCACCTCAAGGAGCACAAGCACGACCACCACTCGCGTCGTGGCCTGCTTCTGCTGGTCGGTCAGCGTCGCCGTCTGCTGGGTTACCTGTCGGACATCGACATCAACCGTTACCGCTCGCTCATCGAGCGACTCGGGCTGCGTCGATAAAAGGCGTGCGTCGATAACTTCGAGCGACACCGCGAACTTCTTCGGAACGGGCCGTCACCTTCGGGTGGCGGCCCGTTCTGTGTGTCCGGGGTTCGCTGACGACCACGCGATGTGCTGTATACCGCCGGACCCTCCACGTGGGCGACCACGTCCGCGTGAGGACCGCCGCCCGGGCGGACCACCGAGAGGGAAGGCAGCACCATGGCAGCGGAGAGGAATCTCGTCCTGGTGGTCGGCGCGTACACCGACTCCACGTTGGCGGAGAGCGACTACGCCGCACTCAAGGCCGGAGAGGACCTGGGCGACTACAAAGTGGACGGCGCGGTCGTAATGAGCCGCGACGCCGACGGCAAGGTCTCGGTGACGGAGCACGACACGGGCAAGGTCGGTCGCGGTGCGGGCATCGGGGCGGGCGCCGGCATCGTCGTCGGGCTGTTCGCGCCTCCGCTGCTGCTCGCCACGGCGCTCGGCGCGGGGATCGGAGCCGGCATCGGGGCGCTCCAGAAGCGGCACGACGAGAAGAAGCTCGGCGTCGACCTCGACGAGTACCTGCCGCCGGGATCTTCCGCAGTCGTCGCCGTCGTGGACGACACGTGGGCCGACAAGGTCGAGGAGGCACTGGTCAAGGCGGACAAGCGCATCGCCAAGGCCATCGACGAGGACGACTACAAGAAGCTTCAGGAGGCGATCGCCAAGTCGGAGGAGGAGGTGTCGAAAGCCGCGCACTCGTAGACGCCCGACCCACCCTTCGGGGTCAGCGGTGCTCGGGGTCCGTCCCCGGCCGCACCTCCGCGTCGTCGCGCAGGTCGATCCGCCGCCGCCCGTCCTCGCCCTCGGTGACCTCGATCCGGGGATCGGCGTCGCTCGCGTCGGCGCGCGGGGCGGTGGTCAGCTGATCGGCGCGGTCGTCCTGTCGGCTCATCCCTCGACTCTCCCGCGCCTCCGGCGCGAGAACAAGGGGCGCAGTTCAGGAGGCGGCCGCCTCGGACCCTTCGCCGGCACGGCGCAGCTCCACCGCCCGGTCGATCAGCGTGGCGGCCACGAGCGCCGCCGCGACCAGGGCGATCCCGATGGTGACGCCGACCAGGCCGATCACGGGGGAGGCGAGCGGCAGCAGCAGGATGAGCGCGATCGAGATCGCGGTCTTCAGGGGCCGGATGACGACCTCCGGCACCAGCGGCGCGTGCAGCACGTAGAGCATGAACAGGAAGACCGCCACGGGCGCCGCGATCATGTACTCCACCGTCGTGTTCGCCGCGGCTTCGTGCGCGGCGCCCTCCTGCACCGCCACCTCCAGCCCCGCGCCCAGTGCGGCCAGCGACGCGAACACGAAGTAGTGCCCGTACCCCCAGTAGAACGAGCGGCCGCGCCGCGAGCGGAGACCCTCGGCGGCGGGCTCGAGGAAGTACAGCCACCACAGGGCGAACAGCAGCACCAGGCCCGCGACGGCGATCCACACCAGCGCGGCCGAGAACCCGGACCGGGCGAGCGCGCTCTGCACGCCCACCGCCGAGGCCGACACCGATTCGCCCAGCACGATGATCGTGAACAGGCCGTAGCGCTCCGCGATGTGGTGCGGATGCCAGCTCGTCATCCCGGTGCGCTCCGCCCACAGCGGCACCAGCAGTTCCAGCACCGCCCCGACGACGAACAGGTACACGGCGACGTGGGGCGGCAGGAAGCCCCACGCCACCCACAACAGCTGGACGGCGGAGACGCCGATCGCGTAGCGCAGCGCCGTCGTGCGTCCGGCCGGGTACTCCGCGGCGGCGCGCAGCCATTGGGCGACCAGCGCGAACCGCATGATCAGGTAGCCGACGATGATCGCCGTGAAGCTCTCCCCGGCGAAGGCGGCCGGCACCCCGGCGGCCAGCACCAGCACACCGCCCATCTGCACGAGGGTCATCACGCGGTAGAGCACGTCGTCGGTGTCGTACGCCGAGGCGAACCAGGTGAAGTTCATCCACGCCCACCAGATCGCGAAGAACACCTGCAGGTACAGCGGGAGCTTCGCCAGCAGCTCGCCGCTCTCGCCCGCATGGGCGAGCTGGCCGGCCACCTGGGCGATGGCCACGACGAACGTGAGGTCGAACAGGAGCTCCAGGGGGCTGGAGACCCGGTGCCGTTCGTCGGTGGAGCGTCCGGTCATCGGGATGCGGAACGCACTGGTCATGTGCGCCAGCATAGGAGGATGCGCCGCCCTGCCGTGCTCCCCGTCCTGACCGTCGTCTATCTGGCGGCGGTCGCGTGGATCACGCTCAACCCGGCGCCCGGGAACCCTGAAGGGAATCCGCTGCTGCGCGCCCTGCTGCGCGCGGTCTCCGGCCTGCCGGGATTCGGCTGGGTGACCGGGAGCGTCGCCGAGTTCACCGCCAACATCCTGCTGTTCGTGCCGATGGGCGTGCTGTTCACGCTGCTCCTCGGCGCCTGGCGGTGGTGGCTCGCCCTGGCGATCGGTGCGACCGCCACCCTCCTGATCGAGTTCGTCCAGCTCTTCCTGCCGGCGCGGGTCAGCGACCCGCGCGACCTGCTCGCCAACACGCTGGGCACCGCGATCGGCGTCGCGCTCTGCGCGCTGGCGGCTCGCCGGCGACGATCGACGTAGGGTGCCGGCGTCGTAGGGTGTCGGCGTGGAGACCCTGATCAAGGAGCGGACGGATGCGCCGGCGCTGTTCTTCGAGGCGGAGGCGGCGGGGCTGCGCTGGCTCGCCGAGCCGGAGGCGGATGGGGGAGCTCGCGTCGTCCGCGTCGCGGACGTGCGGCCCGGCCGCATCGAGCTGGAGCGCATCCGGGAGAGCCGGTCCACGGCGGATGCCGCACGGGCGTTCGGCGCGGCGCTCGCCGTGACCCATGCGGCGGGAGCCGACGCCTTCGGCGCACCGCCGGCCGGCTGGGACGGCCCGCTCTTCATCGGCCGGCGTCCACTCCCCGTTGCGCGGGAGACGACCTGGGGGCGGTTCTACGTCCGCGACCGGGTCCTGCCCTACCTCGACATCGCGGTGGAGGCGGGAACGGTGACGTCGGCGCAGCTGCCGGTGATCCGCGAGGCGCTCGACCGCGTCGCGGCCGGCGACTTCGACGACGACGAACCGCCGGCGCGCATCCACGGCGACCTGTGGACCGGCAACGTGCTGTGGGATGCGCGGGGCGCGATCCTGATCGACCCGGCCGCCCACGGCGGCCACCGGGAGACCGACCTCGCGATGCTCGACCTCTTCGGCGCACCGTTCCTCGACGAGATCCTGGCGGGCTACGACGCGACGCGACCGCTGCGCGCCGGCTGGCGGGAGCGCATCCCCGTGCACCAGCTGCACCCGCTGGCAGTGCACGCCGCCGGGCACGGTCCGTCCTATGGACGGGCGCTGGCGGACGCGGCGCGCGCGACGCTGACGCTCTGACCTCCGCACCCCCTTCCCTCCGGGCTTCGGACGCGGGACGATTGCGGTATCGCAAGCAAGGAGATGATCATGGTCGACAGCGAAGAGCGCGACCTCGTCGAAGGCCGCTACACGCAGGCGGAGCCGGAGGCCGCCGAGCCCCGGAAGGTGCACGGCCGGTACACCGGCACGTCGGACGACGATCCGGCGGAGACCGAGCAGCTCGGGGCCTATGTCGGAGCCCAGCACGACGGTGAGCCGCCGCTGGTGCGCAGCACGCACCAGCGGATCGGCGACTACCCGCGGGCGGAGCACGATCCGGCGCGCAGCGCCGCCGATGACGCGTCCGGCGATGCGGACGCGGCACCCGGGAACCCCCGGCGCTGACGGAACCCGCGGGCGCCGGCCGACCCCGGCGCCCGCGGACCGCACACGACCGGCGGGACCGCCGTCGTGCTGCGTCTCGTGCCGGCCGGCGGGAGCTAGAGCATCCGGTCCCAGACCCAGGCCAGCTGCTGCACCGGAGCGGCGTCGTCGCCGGGGAGCCGGCGCTCGAGCAGGAGCGAGCTGGCGATGCGAGTGATGAGCGCTGCGGACGAGTCGAGCTGCTCGGGCGAGCGGTCGGCGCCAAGGCTGGAGAGCTTGAGCCGGATGATGCCGCGGATCTCCCCGGCGAGCGGGATCAGCCGGGACGCCTGCCGTTCCGCGAGCGCCGGAGAGGCGGCCAGGACCTGGAGGCGGGCGGTGTCGAGGTCGTCACCGTCGTCGCGGGCCGGGAGCTCGATGAGCTCGAGGGCTCCGGTGAGCACGCCGATCGAGGTGTCGCTGAGGTACTCGCGCACGCGACCCTCGTGGATGCGGGGGAGAGCGGCGCCGAGCAGCGCGTCCTCCTTGGTGGCGAAGTGGTTGAAGAAGGTCCGCTGCTTGATCCCCGCCGCGTTGCAGATCTCGTCCACGGTCAGTGCGGCCGCTCCCTTGTCGAGAGCGAGCCGCACCGCCGCGTTCTCGATGGCACGCGTGGTCGCCCGGCCGCGGGCATTGCCGTTCGTGGTCATCGAGGGGGTCATGGTCACTCGTAGCGTAGTGCGTCGATCGGTTCCTTCCGGGCGGCTCGGCGGGCGGGCAGCGTTCCGGCGAGGAAGGCGATGAGCACGATGAGCACGACGACGCCGACGATGCCCGCCGGCTGGAACAGCAGGATACTGAGCCCCGAGAGCGCCGCCAGCGGTCCGCTCGCCAGCGCCGAGCTCAGCGGGAGGCCGATCGCGATCGCCGCGACGACGCCGAGCAGGCTGCCGAGCAGTCCGATGAAGGCCGCTTCGATGCTGAACAGGGTGAAGACGCGGGCGTTGCTCATCCCCATCGCCTTCATCAGGCCGATCTCCCGCGTGCGTTCCTGCACGCTCATGAGGAGGGTGTTGACGATGCCGAACGCCGCGGCGAGGAGGGCGATGATCGCGAAGGCGTTGAGCACTCCGGTGATCCCGGAGATGACGGTCTGGATGACGCCGAGCTGGTCCTCGATCGTCTGGGCGCTCATGCCCTTGTCGGAGATGTCCGCCTTGAGCGCCGCGATCTGCGCGTCGGTCGCGTCCGGTGCGAAGTGGGCGACGGCAACCTGATACTGAGCAGGTGCCGAGGAGCCGGCCTTCTGCTGCTGGCCGATCTCGTCCACCAGCGCGGCGTTCGCACCTGCGCCGGAGTTCAGGAGGCTGGTGTTGGACACCCCGGCGACCGTGGCGGTCGTGGTGTGCGCTCCGCCGGCGATGTCCGTGTAGCCGAGGGTGATCTCGGCGCCGACGGCGTCCTGGGCGGTGTCGAACCCGAGGGGCTGGAGGTAGTCCTCCGGCAGGGTGACCTCGGGCGTGCTCGACGAGCGGTCGAGCTGGCTGCCCGCGATCAGGTCGGACCGCGCGATGGACGACGTCGGGGCGATCGAGAACTCGTACTTCTCGTCCGCGGGCCCCGTGATCCAGTCGATGGCGACGGCCGACACGGGCGACACGTCCGTGAGCCCGTCGATGCTCTTCAGCTGATCGATGTTCGCGTCGGTCAGGGCGCCCGCGGACCCGGTGAGCGGGTTGGCGGTGCCGTTCGACGCGGTCGAGGTCGCGGGGTCGTACTTCTGCGGCCCGGAGGCGGTGGCGGTGGAGCTGGAAGCCTTAGAGATGAGGAAGACGTCGCCCGCGCCGAGCGAGGCGACCTGCTTGGTGACGTAGTCCGAGACACCGGCCCCCAGCGCTGTGGTCAGGGTGAGGGTGAATGCCCCGACGAACAGCGCGAGCACGGTCAGCGTGGTGCGGAGCTTGCTGCGGAACGTGTTGGCGACGGCGGTGCGGATCAGGTCGAGGCTCTTCACCGGGCACCTCCGAGCTCGTCGAGGATGCGCCCATCCTGGATCGTCACCTGGCGGTCGCAGCGAGCCGCGAGATCCTCGTCGTGTGTGACGACGACGAGGGTGATCCCGCGCTCGCGGTTCAGGGCGAACAGCTCGTCCTCGACGAGAGCGCCGGTGGTCGAGTCGAGGTTCCCGGTCGGTTCGTCCGCGAAGATGACCTCCGGCTCGGTCACCAGGGCCCGGGTGAGGACGACGCGCTGCTTCTGGCCGCCGGACAGGTCGGTCGCGCGGTTCTTGGCCTTGTCCTCCAGCCCGAACCGGCGCAGGGCCTCCATCCCGCGTCGCCTGCGCTCGGCCGCCGGGACGCCCGCGATCTTCAGCGGGAGGGTCACGTTGTCGAGCACGGAACTGCTCGCCGTGAGGAAGAACTGCTGGAACACGAAGCCGAACTGCCGGTTGCGGATGAGGTTGACGTCACGTCCGGACAGGTGCGCCGCATCCACCCCGCCGACCGTGATCGAACCGCTGTCGGGCCGGTCGAGGAGCGCGAGCACGTGCATCAGGGTGGATTTCCCGGAGCCGCTCTTGCCGACGATCGCGACGGACTGGCCGCGGTCGACGCGGAGGGATACGTCGGACAGCGCCTGGAACCGGCTGTCGCCCTTTCCGTAGGCCTTCGAGACGTGTTCGGCGTGAATGGCGGGTGCGACGTCACCCTCTCGTGTGTTCATGCATGCACCGTACTAAGAAAAGGCAGTAACTGCCAATTCTCCTCCACGCTTGCTCTCTCCGCGTGCCCACCCACTCCACGGGCCCGACTGATAGGATGCTGGTGGTCGGCCGAGCGCCGTCCATCCAACTCAATACCGAGAAGGAACCCGGAGCAGGCTGGCAGGAGCTGGTCCTCGGTGGTGGTATCCGGATGCGGTGGCAGCGAGAGCGGCCCGCAACCGTGTATTTCTACTGATGGCCAGACGGGCTCAGCCCACGCGACCCGCATGGGATGCCGCGTACACACGACGTGTCGAACTGCCTGTTCCTGCTCCTTGAATGACAGTCGCGTCCACACGGGACAGCGACGTTAAACAAAGGAGAAAGACCTCTTGGAAGGTCCTGAAATCAAATTCGCCGAAGCCGTTCTCGACAACGGCCGCTTCGGCACCCGTACGGTCCGGTTCGAGACCGGACGCCTCGCCCAGCAGGCACAGGGCGCCGTCGCCGCCTACCTCGACGAGGAGACCATGCTGCTGAGCGCCACCAGCGCCAGCAAGCACCCGAAGGACAACTTCGACTTCTTCCCGCTGACCGTCGACGTCGAGGAGCGCTCGTACGCCGCCGGCAAGATCCCCGGCTCGTTCTTCCGTCGCGAGGGCCGCCCCTCCACCGAGGCGATCCTGGTCTGCCGTCTGATCGACCGGCCGCTGCGCCCGTCGTTCGTCGAGGGCCTCCGCAACGAGGTTCAGATCGTCATCACCGTCCTGAGCATCGCCCCGGACGAGTTCTACGACGCTCTGGCCATCAACGCGGCCAGCGCCTCCACGCAGATCTCCGGTCTGCCGTTCTCCGGCCCGATCGCCGGTGTGCGCCTCGCGCTCATCCCCGGCAACGGCACCCACGAGGACCAGTGGATCGCGTTCCCGAAGGCCTCGCAGCTCGAGGAGGCCGTGTTCGACCTCGTCGTCGCGGGCCGCGTGCTCACCAACGAGGACGGCTCGGAGGGCGACGTCGCGATCATGATGGTCGAGGCGGAGGCCACCGAGAACAGCTGGAACCTGATCCAGGGTGGAGCGGTCAAGCCGAACGAGGACATCGTCGCGCAGGGCCTGGAGGCGGCGAAGCCGTTCATCCGCCAGCTCGTCGGCGCGCAGAACGTCATCGCCGAGCAGGCCGCCAAGGCGATCGCCGACTACCCGGTGTTCCTGCCCTACTCGCAGGAGACCTACGACAACGTCGCGGGCCTCGCCTACGACGAGCTCGTGAACGTCTACCAGATCGCCGACAAGATCGAGCGCCAGAACGCCGACGACGCCCTCAAGGAGCGCGTCAAGGTCGCCCTGACCGAGAAGGTCGAGGCCGGTGCGCTCCCCGCCGAGGTGCTGACCCAGTTCTCGGCCGCCTACAAGTCGGTCTCGAAGGTCGTCATGCGCGGCCGCGTGCTGCGCGAGGGCATCCGCATCGACGGCCGCGGGCTCACGGACATCCGTCCGCTCGACGCCGAGGTGCAGGTCATCCCGCGCGTCCACGGCTCGGCCATCTTCCAGCGCGGCGAGACCCAGATCCTGGGCGTCACCACGCTGAACATGCTCAAGATGGAGCAGCAGATCGACTCGCTGTCGCCCGTCACGAAGAAGCGCTACCTGCACCACTACAACTTCCCGCCCTACTCGACCGGTGAGACCGGCCGCGTCGGGTCGCCGAAGCGTCGCGAGATCGGGCACGGCTACCTCGCCGAGCGCGCCCTCGTGCCGGTGCTGCCGAGCCGCGACGAGTTCCCCTACGCGATCCGCCAGGTGTCCGAGGCTCTCGGCTCCAACGGCTCCACGTCGATGGGCTCCGTCTGCGCGTCCACCCTGTCGCTGCTGAACGCCGGTGTGCCGCTGCGCGCCCCGGTGGCCGGTATCGCCATGGGCCTGATCTCCGACGTCGTCGACGGTGAGACCCGCTACGCGGCGCTCACCGACATCCTGGGCGCCGAGGACGCGCTGGGCGACATGGACTTCAAGGTCGCCGGTACGAGCGAGTTCGTCACCGCGATCCAGCTCGACACCAAGCTCGACGGCATCCCGTCGTCGGTGCTGGCCGGCGCGCTGAAGCAGGCGAAGGACGCTCGCACCACGATCCTGAGCGTGCTGAACGCCGCGATCGACCGTCCGGACGAGATGGCCCCGACCGCGCCCCGCGTGATCTCGGTCCAGATCCCGGTCGACAAGATCGGCGAGCTGATCGGCCCGAAGGGCAAGACGATCAACGCCATCCAGGACGAGACCGGCGCCGAGATCTCCATCGAGGAGGACGGCACCGTCTACATCGGCGCCACCGACGGCCCGTCGGCCGAGGCGGCCCGCGCCCAGGTCAACGCGATCGCGAACCCCACCAACCCGGAGGTCGGCGAGCAGTTCCTCGGAACCGTCGTCAAGATCGCCGCGTTCGGTGCGTTCGTCTCGCTGCTCCCGGGCAAGGACGGCCTGCTGCACATCTCGGAGGTCCGCAAGCTCGCCGGTGGCAAGCGCGTGGAGAACGTCGAGGACGTGCTCGGTGTCGGCCAGAAGATCCTGGTCGAGATCACCAAGATCGACGACCGCGGAAAGCTGTCGCTCGCCCCGGTGATCGCCGACGAGTCCGCCGAGGCCCCCGCCGCGCCCGCGGCTGAGACCCCGGTCGAGGCCCCTGCCGAGGCGTAACCCCTCTGCACACGAAGGCCGCGCCGACTCCTGTCGGCGCGGCCTTCTGCGTTTCCCGTCAGGCGTCGCGGGTGAGGAGGGGGCGCAGGCGGTAGGGGATGAGCTCGCCCATGTCGAGGGACGTCTCGGCGCGGTCGACGCCGTCCGTCGACTGGATAATGCCGGTGATCCGGAACAGGTCCTCCGCGTCGACGCAGACCACCCGCAGCAGCAGATCGGACGGGCCGGAGAGGCCGTGCGCCTGCACGATCTCCGGG